>DAOUDZ010000031.1:0-22540 GCA_034430575.1 Dehalococcoidales bacterium
TTGGCAATCTGGTCGTTCTGTACGTTGGGCGGTCCGAAATACAGGTTTGCCAGAGAGGTGTTCTCCGAGAAGCCGCTGCCGCTGATGGTTATCCAGGTTCCTGCTGAGCCTACGGTTGGATTAAGGTATATGGAGGCCATGTCGTAACCTTCGGGTGGGGCTATGTAAATATCAATGGGGATGCGGTTCACCTCTTCACTGCCGGCCCGCTGACCTTTTATCGTAAAGGAGTGGTGTCCGGTGGGCATCCATTCGCTGATATTCAGGTTGAGGTCGGTACTGGCGATACTGCCGGGAGGTGCCGTGACATTGTCCGAAGTAAAGCTGGCGGTAATATCAGACGGGCAGCCTTCTACCGAAAAAACGACTGTCGGTGAGGTGGAGCCGACTGCCTGTACCCTTATCATGGTGCTTATCTGGTTGCCCTGCTCGACCCAGAGGGACGAAGGGGATGCCTGAATCACGAAGGTATCAGTACCTCCGGTTATGGTAAATGATTTGCTGGAGAACTTATTAGTGGGGGTCATGTTCTCGGATGGCCAGCCCACCATGATATCAACAAAATAGGTGCCGGGACCAAGTGTAGACGGGACACGGAAAGTGCCTGAGAGCCTGCCCTCGGAATCACCCGAGGTAGGTACGATTATGGTGCTCATGTTATCCGAGGTAAGTAAATCAACCGGGCCGAACCGGAGTTCGGTGACCTGGCTCGGTGTGCAGCCCAGAAAATCGGAGCCGGAGAAGTTCACCAGCTGGTTGACCTGGCCGAAGGTGGGACTCAAATTGAACTCTGTCATACCGAAACCGGCCGGTGGTTGTACGGTCAGTTCCAGGGAGACCCGTTGCTCGGCGCCTTCCGTTACCCATGCCTTGACGGTTATGGAGTAGTTGCCGGGTGGTGCCGACATGCTGGCGGTCAGGTTCAGATTCCGTGAGGCTGAACCGCCGGCTGGTACCGAGATGGCGTTAGCGCCGGCGGCGGCGGTATTGACCGGCAAATTGCCGAACTGGTAGGTAAGCCAGTTGGGCACGCCCTCCAGGGCCAGGTTGACCGTAGAGTTGCTGCCGCCCATGGAATAAATGTTTACCGAGACCGATGAAGAGTTTTGCCCTTCCTCTGTGGCTACGGTGGTCGACTGCGGTGAGACTCCCAGGGAAAACGTTTCCCCGGTTCCCAGAATCTGGAAGTCCCTCTCGGCGAAGTCGCCGGTGCTCTGTACAATTGCTTTAATCCGATAGTTGCCGGAGGGAATTTGCGATGGAACGCTAAACGTCCCGGTGAAACTGCCGTTACTAACGGCAATTGTAGCCGGTATCGTTTGCAGCGTATTACCGGAGAAAGCTTCCATGATGGTAACATTGGCCCCGTTACATGAGGGCGGGAAGTTAGAGCCGGAAACCGTTATGGTATCTCCGGCCTGTGCGTAAGACTGCGATAAGGAGATACCGGGTCCCCACTCGGCCGGTGGCTGTATATCGAGATTAATGTTGGTAACCTTGTTTATAGACGGGTCTGTGCAGGAACCATCGATATTCAACTGGTATACGTTGGGAGATGCCCATTCGGCTACGTTGATGGTGAGAACGACCGAAGCCGTGTCTTCGCTGGCGGGTGTAACGCTGGTGACTGACAGGCTGCTGGTAACCCCGGGGGCTGTTCCTGCCATGAGAGACACAGCCGAATTGAACCCGTTAATGGAGGATACGTAAATGGTAATATTAGCGGATTGACCCGTTGTGATGGAGACGAATTGCGGCGAGGCTGACAGGAGGTAATCGGGGTCGGAACCGGCGGTTACGGTTATGTGACATACGGCGCCGGCTTGCCCTGCAAGCGCCTTAATAGCAAAGTTGCCGCCGGGCGTTTCTGCCGGTATCGTCACCTGTACGTTCCACGTACTGTCGCCGGAAACTTGGCCTTCCGCTATGGTCACTCCCGCATTGGGGCCGGAGTCCCATTTCAGGGTGATATTGCCGCTGGCAGGGAACTGCGAGGCGAAGAAATTGACCTGGCCGCCGGCGGCGATTACCGGAGGCGAGGCCGATAACATCGGCTGTCCGGGTACGCCTATAATAACTGTAAGGAAGAAGCCCTTCTCCTGTCCTCCGTAAGCGGACGTCTGTCCGCCCATACCGCACTGGTAGGTGCCGGAAGGCATGGAGGGGCCGGTGCCGATGTTCAGGGTAATTTGTTGTGTCTGGTTGGCGGTGAGGGTAATCTGCATGGGCGATACGGTTGAAAAATTTTCTATCCCGGGAGGTCCGCCGAAATGAAGGTTAACGGTTCCCTCAAAATCGTTAACCGAGGTTATATTGATTGTCTCCGTGATATTATCCCCGGCCGCGAGCATGAAGGAAGACATGCCCTGACTGTGATTGATGGTAAAGTAAGGCGTGAGTGGTGGTGGTGAGGTGTTGGCCGAGGCCGGGTTGGAGAGGCCGGACCAGATATTCATATCGTCTTTGGTCTTAATGGAAAAGAAATAGGTGGTATTAGCGCTCAAGCTGGTGACCGTGAAGGTCTCGGTATCCCCGCCGGACTGCGGTGACGTGATGTTGGGGGCTTGAGCGGCGCTCTCGAACTTCGAATTATCATTGATAATAGAGGTAGCGTAGCGGATATCGTACTGGTTAGCCGTTCCGACTGTGCCATCGTCGCCCGGCGCCGTCCAGGTAAGATTGACACTATTGGAGGTTGTACCGGCGGTCGCCAGGTCGGTAATATCGGCCGGCGGCGTGCTGTCCTGTTGTTGAGGTATTAGCAGCGTTAAATCTACCGTGGTAGGGGAGCTTATAACCGCCGAGATGCCGGTCTGGTCGGCCTCGCCGACATCCTGTTTGCCTGCCTCGATGGTATATCCCTCCCCTGGGGGCACGGTAAGACTGAAATGTCCGGAGGCATCGGTCGGCATGGAATTATAAAATGTTTCCGGTGATGCCGGGAGATAAGCCTGGACATTGGCATTCTGAATAGGATTGGTAGCATTATCTGTAACTGTACCTTGGATAATACCTCCGGGAGCCAGCGAAAAGTTTACCACGGTCGTGGTATTATCGGTAACATTCTTTCCACTGATATGTCCGGTGACATATCCCTCTTTAAATGCGGATATCAGGTAATTGTTGCCTGCGGGAACTTCGATAGTATAGTTCCCGCTGCTATCGCTGTTCCCAAACCAGCTTGGCGTCTGGGAACCGGATGCAAAGACGGAAATGGAAACGCTGGAAACAGGGTTACTCGTAGAACTATCGGTAACCTGCCCGGCAACAGTGCCGTTTACTGTTGCCAGCGCCGGGATTGGCAGTAACCCGATGAGAAAGATAGCTATAACCAAAACGCGAAAAAGTAAACTAAATGCTGAAACGGGTAATTTCCTCGACATAAACATTGCTACTTGCCTCCTGCTGAAGGTTTTTCAACTAATAAGGACGGCTGATATTTACCTTTAGCCGCCTCTAAGTGGTATGTTGTGTTTTTCCGCAAAAGCATAGAAGTCATCCCGGTGTATCCGGTTCTGGCCTCCGGGGAGCCTGAAGGCTATCAGGTTTCCCTTTTCAATCCATCGCAAGACCGTTACCTTGCTAACACCGCAGTGCCGGGCCACGGCACCGGTGGTCATATACAACGGGTAAGCATTTTCCGTTTTTATTTCCAAGACATGCCTCCTTTGGGTCGTTTGGGCTGATTCGTCCAAAACCCGGTTAAACGGGTTTATTAATATTTCCTTATCGAAGTTAATTTCACTATTAACGTGCTTAACCTTGTTGACGAAAGTGCTGGGATTACTTTAGTACCAAGGGATAACAACCAAATCACAAAGTAAGGGACAACCTTTACAAAAAAATCACATTTATAAGATAAATCCCCCTCGCCAACCGGAAGTATCTGCCGGTTTGTGAAACAGATTGGCTGGAGGGGGACCGGGAAAAAGGGGATGAAAAAAGTGAAGTATGTTCAGGTAAATCAGAACGTAATGAGTCTAAAAAAGAAAGTGAAGATAAAGACGGGGGATGGATTGATTAATCGGGGCTACCAGTAGCCCGAATCGCGCTTGCCGGTTACATAGGGATTGTCCCGGCGCTCGGCTCCGATTGTTGTCTCCCGGCCGTGCCCGGGATAGACGATAGTGTCATCCGGCAGTATCATTAATCTGGTTTGGATGCTGTTTATCAGCTGGCGGCGGCTGCTGCCGGGCATCAGCGTGGTGCCGATACCCCGGCGGAAAAGCGTGTCTCCGGTAAATACTTTATAGTCGGTGAGCAGGCAGATGCTGCCGGGAGTATGGCCCGGTGTATGTATTACCGAGAAGCTCCAGCCGCCAACGTCGATGATATCGCCTCCCCGGAGCAGCCTGTCCGGCGGAGGCGGGGTTTTATAGGAAATGCCGAACTGCGAACTGACGTTACCCCGCCCCTTCAGGAAATCCGCGTCTTCGATGTGGATGGCCACCTCGGCGCCGGTCATGTCCAGGGTCTCATGAAGAGCGGCGATGTGGTCGGAGTGGCCGTGAGTCAGCACGATTATTTTGATATCGAGTCCGGACTCGGCAATCGCTTTCTGAATAACCTCGGAGTTGCCTCCGGGGTCGATTACCATGCCTTCTCCGGCAGATTCCGAGCCGACTATCCAGCAGTTGGCTGATAGCGAGCCTACCACCAGCCTTTTTATAAATAACCTGTCGTCCATGTCAATGAGATATGATACCTGTTAAGGGGTGGCCGGTTTTTCGTGGCGGTGACTGCTGCGCGACCGGCCATTTCCAAAATAGCAGAGATAGGTGAATTAAGCAAGTGTATAAGGATGGGGCAGGCGCGTTCTTTTGAGGGTTTATAAATTCGGGAATCAGGCCCTTATCAGCAGGAGCGGCGTGTTGCCCCCGAGCAGGACTTTATGCGCTACGCTCCCCAGGGACCAGAGATTGACGCCCGTCTGTCCGCGCGTTGACATGACGACAAGGTCGCTGGCGAGTTCGTCGGCAAGGTCGATAATCTGCTCCGCGGGAGAACCGGTCATTACCTCGTATTTTACATTGACGCCTTTATCTTCGAGCTGCCGGCACCAGTCACCAAGATAGGCATCGGCGCTGGCAAGTGAGCCGTTGTTCTTGGGGATTACTCTAAGTAAGGTAAGTTCCATCTGTAGTTGCAGGGCGACCTCGCTGAAATAGGGGATTACGGCTTCGCTTATCGTAGAGCCGTCCAGCGGTATTAATCCTCTCTTTAGAATTCGCTTGGCGCGTACGTCGGGGTGGGCGCCTTTGGCCCTGATAAGCAGCAGCGGCTGTCTCGTAGTTGCCCTGACGATCTTATCCGCGACGCTGCCTACCGCCCAGCGCCCGACGCCGGAACGACCGTGGGTCGCCATGACAATCAGGCACATGTAACCCTTCTCGACATAGTCCAGAATCCCTTCGGCGGGGTTGCCGGTCCGTGTGGCCGTACCTACCTTGATAGATTTATTACCTGTATTTTCAGAATATTTATCCACCTGCCGCTTGGTGATATCAACTATTTTCCCGGCATAATTCTGGTGGTTCAGGTACTCATCCGGCTCCTCCGAAGGGAGAACCGTTAGCAGCACTATATCAGAACCCATCTTTCCGGCTACCACTTCGGCATAAGGCAGGGCTACCTCGGCCAGGGGAGAGCCGTCCAGCGGTACCACTATTTTTTTATACATGTTCTGCGTTGTCATATTCGTTCTTCCTGCGGCATCGTCAGCCGCTTTTCAGGCTAGAGGCCGGCAGTCACGGGTTGACGGGCGGGGGTGCGTTGCAGCAGGGAGCTGATTCTCGCCAGGAACTCCAGCGGGCCGAAATGCTTGCGCATAAAGTAATCCGCGCCGGCATTGATTGCCTTGACGCAGGTTTCGGTGCTGGCGCTGGGACTGATGACGATAAGCGGAATGCCGGTCCGGGCCCGTATCTTTGCGCAAAGCTGCCAGATTTCCGCAGCCGGGCTTTCCTGAACAATCGCCACGTCGTGGGCTTGATTGTCCAGCTCTCGCAAACCTGCGGCGGAGTCGTACACAACGTCAACGCTGTAACCCGCCCTTGTTAGCAGTTCCGGGGTAATGGGACGGGCGTTAATGTTATTTATCAATAATACTTTTTTGCTCATTCTCCCACATTTAATTTAATACACGCGGTGCAACCCTGAAAAGCAGAAAACCCTCTATTTTCCTTAAGGGTTAACCCCCATTATTAGCGGAATTGAGGGATACCCCCCAGAGGAAATAGTTACTTTTATTGATGTCTCAATAATGAATTCCTATTACATTAGTACTATAGCGTCGCGGTTACCCGAATCAGGCAGCATGGCGCGCTAATCAAGGAATATGCAGGATAAACAGGCAACTGGTTTTTTTCTGGAAGTTTGTATAATTGTGGCCGTATTGGCTACTCTTGCGTCGGTGGCTATCCCGCAAGTAGTTCGAATGATAGGCAAAGCCGAGGCGGGAGCGCAGGAATCCGAATTTCACAATATCCAGACGGCTGTAGTTGAAATGCTCTACGATAGTCATTCGGGTGTCCTGGAGGCCGTGGGCCCCACCGCAGATATGAGTAAAGTCCGCACCGGCGATACGCCGCCGCTGTTTTTAACCGACTATCTGCATGGCCTTGAAGCCGATTTGTTAAAGTCGGGGTGTCATTATGTTTTCACCGTTGATGGGACGGTGATGCAGATATTGCCTTGACCGTCGCCCGCTCGCTACCCTACCGCGTGTCCCCGTAGCGAGAACACATCTGCCGTTTATCCTCTTGACTGATTCCGTTTACCTTTAAACGGGGAATATCGCGTCTCATATGTTATAATAGCTATATTCTGATAGTATGAGCTGGTTAGGAAATGTTTTAGCGTGACCGGTCAAGAAGACTTCCCATCCCCGGAGACACAGCAGAGGTCTATCCAGGGCTATTTCGTAGTCGGGGCCGCCTTTATCATTATGATAGTCTCCTTTGGACTTTATATTGTCTTCGGGGTGTTTTTTAACTCATTCCTGGAGGAATTCGGGTGGACCCGGGCCGTTACCTCCGGGGCTTACTCGCTTTCCTCGATTATCTCCGGCCTGCTGGGTATCGTCATGGGCGGACTTACCGATAGATTCGGGCCGCGCCTGGTGGTGACGTTTTGCGGCATGCTTCTGGGTGTGGGGTATTTCCTTATGTCGCAAATCGGGTCGGTCTGGCAGCTCTACTTCTTCTACGGAGTGATTATAGGTATCGGTATGAGCGGTCTCTGGGTGCCGCTGCTATCCACCGTTGCAAGGTGGTTTACGGGGAGACGGAGCTTGATGACGGGGATTGTCATCTCGGGTCTGACCATTGGTCAGATGGTCGGCCCGCCGGTAATCAGCCGGCTTATAGCCGCCTATGAATGGCGGCAATCGTACGTGATTCTGGGCGTTGCCGTTTTTATTGTGGTGATACTGGCGGCGCAGCTGTTGAAACGCGCCCCCCGGATGGTTGAAAAAGTCGCGGATGACGTGGATGGTAAAGAACCGGTAACAGGTGTTGACGTTTCTCAAAGCCTTTCCCTGGAAGAGGCGGCTCGTACCCCCCAATTCTGGCTGGTGGTCTCGGTATTTTTCTGCTTCGGCTTTGTCGCCTATGGCCTGACGGTACACCTTGTGCCGCATATAACCCAACTGGGGATATCGGATATCAACGCCGCCAATGTGCTGGCCGTCAACGGCGGCATCGGTATCGTGGGTAATTTCGTGCTGGGCGGCTTTATCGGCGATAGAATCGGCAACCGCAAAGCCTTCATTATCGGCTTTATTCTGGCAGTTGTTGCCCTGGTCTGGCTGGTGCCGATAAGTGAGCTGTGGATGCTTTACCTGTTCGCCATCGTGTTCGGCCTGGCTCTCGGCAGCATGGGCACGTCGGAGTCACCTCTGGTAGCCAGACTTTTCGGGCTGACCTCTCACGGCCTGATTTACGGGGTCATGGGCTTGGGCTTTACGTTTGGGGGTGCCGTCGGGCCGGTGGTAATTGGCTATATCTGTGACGTAACAGGAAGCTATCAGACCGCATTTATAGTTTGCGCCGCCTTGAGCGTTATCGGTCTGGTATTGATGGTAATCCTCAAGCCGACCAAACAGCTGGGCAACGCCCTCTAGTCTTCGTAAGGCTCCGGTGGCGGCGGCGGCATGATGTTTACCCTGTCTTTATGGTACGGCTTGTGGTAGGTGGTGGGCTTATCCGGGCTGTTCTCCGGCGAGGCGGCGATGCTGGCGGCCTGGGGGTTCTCCACCCAGCCTTTTTCATACGGGCACATGAAGCCGAGACGGTAGACGAACTTCAGTATTTTCCACTCGCCGTCCTCTTTAACATACTCCATGTCGTATTTACCCAGGCACAGGAACTGGGTGAGGTTCCCTTCCCTCCCCATGGAGGCAAATCCGTGAGAGTGCCAGATGCCTTTCGCCCTCGTCCCTTCTTTATTAATCTCGATGATGGGGTTCACGGTCATGTGTATGGCCAGGAACCCCGGTGTCATGTGGGCCTTCTCGCTGAATATCGTGCCCCAGAGTCGCTTCACGCCTTCGATGCCTTCGTAAACGCCGCTGTCTTCTATTTCCAGGGATACCCCCGGGGTCTTCCGGGCGAAAAGCGAAGGTATCTCCGCCCTCCTGCCGATGTAGTACAGGTGCGAATAGAGCGACTGCAGTTTCCATATCTCCAGGTAGTCTTTAGCCCGGGCGCCCTCGGCCACCTGTTCTTTCAGGCTTTGAACTTCGGCTTCCAGTTCTTCCATTGTCATCGGCATATATTTTCGCCTCCTTTTCCGTGTGAGCCTCTAATAGCCCCTCTTTTTATCAATTACGTTCAGCAGTTTTTTCCCGTCCAGGTAGCGTTTGATGTTTTCGCAGAAGATATCGGTGGCGCGTACCATGTAGTCCTCCATCCCGCCGGAAACGTGGGGACTCAAGATTACGTTGTCGTAGTCCCAGAGTGAGCTGTCGGGGGGGAGGGGTTCGGAGGCCACCACGTCCAGTCCCGCCCCGGCTATTCGTTTCTCCTCGAGGGCGCGGATGAGCGCTTCTTCATCGATGATACCGCCCCTGGCGATGTTGATGATATAGGCAGAGGGTTTCATGGCGCGTAGCTCCTTTTCGCCGATAAGTCCCCTGGTCTCGGGGGTCAGCGGCGTGGCGACCACTACATAGTCGCTCTCCGATAACAGCTGGTTTAGCTGTGTCGCCGGAAGCAGCAGGTCGACATACCTGCCCCGCCTCGACTGTTTGACCGACCATCGGGTGGCGATGGTCCTCATGCCGAAGGCCTTGGAAAGCCTGGCTATCTCCCGCCCGATATTGCCCAGGCCCACGATACCCACTGTCTTGCCGCGCAGCACCGTCGGCGTATACCTTATCCACTTGCGGTTTTGCTTCATCTGGAAGCACTGCGGCGCCTCCTTGGCGAACATGAGCATGAACTGGAGGGCAAATTCTCCGATGGGGGTGGTATGAATGCCGCTGACCCCGGTCAATATCACCGGGCTGTCCCAGATTCCTGTTTTCCTGAAGCGGTCGACGCCGGCGGACATTGTCTGGACCCATTTCAGTCCGGGCGCCCGCTTCAGGATGTCGCGGGGCATGATAAGCCCGTAGATAACCTCTGTCTCGGCCAGCATGGCGTCCAGCTTACTTTCGGCGGTAGAGTCGCCCTGGTACTCGGCAAACGCCGGTTCGGAGGCATCAATGACGTTGATACCGGCGCCGGCAAGGGCAATCCTCTGCATGGTTTCTTCGTCGGCATGCGGCACCGTCCTGTCGAAGGAAGGGGCCATGACCAGCACGTTGAGCGGTTTCATAGAATATGTCCTCCTTTTCATCCTCGTTTACCATCAGCCGGCTGGTAAAGATAGTATATTGATATTGTAGCTTATGGTGAATAACCCTGACAATTATATGGCATGGTGTTTAGTCGATATGAAATATCGACTCTTTGACTTGACATTGCCGGGACAGCCCCTTAAAGTATTGAATAACCGATATATCAGAATATAGCGTATCGCCTCGTAAACCGCTCGATTTCCTGCGATTATAGAAAGGGGAGTCATATGCAAAAAATTACCGATAATGTTTATGTTGAAAGCCAGTTAAGCGTCTGTAACACCAGCGTTGTGGTCACGAAGGACGGGGTGGTGGTGATTGATACCCCGATGGTGCCGGCCAACGCTAAGAAAGTGGCGGCTGAAATCGCTAAATTCGGCCCGGTGCGTTACGTCATCAATACCGAACCCCACGGTGACCATATCGCCGGCAACTGTTATTTCGGGGGCATGGTCGTCACCCAGGATGGTACGCGTGACGCCCTGCTGGCTGCCAAGCCGGAGGAAATCACGGGCATGCTCCAGATGATGGCCCCGGACAGTCTACCCCTTGATAAAGAGTTCTACTTTCGACCGTCGGATATCACCTTCTCCGAGAGCCTCACTCTCTATCTGGGCGGCTATACATTTCATCTCATTCATATGCCCGGCCACACTCCCTACAGCCTGGCGGTCCACGTCCCCGAGGAAAGAATAGTCTTCACCTCGGATAACATTAATCTGGGTATGCCCATCTTCCGCGACGCCGTGCCCGACGAATGGCTGAAAACCCTGAAACGACTTGAGGGGCTGGACGTTGATAAGGTGGTTCCCGGTCATGGTGAAGTCACGAATAAAAGCTGCTTCTCGCAGATGGCCGGGAGTGTTCAGGACTGGATGGACGCCATGACCGACGCTATCAGCAGGGGAATGAGCCTGGAAGAAGCCCAGGAAAAGATTCCCCAGGCCCCGCAGTTCGCCCACATGCCCAAGGAAGGGCCGGCGGCGGGTTTTCTGCGCATGAATATAGAGAGCCTTTACCGTTACTATAAAAAATAAGATTTTCTTCGGAGGATATTTATTATCGAGATGAGTTCAAAATCAGTCATAACGGTTCAATCGCCGGTTGGTGAAAGACGACTGGACAATGGCGGTTCGGCGGTGGGTGCCGCCCAGATGGACCCGGCTAAAGGCTACGGTCCCGTCTCCGGGTTGCTAAAACAATATATTGAGAACGGTTCGGAGAAAGCCTGGCGGGAAATCTGCCGGAGAATTGACAACATATACGTCACCGTGAGCAGTGTCATGGATTCCCTCGATGCCGAAGCCCCTTTCTCCGGCGGAGTCAAAAAGCAGGTGGCGGCGGGTAAAAAGCTGTTCTTCAAACCCAACCTCGTCGTCCAGCCCACCATTAGCTTTGAGACTCTCGCCCCCAATATGCCAGAGTCATGCACGCCTTGGGAGTTCATCGCCGCCCTGATGCGCTGGTTCCATGACCGACTTGGCATCACCTATCATCAGATGGCTCTGGGGGAAGCGGGCACGTCCATGTCCATGGCCGCCCTCATGGCGTCCCGGATTTATAAGACGGAATATACCACGCTGGCGGTAATGGAAGGCAGGAGCGGCGATTATTACGGCGGGTGGGGGTTCTACTTCGCCCGTAAATATCTGGCCAGTTGTCACGACCCTGGGCACAAGGACGACCCCATGCTCGGTTACGAGGAAAGCGTCTCCGGTGCCTGCCTGCCGATGGGCAAAGTGAACGATAAGCTCCTTTTATACGATATCAATAAAATCGCCGGCGATTATTCCAACGGCCGCGACGTGCCGGTCACCGGCGGCGTTAATTTTCAGACTATCACGCTCCACAAGGCGGTGGTCGGCGGCGACCCGTCCGACCCGCAGGACATAAGCGACTGGCCCGGTTGTGTCCTGGTAAATCCCGCCAGGCTGAAAGTCCATAGCCTGGAGCTTTGTTCTATTACCCTGAAAAACCTGGGCATGGGTCTCTACCCTATGGAAGCGAATGCCAGTAAAGAGCCGGGGAAATACGCCTGGAAATACGCCGTTCCCAATCTGCAAATGCCGGGATTCAAATTGAGTGTCCCGCACGGCCGCTGGGACCTTCAAATCGATGAAGATACCACCCTGCCCATCCCGGATAAAAACGGCAACCCTGTCTGGAAGAGGACCGGCGGCATGGAAGCCAACATCGCCGACGCTATCCAGGCGGTCAAAGGCCAGGATATCATGATGTTGCACGTCGTCGATGGAATCGAGGCGGCCAATATCAATCACAGCGGCCCCGACGGCGTTTCGGTGCCGGAGGGGTTCGTCTTCGCCGGCGCTGACCCCGTGGCGGTGGATACCTGCGCTTCCCGCTATTTATTCACCATGGTGCCCATGAGCGAAGTCGATAAAATACGCAGGGAGTATCACCTGACCTCGGACGTTATCCAGAAAGTCCCCATGCCAAAAGTAGAAGGGAAGAACATCGTTACCGGAGAGGGGTACGATTCCTCGTTCTCCCGCTATACCGGGTTGAAGCACTGCGAGAGCCGGGGACTGGGTCGCCGGGAGTTCTACGTCGTCGGTAAAGACCTGCGGCAGGGAGGAACGTTAGCCTCGCTGGGCGGCAGGCTCGGTCGTGTGGACGGCGGTGTCTTTACCGAGATTCTCACCACCACCATGTACCATGCGGCGATGAAGGCTATGGTCGACCTCCAGGCGATGGCTTTCGCCTACCTGGACGCGAATGATGAGCTGACGGGCTCCGATTTCAGGAAGCAGATACTGGAAGCGTTTGACGAAAACGGCGATGGCGTTATCGATTATGCGGAAACCGGCAAGGGCGGCAATCCCGTCACGATGGCTTACGGCATGACCTTGAGGATGCAGGATATAGATCCGTCCCAGTTATTAAAAGTTACTTTTCTCATGTCCGCCGCGGGTATGAAGCTCCGACGGAAGGAGTGGAACGTAAACAGCTACAACTTGGGGTCTAACATGATGTTTGCTCAAGCGGTGGGCCGGGCATACCAGATGTCCCGGGCCGGGGAGGAAATGCCCGACCCCTTCTTTCCCGGGAGGACGTGGGGGAAAGGTAAGTGGCCGAGCGTGCAGTTCCTCATTCACCAGGCGCAGTTCGGGCAGCTTTATGGGCAGATGTTCCCCCGGCGATTTGACATAATGATGGCGCCGTACGGGCAGGCGTTCCGTTACGCAGACATGAAGTATAACGGCTCAAGGTATTGCACCACGGAAGCCATATCCCGGAACGATGATGTCGTCGGGAATTACCATAAAGCCGTGGCGGATGGGGCTGACCCGCTGCCCTTTGCTTTTTACGTGCCGCGGGGTATGAGTAGCGATAACAGCGCCCGTATACCCAATGTCGAAGAGACGGACGACCCCGCCCTGATATTCACCGCCGAATTTAACGGCGTAGAGTCCTGGAGAGAACTGCATCTATCCGAGTATAACCTGAAATAGCCGTAACACCGTGCGACGTGGGAGCATACTCCGCGAAAGCCGGTGCCTCTTTTACCTGCCGGGAATGAAAAGTACCCCCAAGCGGATTCGAACCGCTGCTGCCGGCGTGAAAGGCCGGTGTCCTAGGCCTCTAGACGATGGGGGCGTACCTGTTAAGTATAGCAGAGAAGACTCTGGCAGACAATATATCAAGCAGGTTCATTGTAGCTTGGTCAGCTTGCTAGAGAAGCGTCGTTCGTGTACAATATTATATAGAGGATGAGTTTGCGAGGTGATATTCCATGCCTATTTACGAGTACGAATGCAGCAAGTGCGGCCATCGCTTTGAGGTGAAACAGAACTTTAATGCCGAACCTCAAGCGGAGTGCCCGCAGTGTAAAGAGATAGCCAGACGCATCTTTCACCCTGCGCCCATTATTTTCAAAGGAAGCGGTTTCTACGTAACGGACCATCGGAAAAATCCGGCAACTGAAGCTGGTAAAGGCGAAAAGGAGACCGGCAAGAGCAAAAAGTGAAAGCACTCCTTCAGCGGGTCAGCGAAGCCTCCGTCGGCATAGCCGGTGAAGACGTGGGGAGGATAGGAAAAGGGTTGGTGGTGTTTCTCGGGGTGGCCGACGGGGACACGGAAAAAGATGCGCAGTATTTGATACGGAAAATTATCAACCTGCGCATTTTTGCTGATGCCGGGGAAAAGTTCAACCTTTCTGCCCTGGATATCGGCGGGGAGCTCCTGCTGGTGAGCCAGTTCACGCTTCTGGCCGATACCCGCAAAGGCCGCCGGCCAAGTTTTATCGGGGCGGCGCCGCCGGAGCGGGCGGAAGGATTGTTTGATTATTTCGTCGGACTGGCCCGCGAGAGCGGACTGAAAGTGGCCACCGGGCGCTTCCAGCAATATATGCAGGTGGAAATTCACAACGACGGTCCGGTAACGGTCATGCTGGACAGCCGGGAAAAATCCGGTTAGATTTTAGTAAAGGGGGTATTGTATGAGCAGCGATGAAAAGGAAAAATTGAAGACTCTGCTGAAGTACTGGATAGAGCATAACCAGGAACACAGCGAAGAGTTCAAAGAATGGGCGGAAAAGGCGGATAAGATGGGAGAGGCGGAAGTAGGCGGGGAGATATTACAGGCGGTAGGGAACATGGATAAAGTTACTGAAATACTATCCAATATATTGAGGAAACTGGAGGCGTAAGAGGATGTGTTTGGCAAAGGCATACATCGGCGGGAAGGGTGAAAACGAATTTCTGATGGAGGAAATCGCTTCTATCAAGGCGGAGGACGGCAAACTCCTTGTGACGAGTCTCTTCGGCGAGAGACAGGAGATAGCCGCCAGCATCAGAGAAATCGATTTCAGGTCGAGTCGTGTTATCCTTGAGAAAACGGCTATTTGACAGCGGCTGGTTATTCCTGTGTTATTACAAGTAATTGCAGTTGCAAGTAGTTGATATTTTTCGCAAGTGATTGTAAAATAGGTGGGTGTGGGGCAGGGGACACAATTTTTTTTAAACTTTTATTGCAAACAGTTGCAATTGCACAGAATTGAAATAGTTGTTTCGAGCGTAATATAGAAGGGAGTGTTCTACGATGAGAAAAATGCACATTGTCGTTGCGGCTCTATTGGCGTTAACTCTTATTGTATCAGCCATATTGGGCGGGTGCGCCGATGAGAATCAAGACAAGCTTAAGGTGGTTACCAGCACTTCCTTAATATCGTCTATAGTGGAGCGGATAGGTGGCGACATGGTTGATGTAGTCAACATTATTCCCCCCGCCCAATGCCCCGGACACTTCGATGTTTCACCCGGTGATGTTCAGAAGCTGTCTGATGCCTCTCTCTTTATCCTGCATGGCTGGCAGGGCGAGATGTTTTCTCAGGAGCTAATAGACTCCGCCGACAATCCAGACCTTACTGTTATTTCGCTTGATATACCGAGTAATCCACAGAGTAACTGGATGGTACCTTCAGTCCAGCAAGTGGCAATCGACAGAGTAGCCGACGCCTTGTCTGAAGTAGATACTGCAAATATCGGTGATTATCAAGCTTCGGCGGATGAATACAAAAATACAGTTGAGACTAAAGAAGCTGAGATTAAAAGCAAGCTGGCTGGTGAAAACCTCTCTAGTATCAATGTTATTTGCTCTGGCATGCAAGCTGCGTTTCTCAATTGGGTCGGCCTCAATGTTGTTACCTTCTACGGCAGACCTGATTCATTCACTCCCCAGGTGACGAAGGAGCTGGTCGATAAAGGCAGGCAGGAGAACGTGAGCCTGATTATCGATAACCTCCAGAGCGGCCAGGATGCCGGGGCCGGGCTGGCCGAGGAACTGGGCTGTACCCGGATAATTCTCTCCAATTTCCCGGGCGGGTTCGATGATACCGAGACCTGGGAGAAGGCCATCGACAAGAATATAGTCCTGATACTTGACGCAATAGCCAGGTAATTCTTTATAATTGAATAAAGGGTGACGATTTTATGGATAATCCTCTGATAGTTATTGACAAAGCCGTGGTCTCCTACCGGGAGGATATCGCCCTCCGGGGCGTGTCCCTGAAGGTCTCCAGGGGTGAATTCGTGGGTATCATCGGCCCTAACGGCGCCGGCAAGACCACCCTCCTCACCGTGGTCAACGGCATGGGTAAGCTCCTCGACGGAAAGGTGCGTGTCCTCGGACAGTACCTCGCCCAGGGGAACGGCCATTCCTTGAGAAAAAGGGTGGGCTACGTGCCCCAGGTGCAGAATATCGACCCGCGTATGCCGATTTGCGTACGCGAAGTGGTGATGATTGGCCGCTACGGGATTCTGGGACTGTTTAAGAGGCCGCATAAAAGCGACTATGAAATCGTGGACGAGGCAATCGAACTGGTCGGGATGACCCATCTCGCCGAGCGTCTCATCGGTCACCTTTCCGGCGGCGAGATGCAGCGTGTGTCCATCGCCCGCGCCCTGGCGCAGCAGCCGGAGTTGTTTTTACTGGATGAGCCGACCGCCTCGCTGGACTGGAAGGCGCAGAGTGATATTCTGGAACTGGTGAAGATGGTCCATGATACCAGGTCGCTGACCACCCTCTTCGTTACTCACGACCTTAGCTGTCTGCCGGTGACCTGCGACCGCGTGGTACTGATGAAAGATGGTTTTATCTGGGGCGAAGGTCCCCCCGCGGAACTGCTCACGGATAACAACTTGAGCGAGTTGTACGATATGCCCGTCGCTGTGGTACAGAGTCGCCGCAAAAAAACGGTAGCGGTCGGGCAGTAAGGGGACATCGACTTGGATCTCTCCATTTTCGGCTACCAGTTCATGCAGAACGCCATTCTCTCCGCCTTTCTGGGCGGTATCGCCTGCGCTACTATAGGCGTCTTCGTGGTGCTGATGCACATGCCTTTTATCGGCGTATGCATGTCGCACGCCGCTTTTGCCGGGGCCCTGCTCGGACTCTGGCTGGGATTCAATCCGCTGGTCGGAGCCTTCGGCGTTTCTCTGCTTTCTGCCGCTATCATCGGACCGCTCGCTGACCGCGGCGAGCTAAGCCCGGAAACCTCTATAGGCGTGATATTTTCGCTAATGCTGGGACTGGCTTTCTTATTCATGGGGCTGATGCCCGGCACAAAATCGGGCGCCCTCGAGTTGCTCTGGGGCAGCATCCTGACCAATACCAGGGGCGATATTATCCTCCTCGGCATCGTAGCCGTTGTCGTGGTGGCGCTGGTCTTTTTCTTCTTTAAAGAGATTCAGGCCACTATTTTCAATCGTGATACCGCGCTGGCGGTGGGTATACCGGCGGCGATATTCCTTTACGGGATTCTGTTTTTAACCGGCGCCACCATTACCGCCTCGCTCCGTTCCATAGGGGGACTGCTCATCTTCAGCCTCATTTTAAATCCGGCCGCCGCAGCCTATCAGCTAACCTATAATATGAAAAAGATGTTTCTGCTCTCGGCTGCTTTCGGGGTGCTTTCGGGATGGGTGGGGCTGCTGTTTTCTTACTTCTTTAACGCTCCCAGCGGCGCCACCATCGTCGTTACCTCGTCGGTAATATTCATGATAGCTGCTATCTTCTCTCCCAAGAGGAAGGTGAAAGGCTGGCAGAATCAGCCGGCTCCGGAGAAAAAGGCATGATTAAAGAATATTTCAACGGTAGAGCGACTATCTGGGACGACGAGGTGTCGGAAAAAGATGCCACTAGGCTGGAGCGGATGGCCTGCCGACTTGACATAAGACCCGGTTCCGCCGTGCTGGATGTCGGCACGGGTACCGGTGTTTTCCTGCCTTATCTCCTGAGTAGTATTGGCGATAGATATTAAGATAGAGGATAACCAGGAAAGTTATCTCTCCAGCGCCAGAAAGCCGCCGCGTAGCGTTGCCTAGAGCAGCTTCAGCGTCTGCGACTCCATCTCGAGGCTGATATCCAGCGCCCGGAAAGAGTGGGTCAGCGCCCCGATGGAAATAATATCCACCCCCGTCATGGCTACCTGACGGATGTTGGCCAGCGTTATGCCCCCCGAGGCCTCCAGTTTAGCCTGACCCGAGACCAGATTCACCACCTGCCGCATCTCGTTGACGGTCATATTGTCCAGCATGATGATATCGGCCCCGGCTTTTTTAGCTTCCTGCGCCTCTCTGGTATTGGTGACCTCCACCTCGATGGTTATCCCCGCGGGCGCATTCTGCCGGGCTTTGGCCACGATATCTTCCAGGTTCATACCCATGGCACGCAGCGCGGCGATGTGGTTGTCCTTGATTAAAACGGCGTCACCCAGGTGCAGGCGGTGATTATGACCCCCGCCCATCCGCACCGCATATTTTTCCAGCAACCGCATGCCGGGAGTGGTCTTGCGGGTATCAACGATTCTGGTTTTTAGCCCTTTGATTTCTGCCACGTAATGCGCCGTCAGCGAGGCGATGCCGCTAAGCCTTTGCAGGAAATTGAGGGCTACCCGCTCCGCTTTGAGAATGCTGCTCACGTTACCGACTATCGTTGCGGCGATATCTCCCGACTTCACGGGAGTCCCGTCTTTAATCAGTATTTCGATTTCCAGTGACGGGTCGAGGCACAGGAAGATGCGCCCTGCCACCCCGATGCCGGCCAATACGCCCATTTCTTTCACCAGAACTGATGCCTTTCCGGTGAGGTCGGGCGGGAGCAGCGCTTCGCTGGTAATATCGCCGTGGTCGGTATCCTCGGCCAGGGCGAGGTCGATAATGGTATCGAACTGTTTATCCGTTAGGTCGGCGGTGCTCAACTGCCTACTTCTCTCGTTGTACGGCGACGCTGCCCCGGGCGACCCTCATGGTGGTTCCGCCTTCGACTTTTATGACGACGCTGTCTTCGCTAAGACTTTCGATTGTCCCGTAGACGCCGCCGGCGGTTATCACCCGGTCGCCTTTTTGCAGCCCTTCCATCAGCGTCTGGTGTTCTTTCTGTCGTTTGCGCTGCGGCCTTATCATGACGAAGTAGAACAGCCCGAAGATTACTACCAGAAAGATAATCATGGGCCAGATGCTGCCGGAGCCTTCTTCCCCCTCGGTTGCCGCCGGGAGGCAGCCGCCGAAAAATACCAGGACCGCGATAAGCAGTACCGCGATGATGCCTGTCTTTAATATTTTAGTCATTTCCCCTCCTGATTAATGTTGCCGGATTATATTTCACCCTGCAGTGACCACGGGCTTGTTCTGGTGATTTTTACGTTTGCCAGCTGCCCGAGGTAATTGTCGTTGCTGCTGAAGAATACCAGTTTGTCAGTACGGGTGCGGCCGTACCATTTTCCCCTGTTCCTGCCCTCCACCAGTATTTTCACCGTATTGCCTTGCAGGCGGGCGTTGATTTCAGTTTGAATTTCCTCCTGTATCAGTTCGAGTTTATTGAATCTTGTTTTTTTTTCGGAGGACGGTACATCGTCCTCGAGTTCCCTGGCCGCCGCCGTCCCCTCCCGGGGCGAATAGACGGCTATATGAACTGTATCAAACTTTACCTCGGAGAGCAAGTCCAGAGTCTGCCGGAACTGGTTTTCGGTTTCCGTGGGGAAGCCGACGATGACATCGGTGCTCAAGGCCGCGCCGGGGATTTCCTCCCGTATTTGCCCGACGAGTTCGCGGTATTGTGCCACCGTGTAGCCGCGTTTCATCGTCGTGAGAATTTCGTCGCTTCCCGCCTGTATCGGCAGGTTCATCTGCTCGCAGACTTTATCCAGCGTTGCCATCGCTTTGATGAGTCTGGCGCTCATGTCCTTGGGGTGGTTGGTCAGGAAGCGCAGTCGCACCAGCCCTTCGATTTTGTTGACTTCGGCCAGCAGGTCGGCCAGGTCCGGTCTATCGGGCAGGTCATGCCCGTACGAGTCCACGTTCTGCCCCAGCAGGGTGACCTCTTTAGCCCCCCGCCACACCAGTTCCCTCACCTCGCCGGTGATTTCCGGTATGGGGCGGCTCTTCTCGCGACCGCGCCGGTAGGGGACGATGCAGTAGGAGCAGAAGTTATCGCAGCCCTGGATTATCGTCACGTACTCGGTGGGTGAGGGGTGGCGGGGCAGCGATAGCTCATCGGTCTCTTCCAGCCAGGGAGGGTAGCCACCCGCCTTAAAAAAATGGTCTACGTGCGGGTAGGTCTTTTTTAGACGGTCGGTATCGGAATCTACTAGGCAGCCGGTGAGCGCCAGCGTTATATCCGGCCTGGCTTTTTTCAACGACCTTAAAGCGTATAGCTTGTTGACGACGCGGTTCTCGGCGCTCTGCCGCACCACGCAGCTGTTCAGCACGATAAGGTCGGCCTCGTTCACTTTGTCCGTAGCCTCGTAGCCAAGTTCCTCGAAGCGACTCGCCAGCCGCTCCGACTCCGCTTTATTCATCTGGCAGCCGATGGTCCAGATATGGTATTTGGGCATTTGTGATGTGTCCTCTGGGGAGTAAATATCCAGGATAAAAAGTAATTTCGTGGCGGAGGGGGAGGGATTCGAACCCTCGACCCCAGTTTCCCAGGGTAAGCGCTTAGCAGGCGCCCGCACTAGGCCACTATGCGACCCCTCCGTAACTGCACATATACGCGAGCTATTACAACATATTAATTATATTACATCAGGGAAAGATGCTCAATGCAGGTTGGATTATCCCCCCGCCGCTCCGATAATTTCGCCCAAGTTTTGAATTCCCTCCTCCTCCATGAACCGCTCGATTCCCTCCAGCACGTCCAGCAAGGCCCGGGGATTGCCGAATGTCGCCGTACCCACCTGCACGGCGCTGGCTCCCGCCATGATAAATTCCAGAGCATCTTCGGCGCTGGCGATTCCCCCGCAGCCGATAACCGGCACATCGACAGCCCCGGCTACTTCATAAACCATGGCCAGCGCCACCGGCTTTATCGCCGGGCCGGACAGCCCGCATATAACGTTACCTATCGCTGGACTCCGTTTGTTAACATCGATGGCCGTGCCTTTTAAAGTATTGATGAGAGATACGGCATCGGCGCCGGCTTCCGCCACGGCTGACGCCACGCCGGCGATATCGGACGTGTTGGGAGTGAGTTTAACGATAACCGGCAGGGAAGTGGCCGCCCTGACGGCGGCGGTTACCCCGGCGGCGGAATCCGGGTCGACTCCGAAAGCGGCGCCGCCGACCTTTACATTGGGGCAGCTGATGTTCACCTCGATGCCGCTGATTCCTCTAACGCTGTCCAGCTCTCCGGCCAGTCGCGCGTAATCATCGACGGTATCCCCGCCGATATTAACAATGACCGGAACCCGCCAGTCCGCCCATACGGGCGCCTTTTCTTCGACGAGGGCTTTGACGCCGATGTTCTGCCACCCGATTGAGTTGAGCAGTCCGGAGGCTGTTTCAAAAAGGCGGGGCTGCGGGTTGCCCTCTCTGGGTTCGAGGGTGGTTCCCTTGCAGACGATAGCCCCCAGTCTTTGAATATCGAATGCCTGGCTGTACTCCGTCCCGTACCCGAACGTGCCGGAGGCCGTCATTACCGGGTTGGCCAGGAGCAAACCCCGTTTGTTCCGGGGAGCTAACTGGACTGATATATCTGGACACACTTTGACATCCTGCCTGGTTTAGCTTCTGGCTGAAAGCTTACCAGACGGTATGCCGTTATTGCAAGTTATCAGACGGTTTGGTGCGCTTCATGCATGTCCCGGAGCATCATCCTGATGATGATAACGCCGAGAATTACCTCGGAGACCGCCGTCAGCATGGCCGCGCCGAAGCCCAGCCCGCTCGTCATCATGATACCTATCGTGCAGACGGCCAGTCCCTGGAAAAGCAGCATCGTCAATGCCGCAAGCCATCTCATTCCTCGTCCCTCCTTTTCCCCGGCAGGTTTTGTATCTATCCTAACCTACCACCCGTCATTATCGTGTCGCCACCGTGTCTCCCCTGATTTTTAGTGGGGGTTCTCTCCAGTATTAACTTTTATTACCGATGTTACCTTTCTTCCGCAGTCGTAACGATGATAATCGATTAATTGGGTGTGAACCCCCATTTGAACGAGGTATACACTTGGTTGTACGTCCACCTGGTGGAATGTATCCTTGCGGGTAGAGGCACAAGTTATGACGGCAGCGCTGACGTTAATAAAAAAATCTACACGCGGCTCGACAGTGCATCGACTCCGCGTTTTCCTTCATCTTTCTCAACAGGAACTGGCCGACCTGGCCGGTGTTCCCTTAGAGCAGGTAGGCTTCTTCGAGCATAATTTACCCCTGCCGCTGGATAGTAAACGCCGGATACTCAAGGAATTATGGGCCAGAAAAAGCAAGAAGTGACGCATATTACGCCACTTCTTGGTTCGCTTCTCTAGCTGGATGCCGTTAAGGCAGCCGGTCTTCTTCTGTTTCTCTTACTGCTTGGACTATTTACATCGACTCAAGCAGTTTTTTATTCTTTATCAGCCTTCCTTATCCTTAGTGCAGGTTCACGTACTGGCTTACCCTGCCCGGAATAGTGCGCTCGATGACCAGTACCGGCCCGTCCGCCGGCTTGACCTCCAGGGCGAAACTATCGTAAGGCCCGATGCTGACATTACCCGTAGACGGTATGGCTACGATAACTCGGAACAGCTCGTTCGGGTCGAGAAGGTTGTCGCTATTAATCGTGCTGAGCTTTTCAATCGTCCAGTTTACCGTTGGAAGCAGGTTATCGGCATCGCTGTAGGAGATGACCAGAGGGCTTATATTCTCCGT
Organism: Dehalococcoidales bacterium; assembly: GCA_034430575.1. Classification (GTDB taxonomy): domain Bacteria; phylum Chloroflexota; class Dehalococcoidia; order Dehalococcoidales; family RBG-16-60-22; genus JAFGPF01. The sequence continues at coordinate 22,491 of DAOUDZ010000031.1, forward strand.
TGAAGGGCTGAAATCGACCGCACTGCCGGCCTGGGGTATACCCACGCAGA
>DAOUDZ010000032.1:0-17043 GCA_034430575.1 Dehalococcoidales bacterium
ACTGCTTGTTAAGCTGGCCGGGAGTGATTTCCAGGTCCTTCAGCAGCTGTTCTATCTCGTCGAACCAGCGGTCGGCGGCCTGCCATTCGGTCATATTCCTCGTGTCGATGCCCATCGCCTTGGTCATGGCGGCGAATTTATCCAGTGCGGCGGGCTGGTTGTATCTCTCTCCCGCCAGCGTCAGGACGGCGTTGATATGGCCGTGATGGCAGTCTTTCAGGGCGCTTATCTGGTGGCCGAGGCCGTGCACGATGCCGGCGCCCGCCGCGAAGCCGATGGCAATGCCGCCCATCGTGGATGCCCAGCACATCCTTTCACAGGCCTCGTGGTTCATGCGGTTGAAAGTGAACTCTCTTAAGTTGTGATAGATAAGCTCGACTGCCCGCAGCAGTATGCCTACGGCATAAGGCCCCTGGACTTTGGTGACGAACGCCTCGAACCCGTGGGCCAGGGCGTCGAAGCCCGTCCAGGCGGCGATATGCCTGGGCTGGAGCCTTATCAGCAACGGGTCGATAACGGCTACGGTGGATTGAACGTTGGGGGCGCTGACCAGTACCTTGGCCCGGGCTTTGGTGTGGGAAATGGCGGCCCAGGAGGTAACTTCGGCCCCCGTGCCGGAGGTGGTGACAACGGAGATTTGCGGTACCGTGCAGGGCTTTAGTTTCTTTAACGTTTCCATCCAGGGCGGGTCGAGATAAGCTATAAAATTGGTAACGTCTTTGCCGCCGTTGGCATCGACCACGCGTACGCCTTTGCCGGTGTCGATGGAACTGCCGCCGCCCACCGTGACCACGCCGTCGCACTGGCTGTCTTTGAAAGTCTGGTAGGCGGCCATGACCTCGTGGGCTTTGGGGTTAGACGTGACCTTATCGTATTTTTCGGTGGCAATGCCGTTGTGGTTTAAGACACCCTGTATCTCGTCGACGATGCCCGTCCCCTTGAGACCGGAGGTTATAATCAGCGCCTTCGTTACGCCGGCCTCTTTACATTCGTCGCCGACAGTCTCGTACGAACCCCAGCCCAGGGCTATCTTGGGAATGGGGTTGGTGTAAAGGATGGGGAATTGGTATATCTGCTTGTTAAACAATCTATGCCTCCTTCTGTAATATTCAATTTTATTGTAGTCCAATGTCAGGCTTACAATCAAGAAACCCGCAGCAGCGTCTTTATATTGGCCTCTTTATTCCGGACCAGTTGCTCGAACCCCTGCTCGACCGCATCTTTAAGGGGGACGACGGAGGTAATCAGGCTGGAGGGGTCGATTCTCCCGTCCGCCAGGAGGTCGATGACCGCCCTGCCCTCGTGCACGTAAATAGAGCTGCCCACCAGCATTCTCTCGGTGAACGTAATGGTGCTGAAGTCGAAGCTGCCGGGTTTTTCAAAGACGCCCACTATTACGGCGATACCGCCCCGGCGGACGAGTTCCGCGGTAAGCTGGGGCGTGTCCGGATAGCCGACGCATTCGATGGCGGCATCGGCCCCGGTACCGCCGGTCAACTCCAGGAGCTTTTGGGCGGGATTGCCTTCTTCGAGGTAGAAAACCGCGCTGGCGCCCAGCTTTTCGGCCAGTCCTCCCCGGCCTTTATGCTTGGCGACGAGGTAAACCGCGGCAGCGCCGGCAGCCCTCGCGCACAGGAGAACGCAGAGGCCGATTGTACCGTCCCCGACGATTGCCACCGTATCCCCGGCGCTCATCTTTCCCTGCCGGACAGCGTGAAGCGCTACGGCCAGCGGTTCCACCAGGGCGCCGTATTCGTCTGAAACCGCATCGGGCAGCTTATAACACGCGTAAGCGGGCAGGATAAAAAATTCCGCCATGCAGCCGTCCGTGGTGAGCCCGGTGAATCCCTGGTTGATACAAAGATTATACAGGCCCTTTTTACAGCAGTAGCACTCGCCGCAGTAGTAATAACCGACGCCGCTGACTCTATCGCCGACCTTGAAGCCGGTAACTCCTTTACCGATGGCCGCCACCTTCCCGGCGAACTCATGTCCCAGCGTAAGGGGGGCTTTACCGGGGGGTATCATGATGGGGCCGTTGGCGTACTCCTTGAGGTCGGTGCCGCAGATACCGGCCAGAGAAACCTTGATTTTCAGCTGTCCCGGCCCGGGAGAAGGTTCCGGAACATCGTCGTAGCGGAGGTCTTTTGCGCTGTACCACCTCAATGCTTTCATAAGGCACGCTTTCATCAAGTAAGTTTCAAAGACGGGGGTACCGTTTAATTATTAAAGAGCGGAGGGGGGTTTGTCAAGGAAGGCGCATGAAGACTCCCCTGTACGACATAGCATACTTTGACACCTCACCGTTCATGTTAAATAATGTGTATGTCATGTTGATAATTATACAGATTTCCCCGGGGAGGTAGGACATGGATAGTCTGACGATTATTTGGGAATTGATATTGCTTATTGTACTTCTGGGCTGTTCCGCCTTCTTTTCAGGTTCGGAGACGGCGCTTATGTCGGTCAGCCGCGTGCGTTTACGCCGGATGGAGAAGAAGTATCCGAGGCGGGTGGGGATAGTAGAGGGGATTTTAGAGAAGCCGGAGAAGATTATCGGGACGATTCTCCTCGGCAACAATCTGGTCAATGTGGCCATGTCCGCCATTGCCACGGCTATCGCTATTTCGATGTGGGGTGACGCGGGGATAATTTACGTTACAGTGGCGCTGACGGTTATCATCCTTTTATTCTCCGAGATTACTCCCAAGGTTTATGCCAAGTATCATAGCGATATTATCTCCATCAACACGGCCCCGGTCCTCAAGGTGATTATGACGATTTTTCATCCTGTTGTAGTCGTGGTCACGTATATCGCCCGGAAATTCCTGCTGCTGGCAGGTATCGATATCGCCAGGGCCAAGAGACCGCTGGTTACGGAGGCCGAGGTCAAGGCATTGATTGACATCGGATGGGAAGAAGGCAACATCACCGCCGAGGAAAAGAAAATACTGGCCAGGGTCTTTACCCTTAACGATAAGACCGTCGGCGATGTTATGGTCCCTGTCAAAAGGATGGTGGCGCTAAATTCGGGCGATACCGTAGACAGGGCTTTAAAAACCATTAAAAAATCCGGTTATTCACGGTATCCGGTAAGGCCGGATGACAGCCGGGAAATTATCGGTTTCATCCATGCCAAGGACCTGCTGGGGAAAACGGGGGGCAGGAAACTCGGTTCATTAAAGAGGCTGATAAGACCGGCGTATTTTATACCGGAGGACAGGAAGATAGACAGCCAGTTGCGCAGTTTTAAGGCGAAGAAACAGCATCAGGCCGTTGCCCTTGATGAAAAGGGAGATGTTGCCGGCCTTATTACCTTGGAAGACATACTGGAGCAGATGGTCGGAAGTATAGAAGACGAATACGACCGCGATTAGAAATATTCCCCAACTTTAGCAATGCATTTCAATAGCCACACCGCACTCAAGCTGTTATAATAAGTAAAAAAGAAAGTGGTGCGGGTCATGGAAGAAGCAGTTGTGCGGCAGATTAAAGACACTGCCTTAAAAGTTAAGGAAAGCGTTGAGCGTGTCATCGTGGGCAAGGGCGAAGTGGTGGAACTGGCCATAATCGCCCTGCTCTGCGAGGGGCACATCCTCATCGAGGACGTGCCGGGCCTGGGCAAAACCGTCCTGGCAAAGTCGCTGGCTAAATCCCTGGGGTGCAGCTTCCGGCGTATCCAGTGCACGCCGGACCTGTTGCCATCGGATATCACCGGCACCTATATTTTTAACCAGAGAACATCCGACTTTGAATTCCGCCCCGGGCCGGTAATGTCGCAGCTGGTGCTGGCGGACGAAATTAACCGGGCCACCCCCAGGACGCAGTCGGCGCTGCTGGAGGCGATGCAGGAACGCCAGGTCACCGCCGAGGGAGAAACCATGCCGCTGCCCCGGCCCTTCCTGGTCATGGCAACGCAGAACCCAATCGAACTTGAAGGCACTTTCCCCCTCCCCGAAGCCCAACTCGACCGCTTCCTCATGAAAATACAGATGGGTTACCCGTCCGCCGAAGACGACCATCTGATTCTATCGCGTTTCCGCCGGACCGACCCGCTGGAAGGGCTTGAGCCCGTGATAACTGCCGACGACCTTATGGGAATGCAGAAAGCCTGCCGGGAAGTGCATATCGCCGGCGATGTAGAGGACTATATCATCCGCCTTGTTCACGCCACCCGCGAACACGACGCCGTAGAGTTGGGGGCCAGCCCGAGAGCCATGATGGCTCTCTATAACGTGTCACAGGCCCGGGCGGCGTTGCAGGGCAGGGCTTTCGTAACGCCGGACGATGTTAAATACCTGGTGACTCCCGTGTTGATTCATCGTATTATTCCAAAGTCGGAGAGCCGACTCCGCGGCCAGAAAGCCGAACAGACCCTGAAAGAGATAACGGATTCCGTATCCGTGCCGGTGGAAGAGGAACCCCTCGCCGGGGAGGGATAGGCGATGCGGGGCGATTACTGGCTTGTTTTTGCGGCATTGATACTTATAATCAGCCTGGCAACGCATCAGGTGCCGCTCGTTCTTATTTCCCTGCTGTTTCTACTGACCGGCGGTATATCGCGGTTGTGGAACAGATACTGCCTTCATCGCGTCGAGTACCGGCGCCGCTTGAGCTATAACCAGGTCTTTTTCGGCGATGAAATCGTCTACGAGATAGAAATTACCAACCGGAAGCCCCTGCCGCTGCCCTGGCTGAAGGTTGAGGACGAACTGCCGGAAAACGTAACCCTGCTGAAGGGTAAAGCCACCGCCGCCCATGATGACCGCGTCATCCTTAGCAACATGTTCCCCATCAACATGTACCACCGGGTTACGCGCCGCTTTCCGATGCGTTGCCTGCGGAGGGGCAGCTTCACCTTCGGGCCGACATATATACGTTCCGGGGATTTATTCGGTTTCTTCCGCCGCGATATGAATATAGAAAAGCTGGACTATCTTCTGGTATATCCCCGGCTGGTCCCGCTGGAAAAGCTGGGCATACCCTCGCAGCAGTTCTTCGGCGATATCCGGTTGAAGAGGCACCTCTTCCAGGACCCGGTGCTTACGGCCGGAGTGCGGGACTATCATACCGGTGACAGCCTGAAGCGGATACACTGGAAAAGCACCGCCAGGCTCGGCAGGCTTCAGACCAAGGTGTATGAGCCGACGACCACCGTGGATATCAGTATATTTCTGGACGTGCGTACCCTTAGAGCGCCGTTGTGGGGGAGCATCTCCCAGCTCCAGGAACTCGGGATAATCGCGGCGGCATCCATTTCCCAGCACGCCCTGAACGGGGGTTTCCGCGTCGGCCTTTACGTCAACCAGGTAACGCGTTTTTCCCGGGGTCTGGTCAGGGTGCCCCACAGTCAGCATCCCGACCAGTTGCCGCACATACTGGCGGCCCTGGCGCAGCTGCATCAGGTCGAGGCGCTGCCGATAGACCGTTTCGTCAGGCAGGAAGCCCGGGGCCTTCCCTGGGGAAGCACTCTGGTGGTTATCGCGGCCCAGCCCCAGGATGAATTAATGGCCACGCTGCTGGATTTGAAAAGGGTGGGGCGCAGCGTAGCCCTGGTTAAGGTAGGCGGTAAGGCCCCGGAGGTGAGCGGCGATGAATTGCCTGTTTACCACGTACCTGATAAAGCTGCCTGGGACCTGGTAAAGGAGATCGGTCTTAAATAGGTAAAAGTGCTGAAAAGCCATGATTAATAGAGTAAGGAAATTCGATTGGCTGGCCGTAATTTTATACCCGCTGGCGGTAATCCTCATGGAGGCCTTCTGGCTATATCCCTGGCTGGTCTGGGTAGGCGGATGGCCTGTTTTTACCGAGCAGCGCCCGGTGTTGAGCCTGGCTGCGGTTATCGTCGTCCTGGCGGTTTCACTGCTGGTGACCCGGGTGGTCCTGCGCCGGAAATGGCCGATGTGGTCAATCCGGAGTATCGTTATCAGCGGCGGCCTGATTGCCATTTTGCTGGTGCTGGCCGTCGAATACGGTAAAGGCTACTCTTTCCTCGGCGGTGGGTGGTTCGCTCACGTGGGGCAGTTGCTGTGGCACACCTTTAGTCATCCGCACACCATCGTGGTGGCCTTACTGGTATTGCTGTATCTCTTGTGGCGCGGTATTTCCCTGGGACAAACGACGTCTTATTTCAGAGATATCTACCGTTCCTTCTTGCTCGGTTTGGTAGCACTTATAGTATTGATTGTTCTCTGGCAAATCAGCTCGGGCTCGGGCGATTTCGAACCGCCGGGGCCAGGTGTCGGGCTGAACGTGATGGCATTCTTCTTTTTCGGACTGATAGCGATAGCCGTCTGCCACCTGTACGCCATGCGCAGCATGATGCCGAAGGAAGAGGCGGCATTGACATCGGTAAAACGATGGCTGCCTATTATGCTGGGTGTTGTCGGCAGTATGACGGTGATTGGTTTCATCGTCGCCAGCGTTTTCTCCGAGGAATTTTTCACGGCTATCGGAAACGGGGTGGGGATTGTCTTCGACTTTCTCGGCAAGATATTAACCTATGTCCTGGTTCCCTTTAATTACGTCTTCGACGCTATATTCTGGGTGTTGCGGTTCTTGATAAATTTCATACGCAGTGACCAGCCGTTCCAGCAGGAAGGCTCCGGCAACATGTCTATGTTTCAAGAAGTAGACGTGACAACCGGCGGCATTCCAGAGGTGGCGACCCTGGCGATTAAGTGGTTCGTGGTAGCTGTAATCGTCGCCGCAATTATTTTCATCCTGGTAAAGGCGATATCACGTTTTACCGCGCGCCGAGACCGCGAGGAGATAGAGGAAATCCACGAGTCGTTATGGAGCTGGCGCGGCTTCAGAGATGATTTAGCGCTTCTTTTAAAGATGATGGGGAATAAGTTTAAAAGAGAACGAGCGCCGGCGGCCCCGAAGCCATTCACGGATGATGCGTCGCGCCGTCTGAACATCAGGGAGATATACCGGCGTTTGCTCTGGCAGGCGGCACGCTCCGGGATAGCCCGCCGCCGCCATGAAACCCCCAGCGAATACGCTGGCCGCCTTGAGCGGGCCGTGCCCGAAAGCGGCGAGCCGCTGGACGGTATTACCGACCTGTATATCGATGTTCGTTACGGCGAAACCAGCGTTCCTGAAGAACGGGTGGATAACGCCAATACATTATGGAGAACGCTCCGCGGTCTGCTGCGGAAAATCAGGGGAGATTAGCGGATATCGCTATTTTAACCGGAAGGAAACGGAGGTATTTATGGATATAGGCTTTATCGGCATCGGGAATATGGGCAAACACATGACCGGGCATATCATCGGGGCAGGATATAATCTCGCCGTAAACGATTTGAGTAAGGCGGCGGCGGCCTCGCTGTTGGAAAAGGGAGCCATGTGGTGCGATACCCCGGCGGAAGTAGCGGCGGCGAGTCAGGTGGTTTTCACCAGTCTGCCGACCCCGAAAAGTGTGGAGGAGGTGGTTTACGGAATAAACGGCCTCATGACGCGCTGGAAAGAGGGAGATATTTACGTGGATACGAGTACCAACTCCCCCTCCCTTATCAGGAGGATTGCGGCGGATGCCGTGAAAAAGGGAGTATCCGTGCTGGATGCCCCGGTGAGCGGCGGGACGAAAGGGGCTGAAGCGGGAACCCTGGCTATCATGGTCGGGGGCGACCCGGCTTCTTTAAAAAAGGTTCGGGATGTGCTGGAAACCATGGGAAGGAAGATATTCGCCGTGGGAGACGCCGGCTGCGGAAATGTCGCCAAACTGGTCAATAACCTGATATCTTTAGCCTGTAATTCAATATCCGCCGAAGGTGTTGCCCTGGGTGTTAAAGCCGGTATCAATCCACAGGTGCTGTGGGACATAATTACGGTCAGTACCGGCAATAACTGGTGCCTGCAGCAGTATCCCAACACCACTTTCAAGGGCAACTTCGAGCCCGGCTTCAGGGTCGACCTTGCCTATAAGGATATCGGACTGGCCCTCGACCTGGGAGAAGAATACGGCGTGCCGCTCCCCGTGGGAATCGCGGTCAAGAAGGAACTTCAAGATACCATAAAAGCAGGCTTCTCGGACAAGGGGGTCGATGCGGTAATATTACCTCTGGAAAAGACAACCGGAGCGGCGGCGCGTGTGTCCCATTAGACAATCAAACTAATAGAAATATCAAGGAGGCGAAATGATAGTTGTCAACAGCGAAAGCGTGGAATCCGTCGCAACACAGGATGAAATCGTTAGAAGCGGGCCGGTCAGCCGGAAGGAGTTGATTGGCGCCGAGGATACCGGGGGTTATGGGATACTGCTGGTAACGTTCGGGCCGGGGGCCAGGCTGAACTTCCATACCCATACCTATGAGCAGATTCTCTACGTCACCGAAGGGAAGGGCATCGTGGCCACCAAAGAAGAAGAGAAAGTCGTCACGCCCGGGGCGATTATCTTCATCCAGCCGGGTGAAGTGCACTGGCACGGGGCCACCGATGACTCCTCGTTCACGCATCTGGCCATACAGAAGCCGGGGATAGCGCTGGCCGAATAACAGACGAATTTATGCATCTTTTTCTTACGGTATTAAAAAGGGGGGAGCGGTCACGCTCCCCCCGCCCGTAATTTATAATTTTAGTTGTCTAAGCTGTAGCTTTAACGCGTTCCTCCTGGGACATCCCCGCCAGTCGGGACACTTCCTTGCCGTCCAGCTTCAGGCCTTCGGCAACGCGGGAACCGTATTCGGCATCGGCTTTATAGAAAACGGCCGTCTGGCGTAGCTGGATGCGCTTCTGGGCGTTGCAGAGGTGCGTCGTGATATTGCCGATAAGGTGCTCGCGGTCTTCATCGGTCATCACCCGCCGGTACAACTCTCCAGCCTGGAAAAAGTCGTCGTTGGGGTGGGTGTACGGGTGGCGCGCCGCCTGCCCGGAAACGTCGAACGGAGGTTCGCCGGCGTCGGGGTTCGGCTCCGGCCCGCCGAAGCTGTTGGGGTAATAATTGGGACCGACCCCGCCGTTATCACCGGGCGCCATGAAGCCGTCACGCTGGTAATATTCGACGCTGGCGGCCTTGGGACGGTTGATGGGCAGCTGGTGATAATTCGGGCCCAGGCGGTGAAGATGGGTGTCGTGGTAGGAAAAGAGCCGACCCTGCAGCAGTTTGTCTGGAGATGCGGCGATGCCGGGGACGAAGTTAGCCGGAGAGAAAGCGGCCTGTTCCACCTCCGCGAAGTAGTTCTCCGGGTTGCGATTGAGCACCATACGGCCGATGGTAATCGGCGGGACGTCGGCGTGGAACCACACCTTGGTGACGTCAAACGGGTCGAAGCGGTATTTTGCAGCCTCTCCCGGGGTCATTATCTGCATTTCAAGTCGCCAGGAAGGGTATTCGCCCCGCTCGATTGAATCGTGAAGGTCGCGGGTGGCGTGGTCGGGGTCTTTCCCCTTCATCTCCGTTGCCTCGTCGCGGGTCAGGTTCTGTATACCCTGCTCCGTCTTGAAGTGGTACTTCACCCAGTAATATTTCCCCTTTTCGTTGTACCACTTAAAGGTGTGGCTGCTGTAGCCGTTCATGTTGCGGAAAGTCCTGGGCGTGCCGCGGTCGGAAAACAGGACGGTCACCTGGTGAATGGATTCCGGGGTAAGTGACAAAAAGTCCCAGAACATATCGGCGTCCTTCAGGTTGGTGCCGGGATGGCGTTTTTGGGTATGGATGAAGTCCGGGAACTTCAACGGGTCCCGGATGAAGAAGACGGGTGTGTTGTTGCCCGTCATGTCGTAGTTGCCCTCTTCGGTATAGAACTTGAGGGCGAAGCCCCGCGGGTCTCGCTCGGCGTCCGCCGAGCCTTTCTCGCCGCCCACTGTGGAGAAACGGGCGAACACCTCGGTGCGCTTGCCGACCTGCGAAAGGAATTTTGCCCGGGTGTACTTGGTAACGTCGGCGGTTACCTCGAAGTAGCCGTGCGCCCCCGCCCCCTTGGCGTGGACGACGCGTTCCGGGATACGCTCACGGTCGAAGTGCCCGAGTTTTTCCAGCAGGTGGGTGTCCTGTATCAGCAGCGGGCCGTAGCTGCCGGCGGCCTTGCTGTTCTGGTCGTTATCAACTGGTGCGCCGAATCCGGTAGTATAGGTCTTTTTCCCTTTTTTCATTTCCTGCCTCCTTGGATTACACTGATAATTCAGAGTTTTTATTTTATTATCATGGGGGTGTTTTGTCAATACCCGCGGTGTGCCTTTTTAACGTAAAGATAATAAAAAAAGGGGAGCGATTACGCTCCCCCTCGAGATAAACGGGTTTTTGCTTACCCCCGGTTGCCGCCCATCGGCGCGGAGACCTCCAGTATTTGCCCGGAAAGCTTGCTGGAAACATCGGAAACAAGGAAGGCCACGGCATTGGCGATGTCCTCGGGAGTGGTGGTCTTGCCGGCCTTGGCCAGATTATCTACGAGCTCGGCCATGTGCGGGTCGTCCCCGCTTACCCGGTGAAAGTTGGTGGCGCCCGGTCCGGGGGCTATGATATTAATGTTGATTCCCTCGGTGCCCACTTCGCCTGCCAGGGTCTTGCTGAACATTACCGTGCCGGCCTTGGCCCCGACGTATACCGCGGCGCCGGGTAGTCCGGTAGGCTGGTGGGCGGCATGAGTTGAGAAATTCACGATTTTTCCGTAATGCCGCTCCAGCATATGCGGGAGAAGAGCTTGAGTGACGTTCATGGTTCCCCTGAAATTAATATTGATATCGATATCCCACATATCCTGGGTCGAATCAACAAAAGGCCGTACACCACTGGCGCGGCCGGCGCAATTCACGAGGATATCGATGTGCTTGAATTCCTCCAGCGCTTTCCCGATGGCGGCATCGACGTCGCCTTTATCCGTGATATCTACCTTCAAAGCGGTTGATTTCCTGCCCAGTGCTTTCACCGCGGCGGCGGTTTCCTCCGCGCCCGGGAGGTCGATATCGGCGCAGATGACGTCGCAGCCTTCTTCCGCCAGCATGACGGCGATTCCCCTGCCGAAGCCTACCTGACTGCCCGTTCCGGTTACCAGCGCTATTTTCCCTTTCAATTTTAGGTCCATCAGACCCTCCTGTAATAATATTTTACTTTCTCAACAGCCACAGTATTTTACCACGTACACTCCGGGATACGAAATCCTGGTTCAACTATCCCACGGCGCATTTCGCGTTACCCTGTCATTAAACCCGCCATCAGGGCCGTAGATTCATCGGGTCGTATCGGGGCTGGGTTCAGTACACGGTAAAGCTGGGTAAAAATGTGGCTATTTGAGGAAAAGCCAGCAATATAACAACGGCTACCACCAGCGCTATCAGGAAAGGAAAGATGCCTTTAAAAATGGTTTCCAGCGGGACATCCTCGGCGATTCCCTTGATGACATACACATTTACTCCCACCGGCGGCGTAATTACCCCCATCTCGGTAACCAGCACTATTATTACACCGAACCATATCGGGTCGAAGTTCAGAGATATCACCAGGGGAAAGATGATGGGGATGGTGAGGGTAATCAGGGCGAGGGCATCCATAAAGCAGCCGCCTATCAGGTACATGATGATTACGAGTCCCATGATAGCTGTGGGTGGTAGGGGCAGCCCGCCTACCCAGTCGGATAAGACGAGGGGAATCCTGGCTATGGCTATGAAATGGCCGAAGACCGTAGCCCCGGCGACAATGACCATCACCATGCACGTTATCCGCAAGGTGTCCTTGATGGCGAAAAGAAACCCCTGCCAGGTAAGCTGCCTTCGGGCTCGAACTCGTTATAGTAGTCATTAGCTACCTTGGTGGCCACCCAGCCGCTCGGGTAACCGTGGGGCAGGTCCACCAGCTCGGTGGCGGGGAAGCGGCCCATCGTATAAGCCAGGACGGACATACCTATATCAGAGATACCTTCAACGACACCATCGTAAACCTTGGGAGCCGGCGTCAGCGAACCTCCGGGATAATGGGTAATCCTTACCCAGCCATTAGTACGTTACTCTATCTCCTGGCAAAACTGGTCAGCCTTCTGTTTTTATAATTCGCAGATTTACCTCTTTAAATTTTTATTTGAGATATCAGCACCTCCTGAATCCTGCTATTACAGGATACTGTATTAAAATATACTGAAAGTAGAACTAACAAATTTCAATCCAATTTCATTATGTTCCAGAAGGTGTACTTAAGAGCGCCTCAATTACAACAACTCTATTACTATTTTGTCAAGAGAACCCTGATAATATTTTCGCAGTCTCGCTGAGCTAATCTTTAAATCTTCGCAATCTTGCTGAACTAATCTTTAAAGGGTGTCATCGTGAGCCAATTGCGTAGAGTCAAGAGAATGCAATTACTGTCTTTGTGGCAAGCTCGCCGGCGATGCTCGCCACATCGGCGCCAGGAGTAAAAACGATATCAAGGCGCCGCCCGAGGCCAGGATAAACGACCAGCTAAGCGTGCCGGTGGCATCGGCTACCCAGCCGGCGATTATAGGGGAAATTACCGAGCCAATGCCTAAATACACTGTCCACAGGCCGACGATGCTCCCGGAAGATTCCTTGGAAAAGTAGTCTGAAGCGGACGCCGCGTACATAGACCAGGCGGTGCCGTAGCCCAGAGAAAATATAGCCGTAAATACAATCAAATTTATACCCTGTCCGTATGCCATCCCCAGGCTGCCCCCGGCTATCAGCAGGGAGCACAGCATCATGACCTTAATCCTGCCTACCTTATCGGAAAGGGGCCCCAGAGTAGTTTTCCCGATTATGGCTCCTATGCCTATCACTGTTATTAGCTTGGTTGCCGTTTCGTATGAGAACGCCAGCTCCTGTACCGCGTAGGTGCTCAAGAACGTAAATGGAATGATGATTGAAAAACCCGTCAGCAGATAAGCCAGGCCTATCAGCCAGAACCTTTTGTCCCGCAAAAGCCTCATGTATATTACGCCAACGGGCTCGCCGGTGTATTGCTTGAGTTTTTCCTGGTGAAGTTCGGGCTGCTCCCCCGGGCGATTTCTGACCGCCAGGAAGTTTATGGCGGCCACGGCGAATCCCAGCGCTCCCAGGCTCATCCATCCCGCCCTCCAGTCATTGGTGGTGACTATCATCGGCACGGCCGTGCTGGTGCCGATGATACCGAGGGCGCTGCCAACATCAATAAAAGCCAGTATCTTGCCTCTGTGTTTATCGCTGGTCCACCGCTGTGCCAGGGCAATAGTAGGGGCCCAGCAAACGGCGGAGCCGATACCGGCCAGTATGAAGAACAGGCTGGCCTGAACAATCGACGAGGAAAAGGCCATGAGGAATGTCCCGCCACCGAGTACGGCCACAAACAGGGTAAGGAGCAGGCGTACGTTATATCTGTCCCCTAGGAGCCCGAGCACAGGTGATAACACCGTGTAGGCTATAAAGAAAGAGGCGTAAATGACTCCTGCCTCGGTCTTTGTGATGGCCAGGGAGGGCAGCATCTCGGGCAGCAGTATACCGTAGCCATACCTGACAGCGTATGACGTAAATATCGTACAGAAACAAGCCAATAAGACAGCTAGACGTCTATCCATGTGTATAATAATCTTAAGGGCTACTTGCGATACTTGCAAGCATGGGTGCTTCAGTAAGTTATTCTATCATATTTGCACGCCAAGTCAATTGTTTTAAGGCTTTTACATTCCGTGAAGTCTGAAAAAGGGGTAATCCGCAATATGTCCTTACCGGTACTGTAAAGAGGCAGATAACTAACCGGTTGTATTCACTCCGATACTTTCCGACAGAGAGTCCGCCTGGCGGATACCGCGGAGTATCAACCCTACGCGGGAATGCTCGATTATACACAGGATGAAGAGAGAAATTAACATGATAATCAATATCAGATACAGGTAAATACTGGGGGACTATCACTCCCTCTATCATTGGCCAAGGTGCCGATTATGCCTCGGATGGCGATAGCTACATTATGTTCCATTCAGCAGGGGCAAGCCAGAATATCCCCAGCGAGATATTAGAAGGAACCTTTCCCCTGTTTGTCCAGTGGTGATAAAATAGTATTTTATTATATGAGAGTGCTAATTGAGATCACTTGAAATTCTGGCTGAATAGCATTAAAATCAGGATGTCGTTTTTGTACCAAAAAGAAAAACCACCCGTTTTTGGGATGGTCTTCGCCAGATTCAACTTAGCTACGAATTGTTTGGTCGAGTGGTAGGCCGGACGCCTCTATTGCCAACCCCGAAATTGAGAGTTTTTTTGAGCTATCAATAATTCCTGCTTCCCTTTATGGGAGGCAGGATTATGGTAGTTATTAGCTTCTTCATCGTTAAATTTATCTGCATCATTCAAAGAATTGGAACTTCGCAAGCTCCATTTTGTCAAGAGCCTGTTCTTATCCCTCCGTAATGGACAATCTCTATTTCCCTTGTGCTTGATTCCTTCTTTACTTTACTTTATCTCACGTATCCCACACTAATCCAAGCATTCACCCAAATATTATTTTACGGAGGAAAACAAAATGGTGACCTGTGAGCTATGCGGTCGCGAATTTAAAAATACCCAGGGATTAAATGGACATAAGAGATTTTTTCACGGAAATCGCTCTTCGAGTAATGCTCCCGCTACTCCAGTAGTTACTGAGTCAGAATTGAGTAAACTCGAAGGCAGGCTGGAGCAACTGGAAAGTATTACTGGACTAGATAAAGTCGGTTTACTTGGCACTAACTGTAATTCTGAAGTGTCTCTCTTTGATAGACTCTTCGCGGTTACTGAGCAACTGAATAGCCTTACCCGACAACTAGTCGATATTTCCAGTAACACTGCCAGTGATACTGACCTTCAAAGAATCAGCAGCCGGGTTGATGATTTAGCCCAGCAACTCAGCAGCTACAGTAAATGGTTCCAGCCAGTAGGGACAATAACGGGTATTAAGTCTCATCTTGAAGATGAGTTAAATAGTCGGGCTAAAAACACTCGAGTTAATACCCTGGAGAATAGAGTTGGACGACTTGAAGACTATAAAACGGATTCTGAGGCACTGATGAAAAGTGTCGCAGAAGTTGTTGGGAAACTGGTAGATAAATTCCAGGCAACGATAGGCCAACTCCAAGGCCAGCTCGGTGAGCAGAAATTAGTTACAGATTGGGTAAAAAAGGAGTATAAATTAAGCATAATTCATAAAACAAAGTAATAGGTAGTCTCCGTCGATGTTCTTTTCTTACGAAAGATAATCAGCCCAGGTGTCGCTTTTTGATTCCTACATCTCGATAACCAAATTCCACCTAATGAACAGGAACTTGGAAGCCTTCGATTAAAACCACCAGCGAGAGCCAAGAGTCACTTCCCTAATTTCATGGTGTTGATAAGAATCGAAGTTTTCAATCTTCTATCTTTTCTAATAAACCATCTTTCAGCCAGATAACCCGGTTTACATATTTTTTATCCTCTGGCTCGTGTGTGACCATAATAATCGTTTGTTTCATTTCTTTGTTGAGCTTTTGAAGAAGCTCGAGCACTACTTTTGATGAGTCAGTATCTAAGTTAGCCACCGGTTCATCGGCAAAAAGTATTTTCGGCTTATTAATCAAGGCTCGCGCTACTGCAACTCTTTGCTGCTCGCCCCCCGACAATTCGTCAGGGTAATGATCCAAGCGATGTCCCAAGTCGACCGTTTTAAGCATTTCTGCTGCGCGCTTCTTATAGTGGTTATGATTGTCTCCAAAGGCAAGGGCCGGTAAATATACATTTTCCAATGCCGTCATCTCCGCAATGAGAGCATGCTCCTGAAATACATATCCCAAGTGCTGGAGCCGAAACCCAGTTTTTTGGGCATCGGATAGTTCCAAAACATTCACTTTGTCAATAAATATTTCTCCCTCTGTAGGTTTGTCTATCAGTCCCAGTTGATGAAGGAGCGTTGATTTTCCCGCGCCGCTTCGTCCCATGATAGCCACAAATTCACCATTTACCACCTGTAGCGATACGCCCTTAAGAGCGAATGTCGGAACTTTACCGGGGTATGTCTTTTTTAGATTTTCTACTTTAATCATAGTGACTAAACCCTCCCGATAGCTTTAAGAATATTTTGCTTGGCAACTCGCCATGAAGGAATTAGCCCCGCCAGAATTCCGGCTACGAGCAGGCTGAGTATGCTCACGAAAATCATCACTGAGCTAAAAGCCAGACTCACGTCTCCCATTGGCAACTCGAGGGGGTGCGACTCAAAGAATGGGCCAATTAATAAGAATACCAGCACTGATCCCACGATAATGCCGCAAAGGGTGTAAAAGATTGATTGAAAAATATAGGAATAAACTGTGACGCGCTGTTTTATACCGATGGCTTTGAGAATACCGATTTGCCGTCGCTTACTGTATGCATTAACGTATATTAATGCGAAAATGGTGATTGCTGCGACAACCACGCTTACGGCACTGACCACCAACGCAATTGCATCAAGCGCCGTAATAATTGGCTCCTCTTCGCCTAAAAGATCGGAGTATTTTCTCATTTCCAAATTAGGTGCGATGCCTTTGACACTTTCTAGGTAGTTATCTATAGTGTCCTGGTCCAAATTGACTTTCACGAAAATCTGTGAGGCGCTATCATGCACAGAAAGTATAGATTCGGCCTCTTGGGAAGAAATAATCCCTAAACCAGAATAAAATCCGATCTTGTATATTCCCTTTACCTTATAGATGCGAGTGATTGTGTTAGAATAATTAACCTGCACCTCATCGCCAACTTTAACACCTCCCAGGTCGCCTTCTGGAGCTTCGCCGTAACCGCCTGCGGTATCTGCTCCCAGCACAATCTCGTCGCTGTTAATTCCGTCTAAGTACTCTCCGGAAACCATATGATCCGCAAGTTTGAGCACTTTATTTTCTTCGTCGGGGTCAATGCCAACGATTCTCGCCGACATAACCTTAGGATTTCCGTTATTATACTTGTCGTAGTTAATTGAGCCTATTAAATCATAATGCCTTGTATTCTATTTCCTGGGGTCAGGAGTTAGCATCCGGGCTATAATAGACCTGACGGGTTCCGGTGAGGCGCCATAATCTGGCTGGGGAGCTAAGCTGCCCCGACAATCAGACTGCCTGCCGGCTCTCAAGT
>DAOUDZ010000033.1:0-2073 GCA_034430575.1 Dehalococcoidales bacterium
AGTCCGGCCTTAAAGAATGTCAGCTTCGAAGTACAGCCCGGCCAGCTGGTGGCCCTTCTGGGCGGCTCCGGCAGCGGCAAGAGTACCATAGCCAATCTCCTCGCCAGATTTTATGACGTCACCGAAGGCAGGATACTCGTGGATGGCACCGATATCCGGGAGGCTACTCTGGCTTCGTTGCGCAAGAACGTCGTCGCGGCACAGCAGGACGTTTTCCTTTTCTCCGCTACCATACGTGAGAATATAGCTTACGGGGCCGTTGATGCCGGCATAGACCAGATAGTCGAGGTAGCCAGAGCCGCTTATCTCCACGACTTTATCCAGGCCCTGCCCGATGGCTACGATACCTGGGTGGGAGAACGCGGCGATACCCTCTCGGGTGGGGAAAAACAGCGGTTGTCCATAGCCCGCACCCTGCTCGTGAACCCCGGCATCCTCATACTGGACGACTCCACGGCCAGTGTGGACTCGGAAACGGAGAAACTCATTCGCCAGGCTCTGGACAAGCTTATCAAGGGGAGAACTACCTTTATTATTACCCACCGCATACCGATTATCCGGAACGCCGATATTATCCTGATGCTTCAGGACGGCGAGATAGTCGAGCAGGGCAAGCACGAAGAACTGATTGCCAGAAACGGCGTTTATAAAGAGGTGTACGAGTCACAACTCCTGGCGCACCGGGAATCCCAGGAAGGAATGGTGGAGGACTAATATGTTTCACGGCGGCGGGATGCACGGCCCCCCTCATCGTGGCGGTGGCCGCTTTGATTCCGAAGATGTGCTCGGAAAGGTATATGACAGCCGGGTCATAACGCGTTTGCCGGAATATCTATTGCCCGTTAAGCGGTGGATAGGTCTGGGGGCAGGTGGTATGCTGGTGCGTACCCTGGCCACGCTGGCTCTGCCGCGTCTGGTGGGTATAGCCACCGATGATATTTTACAGGGTAACATTGACGGACTTACCATCGTCGTTATTATTTATATAGCGGCGTCGCTGGCGATGTGGGGCGGGCAGTACCTGGAGTTTATGAATCTGGCCTACGCCGGCCAGTCTATCATCTACAAAATGAGAACGCGGATGTTCGACCATTTGCACCGTCTATCATTGAGCTTCTTCGACCATAACAAGGTCGGCAAGCTCATGTCACGGGTGCAGAACGACGTATCGCAGCTGCAGGAGCTCGTCACCCAGGGCATGCTGGCCATACTGACCAGCATGCTGACGCTGGTAGGCATAGCCGTTATTATGATTACGATGAACTGGAAACTGGCCCTGCTCACCCTCACGGTGGTGCCGGTACTCGGTATAGCGGTTTTCATCTGGCAGAAATACGCCCGCCGGGCTTTTATCGTCGTCAGGCGGGCTATCGCTACGGTCAACTCCCAGCTTCAGGAGGATATCGCCGGCGTGCGTGTCGTCCAGAGCCTCTCGCGTGAAGACGAAAACATCGAGCAGTTCGACCAGATAAACCGGGCCAACCTTGATGCAAACGTCACCGCTGCCAAGCTGGAAGCTCTCATGATGCCTGCCGTACAAATCCTCACCGGAGTCTCCTTTGCCATTGTTATTATCGTAGGAGGCTTTCAGGTGCTGGATGGCGTCATGACCGTCGGTATTCTTATGAGCTTTTTACTCTACGTGCAGCGTTTCTTCGAGCCTGTGCTGGAGCTGTCCATGCAGTACACGGAGCTCCAGCGGGCCATGGCCTCCGGGGCGCGCATCTTCGAGTTGCTTGACGTGGCGCCGGAAATCCAGGACAGGCCGGATGCCGTAGAGCTGCCGTCGGTGAAGGGAGAAATTGATTTTAAGAACGTAAACTTCGGTTACGAGCCCGACAAGGATGTCCTACACGATATTAATCTGGGCATCAAGCCGGGGGAAGCGGTAGCCATCGTGGGACAGACGGGTTCGGGTAAAAGCAGCCTGGTCAGTCTTACCGCCCGTTTCTACGAAGTGGAAAAGGGCGAGGTAACCGTGGATGGTTACGACGTTCGTTCCGTTACCCAGCAATCATTAAGGCAGCAGATTGGTATCGTGCCTCAGGACCCGATTCTCTTTTCCGGCACCAT
>DAOUDZ010000034.1:0-46058 GCA_034430575.1 Dehalococcoidales bacterium
AGAAGCTGAAATGACGGATATACACAAACGACCGGAACTAGACGAATATTTCCTGAAAATAGCCTCGGTGGTAGCCGAACGTTCCACCTGCCGGAGGCACCACATGGGGGCTATCGCTGTGCGGGACAAGCATATCCTTTCCACCGGTTATAACGGGGCCGCCGCGGGACTGAAAGACTGCCTGGAGCTCGGCTGCCTGCGGGACGAACTGGGGATAAAATCCGGCACGCGGCAGGAAATCTGCCGCGCCATCCATGCCGAACAAAACGCCATTATTCAGGCGGCTCTGCACGGGGTCAGTCTGGAAGGGGCGACTATGTATTGCACGCACACGCCCTGCGTGCTCTGCGCTAAGATGATGGTAAACGCACGGATAAAGCGGTCGGTATCCTTTGGGAAATACGTCGATGACGAATTTATCAAGTTGTTCGAGGAAGCGGGGATAGAGGTGGACATCCTGGAAAGACCATCTACGAAGATAACTTACCTGGACTAGCGCTTTCTCTCTATCACTTTACGTACGGCTTTTATGATGTCTTTTGATGTCAGGCCGTACCTTTCGAGTAATTCCGCCGGTTTGCCGGACGTGCCGAAGGCATCCTTGACGGCCACGAATTCCATCGGCACCGGGCAGTGTTTAGTTACGATACAGGCAACCGCGCTGCCCAGTCCGCCGTGCTCCTGGTGTTCCTCGGCGGTAACGATAGCCCCGGTCTCCCCGGCGGCTTTAATAATAGCATCCTCGTCTATCGGCTTGAGAGTAGGCATGTTCACAACGCGGCAATCGATGCCTTCTCCTGAAAGCTCGCCGGCGGCTTCCAGCACCGGCGCTACCATCACGCCGATAGCCATAATCGTGGCGTCTTTACCTTCCCTGATGGTAACCGCCTTGCCGATTTCAAATCGGTAGTCGGGACTGTTTACATTGGGCAGCTTGGCCCGGGGCAGGCGTACGTAGCAGGGGCCGATATGCCTTGCCATGGTTTCGATAACCTGCGCGGTTTCGATTGCGTCCGCCGGGACGATAACGGTAAAACCGGGCAGGGAACAGGTAAGCGCCAGGTCTTCCAGCGCCTGGTGTGATGCGCCGTCCTCGCCGACCGTAACGCCGGCGTGAGTCGATACTATCTTAACGTTAAGCCCTGCCTGCGCCACCGATACGCGAATCTGGTCGAAGCAGCGGCCCGGCGCGAAGACGGCAAAGGTGCTGGCAAAGGGTATCTTGCCCGAGGCAGCCAGCCCGGAGGCGATGCCTATCATGTTCTGCTCGGCGATGCCGACTTCGAAAAATCTGTCCGGAAACTCGGCGGCGAAGTACCTGGTCATCGTCGAAGGACGCAGGTCGGCGTCCAGCACGACGATATCCCGGTTTTCCTTACCCAGTTTCACCAGGGTCTTGCCGTAGGTATCCCGCAGGGACACTTCTTCAGCCACGATTACACAAGCTCCTTAAGGGCTGTTTCCAGTTGTTCAGCGCTGGGGGCTTTACCGTGAAAGTCCACGTTGTTCTCCATGAAGCTGACCCCCTTGCCCTTAACGGTATGGGCGATGATGACGGCGGGCTGGCCTTTGACTTCTCTCGCCTTTTTTAAGGCGTCGAGGAGCTGGTTAATATCGTGGCCGTCGACATCGGCAACGTGCCACCCGAAGGCAACCCACTTTTCGTTCAGGGGTTCCAGGTTCATTACGTCACAGTTGAGGCCACAAATTTGCAGGCCGTTATTATCCACGATAGCCGTAAGGTTGTCTATTTTGAAATGAGCGGCTGCCATGGCGGCCTCCCAGATTTGCCCCTCGTTACACTCGCCGTCGCCCAGCAGGGCATAGACACGGTAGTCCTGAACGTTTAATCGACCCGCCAGCGCCACGCCGACGGCGAAGGATAGGCCCTGACCCAGGCTCCCGGAAGACATTTCCACGCCGGGAGTGGCGGTGCGGTCGGCGTGCCCCTGCAAGCGACTATCAATCTTTCGCAGGGTGTTAAGCTCGCTCACGGGGAAGTAGCCGCATTCCGCCAGCACCGAATAGAGCAGGGGAGCGGCGTGCCCTTTGCTAAGGATGAACCTGTCCCTGGTCTTCCACTGCGGGTCGGACGGCTTGTGGCTCATTATTTTCCAGAAAAGCGCCGTGGCGATTTCCACGGCGGATAGTGACCCGCCGGGATGGCCGCTGCCGGCCTTGCCTATCATCGTAACGATGTGACGGCGCAGCCTTCTGGCGACCTCCTCAAGGTCCTCATTTGAAGCAAAAACCCCGGCTTTTGCATTATCAGCCGAGGTCCCCGACGGTGAATTATCAAATTCAGACGATGTCATAACTGCGTCCTTATTATACTATAACGGAAAATAATAAGTCTATATTAAGAATTGATTTTTACGCCTGAATGTGATTAAATTGACAGGATGAAGGGGGAGAATACATGGAAGAACTAAAATTAAATGCTGTCAAGAGGAATGTGCTCGGGAAAAGGAACCGTTTTTTACGCCGTCAGGGAATCACCCCGACGCACCTCTTCGGACATAGCCTGGCATCGCAGGCCCTGCAGTGCGATACCGCCGAGCTTATGAAAGTTGTGGCTCATGCAGGTGAGACCCGTATTATAAGCCTGAAAATCGAAGGAGAGAAACAGCCGAAAAACGTATTCGTCAGGGAAATTCAGCGGGACGCTATTGGCAGGAAGTTACTGCATGTTGATTTTTACCAGGTGAGGAAAGGACAAAAGATGCAGGTGGCTGTGCCAATCGTTCTGGTGGGCGAATCACCGGCGATGAAGGGGAAGGGGAGGATGCTGTCCCACGGTATCACCGAGTTGAACATAGAATGTCTGCCGGAAAAAGTGCCGCCGCAGATAGAAGTGGATGTAAGTATACTGGAAGAACTGGAGCAGTCCGTTCACGTTAAGGACATTGTCCTCGACCCGGATGTCACCGTTCATGCCGATCCGGAGCAGCTGATTGTCAAGGTTACGGAAGTCCAGCTTAAGGTGGAAGAGGAAATGGTAGCCGAGGAAGAAGAGGTCGAAGAGGGCGTCAAGGCTGAAGGTGAGGCTGAAGCTGGAAAACCATCGGCAGGAGAGTCACCGGAAGGTAAAGAATAGACTCCGCCGGCTGTTTTTGCTCCAGGCCTGTGGTTTGATGATGATAATAGATTTCCACACGCATGTGCTGCCGCCACGGATAAAGAAGAACCGCAGCCATTATGTGGATATCGACTCTGCTTTTGCCCAGATATACTCCGGTGAAAAGGCAAAGATTGCCACCACCGATGAACTTATCGAAAGCATGGATAGAGATGGGGTCGATGTTTCCATTATCGTCAATTACGGCTGGAGCACGCACGAGATGTGCGTGGAAACCAATGACTATATCCTGGAGTCGCTCGCACGATATCCTGAACGAATAATCGGGTTCTGCTCCGTTTCATCATACACGGATGATGCCTCCCTCGATGAGATAGAGCGTTGCGTTAAGGCGGGCGTTAAAGGAGTCGGCGAACTAAGGCCAGATGTACAGTCGGACGACTTTACCAGCCAAGAGGCCATGGGGCCTTTTGTCGCTTTATTGCGGAAACACAACCTGATTCTGCTGACGCATTCCTCCGAGCCGGTAGGGCATATCTATCAAGGCAAAGGTGCGGCCACGCCCGAATTATTATACAAATTTATTACCAGCTTCCCGGATTTACCCATGGTATGCGCCCATTGGGGAGGTGGTCTGCCTTTCTATACACTGATGCCGGAAGTGCGGCAGGCGATGGAGAATGTATATTTCGATACCGCGGCATCACCCTTCCTCTATCGTCCCGAGATATACCGTCAGGTTAGCCGGCTCATTGGCGCGGACAGGATTCTATTCGGCAGCGATTACCCCGTAATAACACAGCATAGACTGCTCGATGAAATCAAAAATGCCGGCCTGACGGATGAAGAGAGAGACATGATTTTATCCGTCAACGCGCGCCGGTTGCTGGGCATATAGCGATGGAACAAATCCGTTCGTTTATTGCCATCGAACTCTCCGGGGAACTAAAACAAGCCCTGGCCAGCCTTCAGGACAAGCTCAAAGAGGGGAGCCGGACGCCGGTAAGGTGGGTCGACCCGAATAGTATTCACCTGACGCTTAAGTTTCTCGGTAACATTGACGTGAGTATGACCAGTGATATTATCAAGGTGCTGGAGGGAGCCGCACTCGGTGTGCCGCCGTTTCAGCTTGAATTAAGCCGACTTGGTGTCTTCCCCAATCCGAGGCGCGTACAGGTGGTCTGGGTGGGAATGGCCGGAGAGGTCGAAAGACTTGACCGACTTCAAAAAAACATCGAGGCCGGTCTTAAGCCGCTGGGTTTTGCCGCGGAGTCGCGCCCTTTCCGACCCCATCTCACCCTCGGACGCGTACGAGACCGGGCCAGACCCGAAGAACGAGAGGACCTCGGACGGCTTATCGCAAGCATGACTTCCAATTCCGGCGGCAAACTGAACGTAAAAGCGGTAAACCTGATGAAGAGCCAGCTAACCAGGGAAGGCCCTGTTTACAGTCGGTTAAGCGCGGTAGAGTTGAAATAGTAATATCCGGCGGCGCCCGGAGGCTCCCGGGGCTGAATCGACGTTAAGATACTTTTATTCTTTGGGCAGTCTGAACATCACCGGAAGTGTAAAAGGCAACTCTTCACGTGATTTACCTCTGGTTAATGTCTCCGGCATGATTCCGGCGAGTTCTTCGGGAGTCCAGCGGCCGTCTTTCCAGAGCGTCTGCGCCACGGGCGGAGGGTCTGCGAATATACCCACGTGACCGTGCCAGACTTCAAAGATGCGCCCGTTGATATGGTCGGCTGACTCGCTGGCCAGATAGACTATCAGGGCTGCCACATCTTCCGGGCGGTTCGCTTCCACCATCTCGTTCTTGACCTCGGCGCCGCGCCAGGCGGCTATGGGCCGGATTACATTGCAGGTGACACCGTAACCGGCCATGTCCCGCGCTACCGAACGTGAAAATCCCACTATCCCTTCCTTTACCGCGGAGTAGGTGGATTGTCCCGGAAAGCCCAGCCCTATGTGGGAAGAGGTATTGATAATCCTGCCGTAGCCCTGCTGTTTCATGATGGCGCTGGCGGCGCGGGTGCAGTAAAAATTACCGTAAAGGTGTGTCTTGACCATGGCCTCCCAGTCTTCCGTGGGGGTTTCATAAACCGGATGGTTGCGTATGATACCCGCGTTATTAACCAGGATATCAATGCGCCCGTAGCTGTCGATAGCGGTCTGGATGATGTTGTTCGCTCCCTCCTCTATTGCCACGCTGTCATAGCACGCGACAGCGGTACCGCCGGCATTCCTGATTTCTTTCACAACCAGGTCGGCCGGGGCGCTGGAAATGCCCTGACCATCGTAGGAAGTGCCCAGGTCGTTGACTATAACGCGGGCGCCCTGTGCGGCCATAGCTATAGCCTCGGCGCGGCCCAGACCGTTGCCGGCGCCGGTAATAACCGCCACTCTATCTTTAAGCATTTCTCCCATTATAGTCTCCTTGTCGCGGTTTATAGCGGATTGTGTGTAAACGCAGCAAGTGCGCTCGATATTGATTGTACAACACGGGCTATGTCTGTTCAACGAACCGGATTTTAGTGAAATATTTACTAAATATTTATGCCCAAGTGATTGATATTCATATCTTGTTTAGCATCCGCCATTTAAAATAAACCCAGTAAAAGCGATAAGTGGCAGGAGGCGCAATATGATTATTCCGAAAGAGAGCATACTGCTGGTTGATGACGAAGAAGCTATAAGATGTATTCTGACTAAAGGTCTGGAGATGCGCGGCTATGCCTGCGATGAAGCCGAAAGCGGTGAGCAGGCTTTGGCGAAGTTGGAAGTAAACCCCTCTGACCTTGTGATAATGGATATTAATATGCCCGGCAGACTGGGCAGCGAGATATTGCCGGATATAACGTCGCATTTTCCGGAGACGGCGGTCATCATGGCCAGTGGCGTGACCGATAATAAAGTAATTGCCCAGTGCATTAAGGACGGCGCTCAAGACTATATAAGCAAACCTTTCAGATTCGAGCAGGTTCTGCAGAGCATCAACGGCACTCTGGATAAACGCCGGGTAGCGCTCGAGATACAACGCTATTTCCAAGACATGGGGAAGAAAGCCGATGGGCAGCTGGAATCCAGAAAGCTCTTTCTCGGCGCTATAGAGACTCTTGTAAATACTCTGGAGTCTTGCGATGCCTATACGCAGGGTCATTCGCAGGTGGTGGCTGAAATTGCCGCCGATATAGGCAAACAGATGAAACTCACCCCGCAGGAGCTGGAAGACCTGCACTGGGCTGCCCTGCTTCACGATGTCGGCAAAATAGCCGTGGACCCAGATATCCTTAACAAGCCCGGTGAGTTAACATCTAAAGAGTACCGCCACATCATGACCCACGCCGTAATCGGCCCCAGCCTCGTTAAGCCCTTCGTCAACGATAACGTGGTAGATAT
The DNA here is from genome assembly GCA_034430575.1 of Dehalococcoidales bacterium. Lineage (GTDB taxonomy): Bacteria > Chloroflexota > Dehalococcoidia > Dehalococcoidales > RBG-16-60-22 > JAFGPF01. The sequence continues at coordinate 6,479 of DAOUDZ010000034.1, forward strand.
TATATCTCACCATCATGACCATTATGACGGCGGCGGGCTGGACCAGACCGTACGCGGCAAGGATATCCCTGTAGGAGCCAGGATTGTAGCGGTGGCCGATGCTTACCAAGCCATGGTTTCCGACCGGCCTTACCGGAAAGCCCTGTCCACCCTGGATGCGATTGAGGAAATGTTATGGTATAGCGGCTCCCAGTTCGACCCCATTATATCTAATATCCTCATCAATACTATCAGGCAGAAGCAGCTGCAGAGTAGATATAAAAATTAAGATACTTTTCCAAGAACGACCTGAATTAGATTGACATAAAGGGGCGGCGCCTTGAGTACCTCCCCTTTTTGTTTTGCCAGATAATAATCATTTTATTCATGTACGGGCTGAAGCGGTCATCTGGACACTTGTCAACCATTGCCATCTTAAGTTATAATTATACGGTTTACTTTATATTTTTGGTTGGGAGGAGGACCCCCATGGAACAGTTTAGTTTCCCCAAGTGTCAGAAATGCAACACCGGCGACCTCGTGCCCCTATCAGATTTCGGCAGTCAGGGGGCATCTATCCAGTTTAAAGCCTGGGTTTGTACCAATCCTGATTGCGGTTATAATCTAAAAATCAGGAACGGTGACGTCTATATCAACGAGCCTATTATGGCCGGCTCGATGCACAACTCCCGCCCCCGATAGTTGTGAGGGAGTCACTTTTAGAATAGAAAATTACGGATGGCAAATGTGCTTCCTCCGTTAATTAGTCTCAAGAAGGTAGCACTCGACCTGCTCTTCCCACGGTGGTGTATCGGCTGTGGCAGGGAAGGTGACTATATCTGCGACACCTGTCGTCAAACGCTATCGGTGATTTCCCCTCCTATTTGTCCTAGGTGCGGGCACCCCCAATCGCAGGGGAAACTGTGTCCCGGATGCGTTGACTGGCAGGCCGAAATAGATGGTATTCGTTCCCCGTTTTTATTCGCTGGGCTGATACGCCGGGCTGTCCATGAGTTGAAGTACCGTAATCTCCGGGCGCTGGCGGCGCCTCTGGCAGAATTGATGTACGATTATCTCATCAAGAACCCGCTTCCCGGGGAAGTCCTGGTGCCGGTGCCGCTGCACCGGAAAAGATACGGGGAGCGTGGCTATAATCAGTCCGCCTTGCTGGCACGCGAACTGGGTAAATTAAGCGGTCTGCCGGTGGTAGAGAACTACCTCATTCGTCAGAGTTATGTGCTGCCGCAGGTAAGGGTGGCCAGTGTCGGCGAGAGGCGCGAAAATGTGGCTGACGCATTTGCCTGCCGCGACGGACGATTACGGGGCAAAGGGGTTATTCTGGTGGATGATGTATCTACATCCGGGGCTACTCTCGACTCCTGCGCCAGGGTGCTGAAGTCCGCCGGGGTCACAGAAATCCGGGGTCTGACATTGGCCCTGGAATTATAAAAGGATGTAGTAAGAAAAACGCTGCCACCAGGAGTGTGCAAAGATGGAATTGCAATTATCCGGGACCAACATAGAAATAAATCCTGAAGCACAGCAATATGTTGAACGTAAGCTGGGTAAAATAAACAAGCACCTCCCCGATATTATAGACACTAAAGTGGAAATATCCGAGGAAAAGACGAAATCACCTCAGGAACGCTACTTGGTAAGGGTGACTGTTAACAGCGGCATTGGCAAAGCTGTCTTCCACGGCGAAGAGAGGGCTGAAGACCTGTTTAAAGCCGTTGATAAGGTCGTCGTCGTCATGAGCCGGCAGCTCGAAAAGCGTAAGGGCAAGCTCTATGACAAGGGCAGGGGTAACCCGCTGGCCCGGGGTAAATTCAATCAGGCGGAACTTACAGAGGTGGAGAGAAGGGTAGTCAAGACCAAGCGTTTCCTCATCGAGCCGATGTCTCTGGAAGAGGCAATCGGGCGGATGGAGCAACTCGGTCACAGCTTCTTTCTGTTCTTCGACGCCGACGCCGATGGGGTAAGGCTATTGTACCGGCGGAACGACGGCAATTACGGCCTCATCGAGCCGGAACTGCGTTAACCGGTATTGACAGTCGGATTATAAGTTATATACTGTAAACATAAGAGAAAATGATTTTATGAAAGTAAAACATAGAAATCTATACCTCTATCTGACCCTGGCCTGTTTTGTGGGAATTATCCTCATTTTCATCTTCGATGGATATATGGGGGTTTATGACAGTCTAGATATAGCCAGCGGGGAATTTCCGCAGACAATTGAGCCGGACCGCTGGCCCGAGGACGAGAAATATCCGTATTACTCCACGGTAAATGTCCAGCAGGGCGGCATTATCGCCTTTACCTACGAAGTGCAGAACCGCACCTTTTCTGCCTATTCGGCCGATGTGGAAGTAACGGTATCGCATGAGCAGGAGCAGGTGGCCGTTTTGCTGTCTCAACCTGTTAAAGTGGGTTCTTTTGATAAAGGCCAGCTGGATTGGACGCTGGATACTACCGAATTTATTCCGGCGGGTTTTACTTCCGACCAGCGTTACGATTTATCGGTGCTCATCAAGAGGGGGGACGTGGAGCGTAACGTTATCATTTATATAAGGGGGGATTCCTATCCGCCCAAACCGGAAATAATTGAGCCGCGCCCGAGTAATTAAAGAGGCTGAAAGAAATATGAAGCTTGAGTATGTATTATACGGATTCGGGATTCTGTTCTGCATAGCCGGCGTGGGCTACCTGGCGGCGGAGTATGTCAAGTACCTCTCCGATATCGGCAAGATAGGCTCTCTACTGTTGACGGTAGGGCTTTTTGCCTTCCTGGGAAAATATTTTGAAGGACTGGGGTGGTAGCTAAATGGCAATTGTAGTAGCGGTACTGGCTTCCCTGGCTTTCATCGGCTGGCTCATCTACCGGGCGGTGAAGGCTAAGTCGGTCAAGGCGCACTTTATCAGCTATGGCATAGCTATCGTGGCGGGGGTGTTCACCTACGCCTATTTCTTGAGTCTGGATTTTCCGCAGCTCATTAAAATCGTCGCGAGCATTATCCTCGGCATAATACTGATAGTCGTTGGCGCCCTCTACCAGAGGCGCGCCGTGGGCAGGTCTTAAAGTCCTTACGGTAGTTCCCCCAATGGACCGTGATTTGTTTTACACCGCGTTCGATACCAGCGCCGGCTGGATGGGAATCATCGGCTCGGCGCTTGGATTGATCCACGTCACACTCCCTCAAACCTCGGAGCAGGAAGCCGGTCGTTCGCTGGGAGACCTGGAATGTGCCACTTCTGTTCCGCAGCGTTTTGAAAGCGTAATTGGGCGTTTCCGGGCTTACTTTGACGGCCGTGAAGTGGACTTCCCGGACAGGTTAGACCTCTCCGTAGCCACGTCTTTTCAGCGCCGGGTATGGCAGGCAGCCCGGCTGATTCCCTACGGCGAGACGCGAAGCTACGGATGGGTGGCCTCTAAAACAGGCAGGCCGAAAGCATCGAGAGCCGTGGGACAGGCGCTGGGCAGGAATCCGCTCCCCGTTATTGTCCCCTGTCATCGTGTGCTGGCGGCCGATGGTGGAATCGGGGGGTTCAGCGGGGGGATTGAGGCCAAGAGATTCCTGCTTTCGCTGGAAGGTACGATTATTACCAGTTAGCGACGGTATTTCCCGGTATCGTCTCTGGCTTTGTAAAGTCGACGCCGGGTTTCGGAGGTGCCCCGTAACATCGTGTTCAGGAAATCGGCCTCGTATTCTTCAATAAGCTCTTCACCGGCAAAGCTGTAGTAGCGGTTATCGCCGATGATGATATGGTCAAGCACCTTAAGTCGCGTGATTTTGCCGGCATAGACCAGCTCGCGGGTCAGACCTCTGTCGCTGGCGCTCGGCTCGGGATTGCCCGAGGGGTGGTTATGGACAAAAATCAGGGCGGCGGCGTTGTTTTTAATCGCCCCCTCGATAACCTCGCGGGGGGAGACGGAACTGCTGTTGACCGTCCCCGATGACAGGTCAATTGTATCGATTATCTGGTTCTGATTGTTCAGGTAAATTACCTTGAAGACCTCTTTTTTGAGTCCGCGCATCGAGTGGTAGAGGTAATCGAAGACCTCCCGGGAGGATTTATAGAAGGGTTTCTCCAGTATTTTTGCCTTGAGGAACTCCCGCGACACTTCCTGCACAATCTTAATGCCGAAGGCGCTGTGAGCGCCGATACCTTCTATTTTTTGCAGTTCTTCTACCGGGGCTTCCAGAACGCCGCGCAGTGTGTGGAATCGCTTGATAGCTTCTTTGGCGGGCAGCTTGCAGTCCTTACGCGGTGTGCCCAGGCTCAAAAGAAGCTCCACGATTTCATAGTCGTGGAAGCCGGCCATCCCCGACTTGAGGAACTTATCCCGCAGCCTCTTCCGGTGCCCGTTATGGGTGTCTCCCGCAGACTTTTCAGACTTTGCCATTTGTGCAATCCGTACTTTTACCCTATTCTAGCACTAAGATGCAATAGTTTCTAGATTTTCCTGTGTCTACCTTTAAAGAAGAGAGGTGGGGAAAAAGAAGGAGGGGCTTCGCCCCTCGGAAATCAACCGGAAATTCGTTTTAACTCGCCGCCTCTACCATTAATCCCTCTTCTCCTACCAGTTCCACCACTCGTTGCTTGAGTTCCGGGCAGTAATCGGACTGTATATTGGGGAGCTTGAGGGGGATGGCTTCGCCGCCGTTTATCACGTTCAGTCGCACCTCGTCACGCCCGGTGAAGTCTTTCAGGACTTCTATGATTTTGTTAAGACGGGCGATGTCGCCTTCCACGTCTTTGGTCTGGCGGATATTAATTATCAACCGCCGTTTTTGCGGCGTTGGAGCAGCTGCGGGTTTCTCCGCCGGGGCCTTTACGGTGGCGGGTTCGGGCAAGAGAGTTGACTCTTCACCTTCCTGGGGCGGCTCGTAGAACCTGACGTTATCGCATACGATGCTTATCTGGTCATCCCTTACTCGCACCTTGCCCTGTACGATGAGTTCGTTCCCTTCCTGCCAGAATTCTTCCGTCTGATTATAGACCTGCGGCCAGGCAATTACTTCAATCTGCCCGCTGACATCCTCGATGACAACGATGGCGAAAGACTCGTTTTTTTTGGTAAATGAATAGCGTGCCGATATCACGCGACCGGCAGTGGCAATAACCTGTTTCTCCAGTTCGGTATCAATATTACCGCAAAAGACGGCGTTGCCATATTTTTTACTGAATACCGGGCTGAATGGTTTTTCAGAGAAGCTTACCCCCAGCAGCTCCTTTTCCCAGAATGCCTTTTCCCTGTCGGTGGTCTCCGACGGGGGAAGTTCCAGGTCGGGCAGCGGCACCTGCGCCGTTTCCCCGAAGAGGTCGAACATCGTTGTTTGTCCCGTCTCCCGCAGGTGGTGTTCGCGCTGTGCCAGCGACAGGATACGACCGACGCTGTTGAGCAGGGTGCCGCGATTTTCAAGTTCGTCGAACGCCCCTGCTTTTATCAGGCTCTCCATTACGCGCCGGTTAACCGCCTGTAAATCGCTGCGGCGGCAGAGGTCTTCGATAGATTTAAACTCGCCGTTTTTATTGCGTTCGCTGATAATAGGCTCGATAGCTCCGGTGCCGACGTTTTTAATCGACCCCAGGCCGAACCGGATAGCCGGCTCTCCGGCCGCAGTATTTTCTATGGAGAAATCAAGCTGGCTGCGGTTGATATCCGGCGACAGCACGGCAATATTCAGTCGGCGGCATTCAGCGACGGCGTTGCCTATCTTTTCGGTTTCTCCGGCGTGGATGGTCAGGAATGCGGTAATATATTCCGCAGGGTAGTTCGCCTTGAGGTAGGCGGTCTGGTAGGCTATCAGCGCGTAGCTGACGCTGTGGGCCTTGTTGAAGGCATAGCCGGCAAAAGGCTCGATAAGGGCGAACACCTCCTCCGCCAGGTCCGTGGGGTATTCCAATTTTTTAGCGCCGCTGATAAAGCTACGTTTTTCTTTGTGCATTACCTCGGCAATTTTCTTGCCCATCGCCTTACGGAAGATATCGGCCTGACCCAGGCTGTAACCGGCGAACTTCCGCACGATGAACAATACCTGGTCCTGGTAGACGATAACGCCGTAGGTTTCTTTGAGGATATCCTCCAGGGCCGGGTGGGGATAGGTTATCGGCATCTTGCCGTGCTTGGAATCGATAAACCGGGGGATATGCTCCATGGGACCGGGACGGTAGAGGGCTACCATGGCCGCAATATCGCTGAATGTAGTCGGCTTGAGTTCCTTGATATAGCGGCGCATTCCGGCGCCTTCTAGCTGGAAAACGCCGGCCGTCTCTCCCGACGAGAGAAGTTCGAAGGTCTTTTTATCATCCATCGGAAGGTTATTAAGGTCGATGTCTATCCCGTGTTTCTTGAGGATAATATCCCTTGCCTTGCCCAGAATGGTAAGGTTAGCCAGTCCGAGGAAGTCCATTTTCAGCAGGCCGATGCTGGCGATATCCCCCATGGAAAACTGGGTCATTACCGCTTCCTGGCTGTCAACCTTGGCGCCGCGCTGCAGCGGCACATATTTTGTCAATGATTCCCGGGAAATAACGACTCCGGCGGCATGGGTGCTGGCGTGACGGGAAATGCCCTCCACCCTTCTCGCCGAATTCACCAGGTTGCGCACGATATCATCTTCCTGGTAAATAGACTTGAGTTCGGGATTTTCGTCCATGGCGCGTCCCAGTGTCATACCCGGTGTGCCGGGCACCAGTCTGGCGACGCGGTCGACTTCCCCGTAGGGCATGCCCAGCGCCCTCCCCACGTCCCGGATGGCCGCGCGCGCCCCCAGCGTGCCGAAGGTGATTATCTGGGCGACGTGGTCCTGGCCGTATTTTCGGGAAACGTAGTTGATAACCTCGTCGCGGCGGTCGTCCTGGAAGTCCATATCGATATCTGGCATCTCCTTGCGCTCGATGTTGAGGAAGCGCTCGAAGACAAGCCCGTGTTCAATGGGGTCGAGGGGGGTAATGCCGAGACAATGCAGGACGATGCTGGCGGCGGCGCTGCCCCTGACGCCGAAGAGGATATTTTGCTTTTTCACGAACGAAATTATATCCCAGACGACCAGGAAATAGTTGGCGAACTGCGTCTTCTCTATAACATCGAGCTCGTATTCCAGTCGCTGCTCTATATCCGGGGTAGGGTCGGGGTAGTACTGCCTTAGATTAGTACGACAGAGGTCGGCCAGGAACTGGTCGGGGGTTTTACCTTCCGGCAGTTCGATTACCGGCAGGTGAAGTCGCCCGAATTCAAGTTCCAGATTGCATTTATCTGCGATAATACCGGTATTTTCCAGCGCCTGGGGGGTGTTCTTAAAAAGCTCCGCCATTTCCTGCGGACTACGGAGATAGAAGGTGTCTCCTGCCATCTTCAGGCGTTTTTCGTCATGAATGGTGGTATTTGTGCCGATGCAGAGAAGCAAGTCGTGCGCGGAGGCGTCCTCTTTGTTGATATAGTGAGTATCGTTGGTAGCCACCAGGGGAATATCGAGTTCCTGGCTCATCTGGATGAGAAAGTTATTTACACCTTCCAGTTCGGCGACGGGGTGTTTCATGAGTTCCAGGTAGAAATCGCCGAAGGTCTGCTTGTACCAGAGGGCAGCCTGCTTGGCGTCATCGTAACGCCGGTTAAGCACCAGCCGGGGAATCTCTCCGGCAAGGCAGGCGCTAAGGGCGATAAGCCCCTCTTTATGTTGTTTGAGAAGTTCTTTATCAACCCTCGGTTTGTAGTAAAAACCTTCCAGGTGGGCTTTAGTGGTCAGCTGGATGAGGTTCTGGTAGCCGGTAATGTCTTTAGCGAGGAGGACGAGATGATAGTTATTTTTATCCCCGGCGTTACGACTCAACCGGCCGTTCGGGGCGATGTAAATCTCGCAGCCGATAATCGGCTTGATACCGGCTTCCCTGGCGGCATGGTAGAACTCAATTACCCCGTACATGACGCCGTGGTCGGTTATCGCCAAGCTGTCCATGCCGAGCTCTTTAGCCCTGGCTACCAACTGATGGATGCGACACATCCCGTCAAGCAGGCTGTATTCGGTGTGAACATGAAGGTGGGTAAACATTATACTTTCGGCACCGGTTTTAAATCATTATAGCACAGCGCCGAAACTGGAGAAACCGCGATTAATATCAGGCATGAACGGATTTATTCAGGTTGCAGTAAAACAGCCGCTAGAAGTATAATTAGTTATCGGTTTACTCGCAGAGAGTCCTCATAAATTTCCCTGTGGCCGGTTACGTATTTTGTGAAAGGTCCAGAGGATTAAGCCCCGATTGATTAAAGTAAGTATAAATATGACACGAATAGAGCGTCGATGTCACCGGAAGCTGTAACCGGAAGAACGGGCGGAATGTTTTACGGCTGGTTCGCGCTGGCCGGCGTCATGCTCGTGATATTTATCGTCGGCGGGATTTTTGTCAATTCGTTCGGGGTTTTGCTGCCGGTGATAACCGTTGAATTCGGCTGGAGCCGGGCAATTGTGGCGGGAGCGCTGGCATCGGGTATTATCGCCTTCGGGCTGCCAAGTCCGCTTTACGGCATCCTCGTGGCCAAACTGGGTCCGAGGTTCACAATAATACTGGGCAATCTGCTGGCCGGTCTGGGCATTGCCGGGGTATACTTCGTCCAGGAAATCTGGCATCTTTACATTTTATACATCATCATCGGGATAGGGGGCGGCTTCGGGGGGTATATTTCCTGCACCACTGTAGCTAATAACTGGTTTATTAAGAGGCGCTCGCTGGCGCTGGGCGCCTTTGTTGCCTGCGCCGGCCTGGGAGGTTTCGTTTTTCCACCGTTGACAACGTCGCTCATTGCCGCTATAGGCTGGCGGTTGACCTGGCTCGTACTGTCGGGAATCATTATAGTGATTCCGGTGCTGATTGGAGGAGTGGTTCTGACCAGGAACCGCCCGGAGGATATGGGGCAGACGCCGGACGGTATGCCGGCCGATGCCTTTACGGAAATAGAGGTGGAGGAATCTAAAGCGGCTGCTGATGAAAAAGCCGACGGTTGGAGTATCAGGCAGGTGATGAAGGGTCCCACGGCCTGGCTGATAGGGGGGTTTTCGGCCGCCAATACCTTTACCATGGGGACAATGGTAACGCACCAGATAGCGTACCTCCAGGATATTGATTTCAGTCCGATGACTGCTGCCGCGACCATGAGCTTTATGTCTGTATTCAGTATTGCGGGCAGCCTCGTCTTCGGGGCTCTGGCCATGAAGGTTAAAGTGAGATATCTATCCTGCGCCTTTTTTGCCATTCAGCTCATAGGCCTGCTGGTTTTGTTGTCATCCAGAGAACTGGGGCTTATTTACGTTTATGCGGCTTTCCAGGGAATGAGCAACGGCGCCCTGACGGCGGCTATGCCGACATTCGTGGGTATTTATTATCCGCGCCGTCGCTATTCTCAAGTTATGGGGTTGGTCCTTCCGTTTCAGGTGTGCGCAAACGCTATCGCTACTATTATCGCCGGGGCGATTTATGACGCTACGTTGACCTATACCCCCGCCTTTATCACCGCCGCGGTATTCTGCATGGCGGGACTTATCTTTGTCTTTTTAGCCCGCAGGCCAAAACAGGTATAATCGCCCCGGCCGGTTGTTCGTTAATGTCTGTCAAGTGCGTTTTACGTTATTTTAATGTAAAATCTATTTATCAGTGATAGTGTTATGAGAACCCTGGCCCAATGGCTCTTTATATTGTGTCTGCCCGTATTGATGTTGACAGCGAGCTTGAGCGCGGCTGCCAATAGTCCCTGGCTGTACCATTATGGCTTCGATAAGTACGATATCAGCCGCGTAACAGGGCTGGAGACATCCGAGCTTGACAGGGTTGCCGGGGGACTGATTGGCTATTTTAACTCCGGCGAAGAGTATATCAGCCTTACCGTAACCAAAAACGGAGAGTCGTTAGAGCTTTTTAACGAGCGCGAGGTCGGACATCTCAAGGATGTTAAAGGGCTGTTCCAGCTGGGGTACTATGTCCTTCTGGGCGCGCTGGTTTACGGCCTGGCCTACTTCGGTATCGTCTTCTTCTGGAAGCGGGACCGGCGGCGGCTGGCCCGGGGGCTGGTCGGCGGAGGGGGCCTGACGCTGGCGCTGATGCTGGCGATGGGATTGGTAATAGCGCTGGACTTCGACCGGTTCTTTTTACAGTTTCACCTGTTGAGCTTTGCCAACGACCTCTGGATGCTCGACCCGGCCACGGACTACCTTGTCATGCTCTTTCCGCAGGGTTTCTGGTTCGATGCGGCGCTGTTCTGCACTATGGCGACGGCAGTTGGGGCTTTAATAATTGGCGGGGTAGGGTGGTGGCGATTAAGAAAATCCAGGGTGTCAGAATCTCCCTGAACTCGTTCCGGCCCTTTTTCTCATAAACTAGTCCTCGGAACCTCTCCGCTTGAAGAAGAAAGATGCCACGATTAATGCTATACCTATAACCAGAACAACGATACTGAAGAGCTGGAGTGGCGCCAGAATATCATTGTACAGGCCCGTCAGCCATGTCTCGAACGATAGGGGTATATCCGGTATCAGTTGCATCATATTAATGTTTTTGGCAAATATGACGCCGGCCAGTTCCAGGACTCCGTAGATAAGAAGGCCTATCCCCAGCGAGCGGGCGGCGACCTTGATGTTCCAGTTAATAAGGAAAATGCCCGCGGCGAGTAACACCATGAAGACGATAAACCAGTAGTAGCCGGTCTGGAAATAGCTGATATACTCCCTGGCCGTTATTAGCTGGTCCATGATTTCCGGTGAGATATTGTCCTCGTTGTAAATTATTTCGGATGGCATCTCTGCGACGAACTCATCGTAATACTGGTCGTAATACGGTCTTAGAATAGCTTCGAGGAGTCCGGTGACCCGGGGCATCAGCCCCTCGTTCGTTATCTGTTCGTCGAGTTCCTGCAAGTACTGGTCGAGAAACGCCAGCAGAAGTTCATTGGGTAGTTCGTCAACTCCCGCCGGCAGATATTCCGATGGTATCTGGCGGGTATATTCTTCCAGATTCTCGGCTAGAAAGGGCCTCAACTCGTTACTGATGATATCGGGGAGCCATGTGGCTATTTGCTCGTTCATGGCTTCCCAGAGGCTTTCTTTCAAGCCTTCTTTAAGCTCTTCCAGGTTGATGCTTATTTCGAGCGTGTCGCTCTTACCCAGCAGATAGTCGTACCCGGTATAGATAGCGTCATGAAACTGCTCCTTCAACCAGGGTTCCTGGTCGTCGATGACATCGTACAGGGTGTCCTGCAGGAATTGCGCTTCGTCCGGTATTATTCCGATGATGTTATCTTCGGCGAAATTGCCGGCCAGTTCGGATACATCAATCCTTTCCACCTGGTTATAAACGAAGTCGGGATTGAGCAGAGTGCTTTGCAGCATGAATGCAACGCCGAAGACGGTGAGAGAGAGAAAAAGCAGAAAGCTTAAAATAAAGGTCCCCAGGCCCCTGATAACTTTCAAATACGTCAACCTCCGCATATTTTGCGGCAGCCCTTATCAGCCGCGGTAAGTTACGCAGTATTTTATCATATCAGGCCGGAAATTACACCTGTTTATGTGGTGAATGTTGACTGTAAAGCGGGTATTTAGTAGAATGACAATAGTCGTGGGCGGTTAGCTCAGTTGGTTAGAGCGCCGCGTTGACATCGCGGAGGTCAGTGGTTCAAGTCCTCTACCGCCCACCATTTAGAAAAAGCCATCAGTTTGATTTTTACGAAGTCCTCTCATTAATCCTCTCTACAAACCCTAATCTTGCATTACAGTTAAGGCTTCGCCCTTTTTGCCCCTCTCAATGGAATATATCGCCCTGAAATCTTATATAGGGGATATGAATTTGATGGGGAAGGTAAATAATAGTAATATAGCATAGAAAATTTCTAATAGAGACGAGAGGAGAAAGTCAAAGATGCCGGAGACAAAATATGGCAAACATGTGATTCGAGAGCCTTTTTATAAGGCAACGGAAGACTTTAGTGGTGCGTCGATATTAGCACACACTGACGAGGATAAGGCGGGGGTAGTCTATGAATATCGTTATATTAACCAAGCTAGCTGGTCGATTAAAGATAGCCGTATTCACGATACGTGGGAACTGCTTTGTTTCGTTGGGGGGAATCCTAAAAATATTACTGATTTAGGAGCGAAAGTCAGCATATGTCTAGGCGATGAAAAGGAAGAACACATCATAACCAGCGCCACGATAGTCTCCATTCCGCCGGGATTGAAGCATTGTCCCGTTACTGTTAAGCAATACTCCAGACCCTTCGTATTACTTAGGATATCAACAACTAGAGACTATGAAAATAGACTGAATTCAAAGACCGGTGGCGCGGACATCTTTGATTCAAAAGCCATGAAAGAGGGCAGCCCTGTTACAAAGGATGGGAAAAAATACTGGATGAATATAATTCAAGGCCCTTTTTTTCTGGAAGCCGAACCGGGATGGGCAGGCACATCAATATGGTCCCACCACAACGAGTATAAAAATGGTACGACTCTGGGTTACCATTGTATAAATTCAACCTATGATGTGCCGTTTACTCATGCCCATGATTTCCATGAATTACTTTGCTTCATCGGAGGTGATCCCGAAAACGTCAGTGATTTAGGGGCGGAAGTCAGTGTCCGCCTTGGCGATGAACTTGAAGAACATGTCTTCAATACCGCTACGATCGTCTCCATCCCGCCGGGTTTGAAACACTGCCCGTTACTCGTTAAGAACGTAACCAGGCCCCTCGTCTTTCTGGAGGTTTCAATGACAAAGGATTTTGCAGCTAAATCGTCTAAAGAAAAATAGCCTGCGGCCGAATGAGAGATGGTCTCTTTATGTTTGACAAGATACGTATTTTTCTATAGGCTAATTGATACACGCTAATCACGGGACAATATGGTTAGGGAGGAGTGCCGGCGAAATGAACTCTTCTGGGTCGCACAGGCTAAAAGTGAAAAAGGGCAGGGAGCAGTCCGAGCTTCTGGTATTAAGTAGAATATCAGCGGCGTTGAGCGGCCTGTGGGACCTTGATGCCATTCTTGGCGTCGGTCTTGATAGTACCCTGGATTTAATGAACGGGACCATCGGTGAGATTTTGCTTATCGATGAGCTTACCCAGGAGCTTTCCCACATTGTGCATCGTGGTTTAAGCAAGGAATTTGTGGAGAATGTGCGTCTAAGCCTGGGTGTAGGTATTACCGGCAGCGTGGCCAAGAGCGGTAAAGCCATTCTCCTCGAGGATATCTCCGTAGACCCGCGAGTGGCGCACCGCGAACTGGTCGCGGCGGAAGGGTTAAAGGCATATATATGCGTGCCTCTCCGCGCCAGGGATAAAGTCCTGGGTGTTCTGAACGTGGCCAGCCGTATGCCCCGGAAATTCACTACCAGCGATATGCATTTGCTTTATGCCATCGGTGACCAGCTTGGCATCGCCGTGGAGCACGCCAGACTGTACGAACGCCTTAGGAAAGCCCGGGAGAGATTGCGCAGGCTCGCGCGACAAAATCTGATGGCGGAGGAAGATGAGAGGAGAAGGATTGCCCGTGAGCTGCATGATGAGACCAGCCAGTCGCTTTCCGGGATAGCCCTTCAACTGCAGGCTCTGATTGAAATATCCGCTATGTCCGGAAAACAGGAACCTGAATTTGTTGCCGGATTGAAAAAGGTACAGTCATTGACCGTGCAGGTGCACAATGAAGTCAGCCGGCTGATATCCAATCTGCACCCGGCTCTATTGGATACGCTGGGACTGGTGCCGGCGATTCGCCAGAACGTGGAGTCGAGGCTGCAGTTCCTTGAAATCAATGTGACCGTAGAGACAAAAGGCACCGAGATGAGGTTTCCACCCGATGTCGAAGCAGCCCTTTTCCGCTTCGTCCAGAGTGCCATCGGTAACATTGCCCAGCATTCCAAGGCAAAGAATGCCGCTGTTTTACTCGAATACAGGCCGGGTGATTTCCTGTTGACCGTCAGCGATGACGGGCAGGGATTTAACGTTTCCGAGATTACCGATGTGGAGGAGAGCGGCAGAGGGCGCGGTTTATTCAGCATGAGGGAGAGGATAGGGTTTCTCGGCGGCACCAGCGGAATCGAGTCCGAAACAGGGAAGGGGACCAAGGTCTGGGCCAGGATTCCCGTCGGACAGGAAATAGAATATGCAGAAAATAAAAGTACTGGTAGTTGATGACCATACCATTATACGCGACGGTATCTGTGCCCTGCTTGCCTTATCCGGCGATATTGAGGTAGTGGGGGAGGCTACCAATGGCAGCGAGGCCCTGGATAGGGTCAGGGAGCTTAGCCCCGACGTGGTACTCATGGATATCGCCATGCCTGTGATGGGAGGTCTGGAGGCCACCCGCCGGATAAGCAAAGATTTCCCAAAGGCTAAAGTACTCGTTCTCACACAGTATGATGATAAGGAGTATTTCTTTCCGGTTATCGAATCCGGTGCTTCAGGATTTATCAGCAAGGCGGCTGCATCTTCAGAGCTCACGGTGGGGATACGCTCCGTCTACCGGGGGGATTCTTATCTTTCGCCAACGGTTACCAAGCTCCTGGTGGAAAATTACCAGCATTCCGCCGGAGACCGCGCCAGCCAGGACCCGTATAATCATTTGACAACACGCGAACGCGAAATATTCAAATTGCTCGCAGAGGGGCACAGCACGCAGGAAATAGCGGATATTCTGGTTATCACCCCGAAGACTGTGGAAGGCCACAAGACCAACCTTATGTTAAAGCTGGGTGTTCATAACCGGGTTGAATTGGTTAAAGCCGCCCTGCGTAAGGGTATCATAACCCTCTAATCTTTGCTTCACTCGCCATATTAGGAGCCTTTGCTTCCCCATTATGCAATCCAATCATTCTATTAATCCCGGTATCAGGGTGAATTTTTAAATATTCAGGGGTTTAATCTGCCCGTTATCGGGGTATATTCCCTATTTCCTGTTTATAGTCCACGTCATATAGTGATATTTAAAGGCGCTTCCGGTGAAAGGAGGCTTAAGATGGAAAAGGGCCAGACGATTTTAATTGTGGATGACGAAGCAGGGTTTGTAGAAGAAATAAAAAGAACCTTGGAAAGCGAAGGCTATGCCGTCGTCACCGCCGGTGACCAGGAAGAGGCCAAAAATGCGGTGCGTTCTCACGAACCCGATGCGATTGTCCTGGGCACGATTATGCCCCGCGGGGATGCCTTCCTGTTCCACAAGTGGATGAAGCAGACTTTAGGGTTTGGAAATCTGCCTATCATGGTTATCAATGCCCCGCCGGAAAAACAGCTGCTCAAAGGCTGGAGAATGGACGAAGGCATGCAGATAGATGCGGAAGATTTTCTTGCCAAGCCTGTTGAACCCCTTGCTCTGATACCCCGCATCCAGGCCCTGCTGGACAGGGCTACGAAGAAAATAAGAATTCTGATTGTAGATGACCATGCCGTGGTCAGGGACGGTATAAGGTCGGTGCTTACCCTGCAGCGGGATATGCAGGTCGTTGGCGAAGCCGTCAATGGGAAAGAAGCGCTGGATAAGACCATGGAGCTTATTCCCGATGTCGTGGTGATGGACATTATCATGCCGGTGATGAACGGACTGGACGCTGCCCGGGAGATATGCCAGAAGCAGAAGACGGCTAAGGTCTTGATGCTGACACAATACGACGACGAAGAAAATGTTCTGGCCAGTAAAAAGGTAGGGGCGGTAGGGTTTATCCCGAAAGCAGCCGCCAGTTCTCGTCTGTTGACAGGCATCCGGTCCGTGGCGCGGGGCGATCAGTCCTGGATTGAATCCCTCCAACCGCATGTACAGGATGGGGAGACGGCTTGAGTGGAAGCTATTACGATTGTCTTAAATGGCGTCGAGGTAAGCGGTTACCCGGGTACCACAATTCTGGACCTGGCTCAGGAATCCGGGGTATATATTCCCACTCTCTGTTACGACCCGAATCTGGCTTCGGTTGGCGCTTGCCGTCTTTGTCTGGTAGAGGATGAGCGCAATGGGGCCTTGCTGGCTTCCTGCGTAACGCCTATATCACCGGGGATGGTCATCAAGACTAATTCACCCAGAGTGGTTGAGCACCGCAAGAAAATCCTCAAGCTCTTATTGGCCAGCCATCCCGATTCCTGTCTTGTCTGCGATAAAGGGAATCGCTGTCAACTGCGCAAGCTGTCCGCCGAGATGGGTATTGGCCTTGTCGAGTTCCAGAGAATTCCGCAGCTGGACGTGATTGAGGAGGTCAATACGTTTATTGAGCGTGACCTCTCCAAGTGTATCATGTGCGCCAAGTGCATCAGGGCTGACCAGGAGCTGGTCGTAGAGGGCGCTATCGACTATATCGACCGCGGTACTGCGGTCAGACCGGCGACATTGAACGATATGCCGCTGGAAAAATCGGAATGCACTTTCTGCGGCGTCTGTGTAGCTATCTGCCCGACAGGTGCTTTGATGGAGAAGGAGAGGGCTTACACCGGTACGGCGTCAGAAGTGGTCGCTACGGTGTGTCCTTATTGCGGCTGCGGCTGTACCGTTTGCCTGGGAGTTAAGGACGGCAAAGTAATTTATTCCAGGCCGCCCCCGGACGGGCAGGTTAACAGCGGCACCCTCTGTGTGCGCGGGAGTTACGGATATGATTTTATTCACAGTCCGGAGAGGCTGCACCATCCCCTGGTTAAAGTTGACGGCCAGTTCCAGGAAGCTACCTGGAAGGAAGCGCTGTCACGTGTGGCTGCTGAATTTAATCGGATAAAGGAGACTCATGGCGCCGATGCTATCGCCGTCTTCGGCTCCTCTAAGTGCACCAACGAGGAAAATTACCTGCTCCAGGAATTCACTCGCGTTATTTTAGGCACAAATAACATTGATAACGGCAGCCGTCTCTACAACGCGGCAAGCCGGGTGGGCCTCGGTACATCCATCGGCTATGCCGGTACTACCGGAACTCTCGGTTCTCTGGAAAAATCACGGACAATAATGGTCATCGGGGCCGACCCGGAAATATCGGCTCCCGCAGTAGCCTATGCCATCAAGCGGGCGGTAAGGTTTAAGGGAGCCCAATTAATCGTCGTCGACCCGCGTCATACACCGCTGGCACAGTTCGCTCATATGTGGCTCAAGCCACATGTGGGTACTGACATCGCTCTGCTTAACGCACTGGCCAGAGTAATCATTGACGAAAATAAAATGGATATAGAATTTGTTACCCGTATGACGGATAACTTTGCCCGGTGGGCTGATAGCCTGAAAAAGCATGCGCCTGGATACGCGGAAGAACTTACAGGTATCCCCAAGAAGGAAATGCAGAAGGCCGCACGTATCCTTGCCGGCGCTGAACAAACCTCTATCGTCTACGGGAACGGTATTACGCAACATGCCAACGGGACTGATGCCGTTATCGCCATCGCCAATCTGACTATGCTCACCGGGAATGCCGGGAGGCGGGGTGGGATTTTCGCCCTGCAGCGGGAGAACAATGCCCTCGGGGCCTGCGATGTGGGCGCCCTGCCTGATTTCCTGCCCGGTTATCAGAATGTTAATAATGCTCAAGACAGGAAAAGGTTCGAGGAGCGCTGGCGCTGCGTTTTACCGGTTCATGCCGGATTAACAGCCTGGGAGATGATAGAAGCGGCGGGGACCGGAAAGGTGAAGGCGATGTTCATCATGGGGGAAAACCCGGCAGCGAGCTTCCCTCAAACATCGCTGGTTAAAGAAGCTTTATCTAAGCTGGATTTCCTGGTGGTCACGGAAATGTTCATGACCGAAACCGCCGGGCTGGCTTCGGTGGTATTACCGGCTGCCAGTTTCGCTGAAAAGTCTGGCACCTTTACCAATTTCGAGGGGAGGGTCCAGCAGTTAACAAAGGCCGTCGAGCCTTTGGGCGGGAGCCTGTCCGATGGAGAAATAATACTGGAACTGTCCGGTATGATGAATTCCCCGTTGCCGTATAAATCTCAACAGGAAGTGCTGAATGAAATCGAAGAAATGGTTCCGTTCTACCATCATGTTACCCGTGTTGATAACGATACCATAGAACCGGACTGGGCTGAAGAGGAAGACGGCTATTACGGGAACAGGCGTCTGCATAAGGGACTTTTCCCCAGCGGTTTCGGTCGGTTTTTATCCGTGGAATATGTTCATCCGCATGAGACGGGAAATGATGGATACCCTTTCACTCTCATGGTCGGCTCCAGTCGGTATCACTTCGGCGCCGGTGCGCGCAGTATGCGGTCGACCCGATTAAATCGGTTCTCCCCGGAAGCGTTCCTTGAAATAAGCAATGACGATGCCGTCGACATGGGCATCGTTGATGGCGATACCGTGAAGGTCACCTCGGCGCAGGGAGAACTTGCAGCAATCGCTAAAGTCAGTAACGCGTTGTCACGCGGCCTGCTCTTTATGCCGATATCTTTCCCGGATAGCCCCGTGTATGAGCTATTTAATACCATTCTGGACCCTCGAGCTAAAGCCCCGGCGCTCAAGTCGTGTGCGGTAAGGCTGGAAAGGACTGCCGATAATGGCTAAAGCGAAGAAAGCACCCCGGGTAAACATGAAACAAATAGAGAAGATTATCGCAGGTTATCAGGGAAGAAAATGGGCGCTGATACCCCTGACCCAGGAGATTCAGGAAAAGGTCGGCTATATACCTCCCGAGGTTATACCGCGTATCGCTGGCGCCCTTGGGTTGTTTCCCTGCCAGGTGCAGGGGGTGATTACCTTCTATTCCCAGCTGTACACGAAGCCAAGGGGCAGGAATATCGTCAGGGTCTGCCGGGGCACCGCCTGCCACGTGCGCGGCGGCAAGACTATCCTGAAGCTGGTCAGGCAGCACCTGGGAGTCGAAGAAGGTCAGACCACCGAAGATATGGAATATACCCTGGAGACGGTCGCCTGTATAGGGGTTTGCGCCCTGGCGCCCAATCTCGTAGTGAATAAAAACATCTACGGCAATATGAACCCCCAAAAAGTAGCCGCTATTTTTGGCCAATACGGAGGACGTAAACATGCCGAAGCGGAAAGTTAAGATATCGCCCAACGGCCACCGGGAAGTCCTTGTATGCTGCGGGTCGGGCTGCCCCGGCTCGGAAGAAGTGCGAAAGCGTCTTGAGGAGGAGATAGCGCGGCTGGGACTTGAGGTTGGTGTTAAGCCTACCGGTTGTCACGGCTTTTGCCAGCAGGGGCCCACGGTGCTCGTAGAGCCGGAAGACATCATGTACTGCAAGGTATCGGAAGATGACGTTCCCGAGATTGTCCGCAGTCACCTGAAGGAAAACCGGCTGGTAGACCGGCTGCTGTATGTCGAACCGTCGTCCGGTAAGACCATCCCGCGTTATGCCGATATTAGGTTTTTTAGGGAACAGGACCGCGTGGTTTTAAGGAACTGCGGTCAGATTAATCCGGAGCAGATTGACGATTATCTTGAGCGGGGCGGTTATGAATCGCTTAAAAAAGCCATCTTTACCATGAAGCCGGAAGAAGTAATTGACCTAATCAAGCGTTCGGGTCTGCGGGGAAGGGGCGGCGCCGGTTTCTCCACCGGCACCAAGTGGGAGTTCTGCCATAATGCGCCCGGCGATAAAAAGTACATGATTTGTAACGCCGACGAAGGCGACCCCGGTGCCTTCATGGACCGCTCCATTCTGGAAGCCGACCCGCATGCCGTCCTGGAAGGGCTGGCCATTGCGGCCTATGCCATCGGTGCCGACGAGGCCTATGTCTATGTCCGTGCCGAGTACCCGCTGGCGGTAAAGCGTCTGCATACAGCGCTGGAACAGGCGCAGGAGAGGAATTACCTTGGCAAAGGTATACTGGGTTCGGATTTTAATTTAACGGTGCATATCAAGGAAGGTGCCGGGGCTTTTGTCTGCGGGGAGGAGACGGCGCTGATAGCCTCCATTGAGAGTAAACGCGGCATGCCCCGTCCCCGCCCGCCCTTCCCGGCTAATTCCGGGCTGGACGGCAAACCGACCATTATAAATAATACGAAGACCCTGGCTACGGTTCCGGTTATCATAGAGAGAGGCGCCGACTGGTTTGCCGGAATCGGCACCGAGAAAAGTAAGGGCACGGCGGTATTCGCCCTATCCGGTAAAATTGAAAACAGCGGGCTGGTGGAGGTGCCCATGGGCACGCCGCTGTCCCATATCATCTATAAAATTGGCGGCGGTATCCCCCGCGGAAGGCAGCTCAAGGCGGTGCAGACCGGCGGGCCTTCGGGAGGCTGTATTCCCGCCCGCTTTATAGAAACGCCCATCGAGTACGAGACACTGGCCAGTTTGGGGTCGATTATGGGCTCCGGCGGCATGGTAGTCATGGACGAGGCCACCTGCATGGTGGAAATAGCTCGATATTTCCTTAGTTTTACCCAGAGCGAGTCCTGCGGGAAATGCACTCCCTGTCGACTGGGCACCCGCCAGATGCTGGAAATTCTTACCAGGATTACCGAGGGACGGGGACGCGACGAGGATATAGAATCCTTGCTTTCCATAGCTAAAACGGTAAAAGAGTGCTCTCTCTGCGGACTGGGACAGACGGCCCCCAATCCGGTCATCTCCACCATTAACTACTTCCGTGACGAATACGAGGCGCATATCAGAGAGAAGAAATGCCCGGCAGCGGTCTGCGAAGCCCTGATGATATCGCCCTGCCAGCATACCTGCCCCGCGGGTATCAATATCCCCAAATATGTCGCCCATATCGCCGAGGGTGAATACAAAGAATCCATCGAGACCATCAGGGAACGCAATCCTTTCGCTGCCGTGTGCGGTCGTATCTGCCACCATCCCTGCGAGGGCCGGTGCCGCCGCGGTGAGCTGGATGAACCTGTCGCCATCAGGACGCTGAAGCGCTTTGCCGCCGACTGGTATGCGGAGCACGACTCGGAAATCGGCGATATAGAGCCTTTCCCCGTAACGAAAAAGGAGAGAATAGCCGTGGTGGGGGCGGGGCCGACCGGCCTGGCCTGCGCCTACTTTTTAGCGCAGGCGGGTTACGCGGTGACGGTCTTTGAAGCCCTTCCCGTGGGAGGAGGTATGCTGTCGGTAGCTATACCGGAATTCCGCTTGCCGTATACCGCTATCCAGCAGGATATAGATTATATTATCAAGCGGGGGGTGGAGATAAAATACGATACTCCAATCAATACTAATTTTACGGTTGAGAATTTAAAAAACGACGGCTTCGCCTCGGTATTTATAGCGGCTGGCGCCCAGCGGAGCCAGCGACTGGGCATACCCGGAGAGGTCGAGGATATTGAAGGTCTTTACTATGGGTTGAGGTTCCTCCGCGACGTCAGGCTGGGCCGGGGTGTAAAAGTGGGCAGACATGTGGCCATCGTCGGGGGTGGTAACGTCGCCCTCGATGCCGCACGGACCGTATTGCGCCTTGGCGCCGATGAAGCCAGCATCTACTACCGACGTTCCCGCGATGAGATGCCGGTGTCCGATATCGAGTATGAAGAGGCCATCGCCGAAGGCGTTAATATAAATTTCCTGGCAAGCCCCACCAGGATAACCAGCGATAACTGGAAAGTTACGGGTCTCCAGTGCATTCAGATGGAGCTGGGAGAACCCGATGACAGCGGTCGGCGGCGACCCGTCCCCGTAAGCGGCTCGGAATTCACCGCGAAGGCGGATACGGTTATCGCCGCCGTAGGCCAGGCGCCGGACCTTTCCTTCCTGCCTGCGGACAGCGCCCTGGAGCGTACCCGGTGGGAGACACTGGTGGTCGATAGCAATTCCCTGGCGACCAATGTCCAAGGCGTTTTTGCCGGCGGCGACTTCGTAACCGGGCCGGGCATGGTCGTTGAGGCCATCGCCGCCGGAAGAAGGGGAGCCATGGCTATCGACAAGTACTTGAGGGGCGATGATTCACGGGTAGAGATTTACGACCGTAAAGTGAAAGTGGCTGAAGGGGCTGCCCCGGAGCTTGAGGAGTCATGGGAGTTAAAACCGAGGTCTAAAGTGAAGACGCTGCCGCTGCCGGACAGGAGAGCCAGCTTCGCCGAGATAGAACTCGGATTTACCGAGGACGTAGCCCGGCGGGAGGCAAAGAGGTGCTTGAGGTGCGACCTTGAAAGCTAGGACATGAATTTACTTATTAGTTTTTTATCATTGCGAGGGCGAAGCCCGAAGCAATCTCTATCATCTGATTAAGTATATCTGTGGGATTGCCACGCGGAGTTTATCCTGAGCGTAGTGTGAGGACTCGCAATGACAGATGAAAGTAGAGGGAGGGGTTTGTTATGAAAGCAATAACCAGACAAAAATCGATTGAAGACATTCAGCAAAGTCTTAACGGACTGGATAAAATATTCGTGGTCGGCTGTGGCACCTGTACCACCATGACCAAAACCGGCGGTATCGAACAGGTCGAGGAAATGAAAGGGCATCTCCAGGAAATGGGCAAACGCGTTACCGGCACCACGGTTATTCCCACCGCCTGTGATGACATGACCGAGGTTGCCATGAAGGAGAATGAGCAGTTCATCCGCAGCGCCGATGCCATTCTATCGATGAGCTGCGCCCTGGGCGTGCACCGTATGAACATGTATATTGATAAACCGATAATTCCGGCAGTGGATACGCTGTTCATCGGCGTGGAGGAAACACCCGGCTATTTCCGCGAGGCCTGCGCCCAGTGCGGACAGTGCCTTCTCGGAGAGACCGCCGGCATCTGTCCCATCACTGCCTGTCACAAGGGACTGGTCAACGGGCCCTGCGGCGGCACCAATAACGGCAAGTGCGAGGTCGATAAAGAGAAGGACTGCGCCTGGACACTCATTTATAATCGACTAAAAGAGCAGGGCAGGCTCGACCTTATGCGCCGGTATCAGGCGCCCCGCAATCATCACATCGTCCCCAGACCGAGGTCCATCACAATCACTTAACGGGGTAGAGATGTTGTCATCGCATTTTAAAAAGGTCTTTGACCTGGAAGGACACAGGATTTTATGAGGGGGTTAGGATAATGGTATCACGTTTCAAAGAATCCCTTGACTCCGGAAAGTTCGTAGTTACCAGCGAGGTCGCCCCGCCCAAGGGAACTAACCTTGAAAAGTTGCTGCACCATATCGACCTTCTCAAGGATAAGGTGGATGCGCTTAATATTACCGACCACCAGAGCTCCGTGATGCGCTTCCCATCGCTGGGAGGCGCCCTGGCCGTAATTGAGAAAGGTGGCGAGCCTATCATGCAGATGACCTGCCGCGACCGCAATCGTATGGCCCTGGAGGCCGACCTCCTCTTCGCTTATAGTCGCGGCGTCAGGAATGTCCTCTGCCTCACCGGAGACGCCGTGCCGGTGGGAGACCATAAGGAGGCCAAAGGCGTCTTCGACCTCGATTCCCTGCAGCTGCTAATGACAGTCCGCCAGATGATGGAGGGGCAGGACCTGGGGGGCAATAATCTGGACGGGGCTGTGGAGTTCTGTGCCGGGGCTATCGTCACCCCGGAAGCGCAGCCCATCGAGCCGCAATTGATTAAGTTCGAAAAGAAGATCGAGGCCGGCGCCGAGTTCTTTCAGACCCAGGCTATCTACGACCTGGAAAATTTCGCTAAATTCATGGATTACGCCCGTAAGTTTAATACTAAAATACTCGCTGGGATTGTACTGCTGTCGTCCGCCCGCATGGCTAAATACATGACGGAAAACGTACCCGGCATCTTTGTTCCGCAGGAACTGATTGACGAGTTGTCAGCCGTGCCCAAAGAAGAAATGCTGGCCAAGGGGATTGAAATTGCCGGTCGTACCATTGCCGCCCTGAAGAAGGATGCCGTCTGTGACGGTGTCCATATTATGGCCATCGGCAGGGAAGAAGTGGTGCCGGATATATTGGCGACTGCGGATTCTTTACAGTAATTGCTGACTGGCAAACCATGCCTGCTCTACCCGGATGCAGCGCACACTTTTACCATGTCTCCCTTGCCTGATTGGGACAATATTGGAAGTAGCCAGCAGATGTGGTAGAATGCGCTGGCCGTGTCTAAGTTTCGTAGTGCGATAGGAATGGAGAGGTACCATGTGTAAAATTGAGCCTTATGATTGTCTGCTGGAACTGGTAAAGAAGAGGCGTACTGTCCGCCAGTTTAAATCTGACCCTGTGCCTGATGAATACGTCACCAGAATAATCGAGGTAGCGCGCTGGGCTCCTTCCGGGTTCCACACCCAGCCCTGGGAATTCGTTGTAGTCAGAGAAAAGAAGTGCCGGGATAAAGTTATCGCCGCCCTTGAGCGGCACGGGCCGCCTATAAAGAATCCACGGCAAGGCGACTCAACGCAAGCCTCCCCGCAGGCAAGCTTCCGCGATGCCCCTGTTTTTATTATTCTGCTGTGTGACTGGAGAGCGAGGGTGGGGTTGCCCGACCGTGCTCAAGAGAGTGATACGCAGGTCGCCAGCATCTTCTGCTCCAGCTTGGCCAGCACCTTTTTATATATGCACCTGGCCGCTGCCTCGATGGGACTGGCTTCGCAATGGTATTCGGCCGCAGGCGGTCAGGAAGCGGAACGACAAATAAAGAATATTATCGGCATACCGGAACCATTAAAAATTTATGACATGATGGTGGTGGGTTATGCGGCGCAACCGCCGACGCCCAAGGAAGTAAGAGACCTTATCGGCATGACTCACTATGATAGCTGCGGGGCAAGCGATTTCCGGACGGACGAGGAAGTCGAAGCCGACGCGAGAAAAACCAGGAACTGGTGTTTGTCCGCGCATTAAGTATCAGCCTGTTATCATCAACTTTTTGGTTTCGGCTCCACTGACCGTCGGAGATTAAAATAAAGCTTGCCCCACGTGCAGTAACGTATTTGCGGTAAATTTCATATTTTGATTACAACTATGGATGAAAAACAACCCCGGCACTGTAAAACCAGAACAGTCCGTATTAAAAGCTCCAGCAATAACCGTTATTAACTTTTCGTCGGGTCTTCGGATTTACCCGGTCCAAAGGCAGAGTAGTCCAGGTCATAAAACTGCTTGCAGGTGGTAAATAAACCATAGTGTAAACCACCCAGCACTATTTTTGCTTCCGCAGAATCACGATAATACTTCTCGTAGTGGTTTTCACGGACATAGCCGTAGGAACCCATCAGTTCCATCCCCTTCAGGATAAGCTCCGGAGTTTTCTGGGTAATGAATGCATGCACAGCATGCCCTTTAGCCATCATAGCCACCGAGGTCCAATCACCATAAATATCCATATCGTCATACTCATGGGCCAACTCCAGAAAAGCGGCTCTGGCCACAGTTATTACCGAGGCCATCTCACCCAATATAATAGCCGCGTGGAGGTGCTGGTTGATTGGCTTGCCGCCGGCTACCCTCTCTCCCGTATATTCAAGGAGTACATCAAATGCCCCTTGTAGAATACCTGTCGCATGTGCCGAATTCAGAGGCATGGGGACAGACAGGGTACTTTGGTAGATAAACCAGGCTTCAGGCCCCTGCAGTCCCCACTCCTTAGGTACCCTGACATTGTCAAAGTAGGTAGAGGTGTTTCTGTCACCTTGCATACCGCATTTGACCTCAAATTTGCCATGGGAAACCCCCGGCCAGGGTTCGGGAACATAAACCAAAGCCAAGGCATCTGTCCCCAGCCTTGGGTCCATATTACAAACCACGCAATTGAGGTCAGCTATGCCACTATTAGATGCCCAAAACTTGTTTCCATTTATTACCCATTCGTCACCTTCGAGTTTGGCTTTCACCCCTATCGTTCTGCCCTCATTCTGCGGATTCTCAGCATCAGTGGCAGACTCCGTTTCACTCATGTTAAAGCAGGCAACGGCTAACTCGTTGCCAACGAACTTAGGGGCAAATTTATCAAACACTGCTTTTGACCATGCCTTCGCCTTTGGAAGGGGTGAAAAGTAGGCTACGCTAGCCGGTGTCCACCCCCAGTCAGTGCAGGCGCTGTGCATACTGATACCATAGTCGCCGCGTCCAACCTGCTCCTGCTTTAGGGCACCGGCAACTATGGAACCCATCTCCGCAATGCCACCATACTCTTGCGGTATCATGCTCTTCTGGCCACCAAGGTCTACCTGTAATTTCTTGAGAATCGGGTTAATTATTTCTTCATGTGTTACATCATCGTCAACTTTGTCACGAACAGGCATAAT
Organism: Dehalococcoidales bacterium; assembly: GCA_034430575.1. GTDB lineage: Bacteria > Chloroflexota > Dehalococcoidia > Dehalococcoidales > RBG-16-60-22 > JAFGPF01. Next base: position 32,569 of record DAOUDZ010000034.1, read on the forward strand.
CTCCTTGTCGGTAAAATCAGCAAACATCTTCTGTATCATTCGATGTTCTTCTTTAACGAAACACTCCGGGTACTGCAATTTATACCATTGACTGGTCTGGTCTAACATGTGTCTCCCCCTTTAAATTAAAATTTATAACGTATTATCTACAACCGGTGGGCTCTGCCCGGTTAAACAGGCGTTTTATAGCAGGATAACTCCTTTCCTTTCATATTTTTAAAGCGTAATAGAATAAATAACCGCACTTCACTCTCCTTGCTAAGGGATTTACAATTAGTGGGCTGTGTGTGGTTACCATCGGTGATGCTACTATAAACACTTGAAAATGTCAACAAAAACCGGCCTTAAGGCTATAGCCGCACACCGCGGTTAGACAATGTATGCGTTAATTGTGACTCTTCTGTGATTATACTTGACAGCGTTTACCGCTATGATAGCAGAAAAATATAAAATTCCGGCTGTATTCGGGGTCGGCACCTACGAGGCCTGGGTAGGCATACGTGAGGCGGCTGCGGCACCCTGGAAATATAGCTGGGCGTTCGGATTTTCCATCGGCACCCCGGCGGCGCCGGATGACTTCCGGGCAGAGCAACCCGGCTATCTGATGATGCCTACATGGTTCGGCGCACTGGCTGCCTTTCGCCGAGGACACCAACAAGAAAGCGGCTGTTTTTGCCTTTGATGACCCCGACGGCAGAGGCTGGTACATGGGATTTACCGGTGCTGTCGCCGAGCAGGGTTATGAGTGCTACCGCGCCGCTGACCAGTTCGGTATCTATCCCCCCGGAACAACCGATTTTTCGTCCCTGATACAGGAATGGAAGAGCGCCGGCTGTGAGATACTATGGGGCAACTGTCCGGCACCCGATATCGGCACAGTGCTGAAACAATGCATGGTGCAGGGCTTTGAACCCAAGGTTGTTTTCGCAACGAGGGGCGCCATGTTCTACCAGGAAATCGTATCCTGGGGCGGCGACCTGGCGGACGGCGTCGGCATGGAGGTCTACTGGGAGCCGTCTATGAAAAACGCCGAAGGTATTGATGGCGAAACACCTCAAACCCTGGCGGACAGATGGTATGAAGCCACGGGAGAACCGCTGGCACAGGGCATAGGATGGAATTACGCGGTAGCCCAAACGCTGTTTGATGCTATCGAAAGGGCAGGCACGCTCGATGCGGATGCGGTTAACAAAGCATTAGGTGAAACCGACCTGGTCACCATGTGGGGACACGTCATATTTGAAAAAGACACGCAGTTCCAGCGCGTACCCTGCTAGTTTGGCCAGTGGCAAAAAACCGACGAAGCATGGGGATGGGAAGCGCCGATAGTCTTTTCTTACAACGATTTCATGCCGGCTACGGCGGAGCTCATTTTCCCCAAACCTTGGGACTAATTAAAGTATCAATAAATATCTAACAGGGCTTGGACTTTATAGGGGTCCGGGCCCTGTTGGGTATAAATGCATTCAGGAACGGCATAGCTGTCTATGACTGACGGCATCCGATGGTTCCACATAATGACAAGGACGTGAGTATGAAATCGCCGATTCTTTCAGTAGCGGGTATTTACAAGCATTTCGGAGGGTTGGCGGCGGTTAGAGATATAAGTTTTGATATTCAGCCCGGCGAAGTCCTGGGGCTGATGGGGCCGAACGGTGCTGGTAAGTCGACATTATTAAATATTGTATCCGGTGAATACAAGCCGGATGCCGGAACGGTACATTTTCGCGAGCATGACATCACGAGACTCTCCTCATACCGGATTTGCCATCTGGGTATTGCCCGTACGTATCAGATTCCTCAACCCTTTGTCAATTTGACGGTACAGGAAAATGTCATGGTGGCCGCGCAATACGGGAAATGCCTGTGCGTAAGCGATGCGGAAAGCGAATCCTGTCAGATACTTGACGTAGTAAGTCTGGCGGAGAAAAAGGATATAGTCGCCAGAGACCTGGCGGCGATAACCCTGAAAAGACTCGAACTGGCCAGGGCGCTGGCCACCGGCCCGGAGGTGCTTCTGCTTGATGAAGTCGGTGCGGGGCTGACCGAAGAGGAAATACCGCAGTTGCTGGAACTCCTGCAAAACATACGCGGCTCCGGGGTAGCCATGATACTCATAGAACACGTTATGAAGGTAATGACGAAGGCGGTCGACAGGATTATCGTAATGGACAAGGGTATGAAAATCGCCGAGGGGGCGCCGGACGAGGTGATGGAAGACACAAAGACCATCGAGGCCTACTTGGGCGTATCATTATAAGCTAAAGACGTCTTCTGGTTATTAAATTAAGTTAGGGAAAATATCGCCGATAAATGACTGAAGATATGCTGCTGAAGATTAGCCACGTAGATGCATTCCACGGGAGTTTCCAGGCCTTATGGGACGTATCTCTGACGGTAAAACCCGGAGAAATTGTCGCTATCATAGGCGCCAACGGGGCCGGTAAGTCCACCCTGCTGGATACGATTTCGGGTCTGGTGCACCCGGCGAAAGGCAGCATCGAATTCGAAGGGAAAATCATCTCTACCATGGAACCCTTCCAGGTAGTCGGCCTCGGCATTTCCCAGACTCCGGAAGGAAGAAGGATTTTCTCGGACCTGACAGTCCTGGAGAACCTGATTATCAGGTCTTACAATCGCAGGGCCAGGCCTGAACGAGAGGACAATCTCCAGAGGGTCTACCAGTTCTTCCCCGTACTCGACGAAAGAAAGTCGCAGATGGCCAAGACATTGAGCGGCGGCGAGCAACAGATGCTGGCCATAGGACGCGGTTTGATGTCTAACCCCAGGCTTATGCTCCTTGATGAAATGTCTCTGGGTTTAGCGCCTATCGTGGTTAACGAGCTTTACAAGGTGTTAAGGGAAATCAGGGATAGAGGTATCACCATATTATTCGTGGAGCAGAACGTAAGGCGGAGCCTCAACGAGGCAGACAGGGCGTATATTATGGAAGCCGGACGCGTTATTTTAAGCGGTAATGCCGCCGAACTCCGGGAAGAAGAACGGGTTAAGAAAGCCTATTTCGGCACTTGAAAATAGTGAGGATACATCATAGATGACTTTGTTATCTGATTTGGCCACGCCGCTGGTAATGGGAGTGCTGTTAGGCGGATTATATGCCGTGATTGCGCTGGGCCTATCGCTCGTTTTCGGTGTTGTTAAGGAAATTAACATAGCCCACGGAGACCTTGTCATATTAGGGAGCTATTTCGGCTATGTTGCGATGACCGTTCTCGGGATTGACCCGATATTGAGCCTGGTTATCGGCATGCCTATTTTATTCGGGATAGGTTTCGTTATCCAGAAATACCTGCTGAACCGCGCCTTCAAGATATCGGTGGATGCCACCTTAATTATCGCTTTCGGCATTTCCATAATCCTGCAAAACACCTATCAGCTTTTATGGACACCGCTGTCGCGCGGCCTGACCACCTCCTATGCGTTAGCCAGTTTTTCCGCCGGGCCGATTCATGTTCCGCTGACATATCTGCTGGACTTTATTGTCGCTATTATTGTCATGCTTTTGCTCCGGACATTCCTGATGAAAACGTACTTGGGTAAGGCTATCCGCGCCGCCGCCCAAGACAGGAAGGCCGCTCACCTGATGGGAATCAACACCGACCAGGTTTACGCCTGCACATTCGGCATCTCTGCGGTGCTGGCGGCCGTAGCCGGTATTTTCCTCGGGCTAACTTTTTCCTTTACCCCTGTATCCGGGATGTCTTTCTTGCTAATTGCCCTTGGCATCGTTGTTTTAGGCGGTATAGGCAGTATTGTGGGCACTTTTGTCGGGGGAATAGCCTTTGGTCTGGCACAGACGCTCGGAGGCTATTCCCTGGGTCTTGCCGCCCAGATGCTGGTTGCCTATGTTATGGTACTCGTGGTACTGGCCCTGATTCCGAGAGGTATATTCGGTCGCTAGGAGGAATATGAAAATCGCCTTTCGCCGGCCTCAAATAAGGCTGATATCTCTGGCAGCAATCATCCTTATACTGGTCCTCTTTCCATTTATAGGCGTGCCGCGTGTCTGGCTCCTCTATCTCTTTATGTTCTTTATCTATCTGGCGATGGCGAATATGTGGAATCTGCTGGCAGGTTACAGCGGCCTGATATCTTTATGCCCGGGCGCTTTTGTCGGGCTGGCCGGCTACACTATGGCTATATTAACGTGGCTCGGTTGGCCTTACTATATCGGGATAATACTCGGAAGTATCGTAGCGGCGTTATTCGCTTTACTGATATCCTTTCCCGTCTTCCGACTGAAAGGCATATACTTCGCCATCGGGACGCTGGTATTGCCGGAGGTATTGAGATATGTCTTTATTATCTGGGCGCCTGTGGGCAAGCCGATATACGGCGGAGGGGCGGGATATACGGTAAAAGGGGTGGCTGATGTTTCTCAAGCGCAGATATACTGGCTGGCTTTAGCCATCGGCGTTGCTTCTATTTTCCTGATGAGATATATCCTGCGTTCTAAATTCGGGTCCGGGTTGGCGGCAATCCGTGATAACGATGTTACAGCGGCAAGCTCCGGGATAAACGTTTATAAACTAAAGGTATTCTCATTTGTAATTTCCGCTTTTGTGACCGGTCTTGCCGGGGCAATCTTTTACATTTTTCAGGGGTATATAGAGCCGGCCAGCGCCTTCAGCGTGCGGTGGTTAATCATCATAATGCTGGCCACCGTCATAGGCGGAGAAGGCATTGAAGAAGGGCCTATCCTCGGAACGATAATAGTGGTATTTTTATATTTCCTGCTGGCAAGATATGCCGAAATCAGCCTCATCATACAGGGTGTGATACTGGTGGGCATCATGCTGCTGGCGCCGCAGGGCATCATGGGCACTTTACGTAAGATACCTGCTTATCGTACCCTGTTAAAAGCAGTAACGGGGAAATAAGCAGGGTATCATGAGTGCCACGGAATCAGCCGTTAAAATCCCCGGTATTGAATAAGGAACAGCAGTGTTTAAATATACAGACGGTTATATTAAGACCGACGGAGTAAAAATTCACTATTACCGTACAGGGGGTACCAGGCCGCCTTTTATCCTTCTGCACGGAGCGACGGATAACGGCCTTTGCTGGACTCCGGTTGCGGAACTTCTCGCGGAACAATACGATGTTATCATGCCCGATGCCCAGGGACACGGGCTTTCAGACCGTCTTGGACGGGATTTTACTTTTAGGAATCATATCGCTCAAGTGGGTGCGCTGATTAAGGAACTCGGCATCGATAAACCCGTTATCATGGGGCACTCCATGGGGGCGGCTATTGCGGTGGATGTTGCCGTTAAGTACCCCTCTTTGCCGAAGGCTATCATTCTTGAAGACCCGCCCTGGGGGTTGCCGGAACCAACTGAATCTGAAAACAACGAGGAGCAGAAAAAGCAGGCGGAAGCATTCAGGGAGTTGCTGGTCGGATTGCGTAATCAGACACCGGAAGAAATCATTAATCAACAACGGGCGGCTAATCCGCGCTGGTCGGAGACGGAGCTAGTTCCCTGGGCGGAAGCCAAGCGTCAGTTCGACCCCTCGTTATTTTCGAAGCCGATTATTAATACGCGCTCTTATGAAGAGCTGGTGCCTGATATTAAATGCCCCGCCTTACTCATCATCGGCGATGGCGGCATCGTGACGCCTGAAGTGGCTGAAAACGCCGCCAGACTGTGGAAGAGTCGGCAGCCTTTTAATTGGGTGCAGATTAAAAATGCCGGCCACAACATACGCCGCGAACAGTTTAAGGAATTTTGCGGTAAGTTGTTTTGCTTCCTGCAGGCACTTTCAGATTGATAAACCCGAGGACTTTCCTATTATCGAAGGGATTGAAAGATGGATACTCTGGAAAAGCGTATTGAAGAGCTGTTAAAACGGATGACGCTTGAAGAAAAGGTCTCCATGCTCTCTGGCATCGACTTCTGGCGGACGAGAAGCGTTGAACGACTGGGAATACCCTCTATCAAGGTAACCGACGGCCCGCATGGGGACAGGGCCATGGCGGATGATAATCCCAACCGCACCCTACCGGCTACCTGTTTCCCCACCGGCGTGGGGATGGCAGCTACCTGGAACACCGGGCTGATTCAACGCGTCGGCGCGGCGCTGGGGGAGGAGACCCGCGCTCGTGGTTGCGCTATACTTCTCGGCCCCTGCGTTAATATACACCGCTCCCCGTTGGGCGGGAGGAATTTCGAAAGCTTTTCCGAGGACCCGTATTTATCCTCTCGTTTAGCCGTAGCTTATATCAAAGGCGTTCAGAGTCGGGGGGTCGGCACTTCGGTGAAGCATTTCGCCCTAAACAACTCGGAGTTCCAGAGAATGACGATAAGCTCGGAAGCCGGGGAGCGAGCTATGAGGGAAATTTATTTCCCTTCTTTTGAGAAGGCGGTCGGGGAAGCCGATACATGGTTAGTAATGTGCTCCTATAACAGGTTGAACGGCACGTACGCTTCCGAAAACAAGTGGCTGTTAACCGATATATTGAAGGACGAATGGGGATTCCAGGGTTTTGTTATATCCGACTGGTTTGCCGTACACAGCACGGCGCCCTCCGCCAACGGCGGACTCGACCTTGAAATGCCGGGGCCGGCTCGATATTTCGGGGATGAGTTAACCAGAGCCGTCAGGAGCGGCGAGGTGGATGAGACGACGATAGACGATAAAGTGCGGCGGATTCTGGGAGTGATTATAAAGACAGGGGCGCTCGATGAGAAACCGCCCGTTACCGGTCGTATCTCCGATATTTTCGAACATAGCAAGCTGGCCCGTGAGGTTGCCGAAGAATCGATTGTATTGCTGAAAAATGATAACGGCATCCTGCCGTTGGATATTGATGCCCTACGGTCGGTGGCGGTTATCGGGCCGAATGCGGCGGTGGCCAGAATCGAAGGGGGCGGCAGCTCGGCGGTCGAACCTTATTATACGGTTTCACCCCTGAAAAGCCTGAAAAATATGTGCAAGGGTGCTGTAAAGTTATCTTACGAACCGGGCTGCCGCAACAATATTTTCACGCTGCCTCTCGGCTCGGAGTATGTAGCCTGTGGAGAAAGCGGAGGCGAGCCGGGACTGACGGGCGAATACTTTGATAATAACGATTTTTCCGGCAGCCCTGTGGCGGCGAGAGCGGATACGGCCTTTACCTTCAGGTGGATGAGCGGGACGGCTCCCGTGCCGGAAATCAAGCACGACGATTTCTCCATAAGGTGGAAGGGCATTTTTAAAGCGCCCCAAACCGGCAGGTACAAATTCGGCCTGGCAACTAACGGCTGGGGGCGTATCTATATAGATAATAAACCGGTATGCAGCAACTGGGGCGACCGTACCGTGGTGGAATTTATCCCGCTTACAGAGACGGCCGGTGAATTCACTATGGAATCGGGGAAAACTTACCACATTACAATAGAATACTGTAAAAATACTTACGTCCCGTATCCCATGCGTACTATAAGAATCGGATGCGATTTACCGCTGCCTCCCGACCTCCTGGAGCGCGCGGTTGCCGCCGCTTCTCGCTCCGATGCGGCGGTTATTTTCGCCGGGCTGACCGAAGAGTACGAAAGCGAGGGGTTCGATAGAAAGACTATGGACTTGCCCCCGAACCAGGTGGAACTCATCAAGGAGGTCGCCGGAGCGAATCCAAATACTATCGTCGTGCTGAATAACGGCTCCCCGGTTGCCATGGAAGATTGGATTGGCAGTGTTCCCGCCGTGGTAGAGGCATGGTATCCCGGTCAGGAATGCGGCAACGCCATAGCCAGCGTCCTGTTAGGCGAGGTCAATCCGTCTGGGAAACTGCCGGACACTTTCCCCCGTCGGTATGAAGATAATCCGGCCTATAAAAATTACCCGGGTAAAGACGGGAAAGTGTCGTATGCGGAAGGTATCTTCGTCGGGTACCGCCATTACGATACAAATGAGATAGAGCCGTTGTCTCCATTCGGTCACGGCCTTTCGTATACCAGCTTCGAGTACGGCAATCTACGGATTAATCCGATAAAAGGCAAAAAAGGCGACAGCATAAATGTCAGCGTTGACATAAAAAATATCGGTAAGACGCAGGGTAAGGAGACCGTGCAACTTTACATACACGACGTTAAGTCGAGGCTGCCGAGGCCTCCGAAGGAATTGAAGGGGTTCCGGAAGGTTGCCCTGCGCCCCGGGGAGACAAAGACGGTTGATTTTACCCTTGACGAAGAAGCTCTCTCTTTTTACGACCCGGAAATCAGGGAATGGGTGGCCGAACCCGGTCAGTTCGAAATACAGGTCGGCAGCTCTTCAAGAGATATACGGGCTAAAGACACATTTACATTAATCCCGTGATGTTAGCGTTCTCCTATGACTTGAAAATGTCCACGGCGGCTTTATCGGTAGAACCGGCAATCCCCTCGTCACGGCTGGCGAACTGAATGGCGCCGGTAGGGCACATCTCCACGCATTTAGGGCTGCCCTCGCAGACATCGCAGAGCAGCACTTCCTTATCCGGCGTCTGTACAATCGCGGAGAACGGGCAGGCGGATACACATAAACCGCAGTTATTGCATTTCTCTTTATCTATAGTGACCCACCCGGTCTCTTTATCTTTGATTATTGCTTTGCGGCGGCACGCCTCGATACAGGCGGGCTTCTTGCAGTTAAGGCAAATACGCGGGAGCATCAGGCCGTCCATCACCAGCCTCTCAACCGATATTCTCGCCCTGGCGGGATTGGGCTGTTTTTCCTTGACCATCGAACAGGCAAGCTGGCAGAGTCCGCAGCCCGTGCAGAATTCGGCGCGTATGAAAAAGGTCTTCTGTTCCATGATTTCACTCTCCTGGAGGATTATAGTAAATGGGTGGGCTCTTTATCCAGCTTGAGCCTTACCAGTGTCTCCGGAGTCGGCGTGCCTTCTCCGGTCCAGCCGCGGATTCCGTAATACTCGTCCAGCGCCCGGTCGTACTCATCGCGGTCCAGTTTTTCGCCTTTCAGGGGTTCCAGTGGCTGCGGTTGAAAGTATATAGAAGGCGGTATATCGTGTTCCCGTAGGGCTCCGGTCTCACGCTGTATGAACAGTCTTTCCAGGTTCCAGATTCTCTCACCCGCTTCCATCAGCTTTTCCGGTGTCATGTCCCAGCCTTTGACGGCATTGATGGTCTCACAGAAGTTGCCGTAGTTCAGGTTATGCGTGGAGCCGGGCCAAATGGTGGCGAATTTACAGTAACCGAGGGAATCGATGACGGTGGTGAAATGCTGCGTCCAGGCAGCCATCCATGGCTTGCCGTCCCAGGAATTAAGCGCCGAGGCGATAGGTCGCCCGTATATCTTCTCCAGCACTTCCGGGGGCATCGCAAAGAATTCAAGCGAGCACCTGCCTTTGAGATGGTCGCTGCCGCGGTTGGCGGTGGCTTCGCCGAGCGCGGTCGCCCGGGCGGCACGGAAGTTCTGCGGGCTTTCGTGCATCATGCCGCGCTGTACGTACAGGTATTTCTCGGCTCCCGGTCTGAATGCTTCGACCGACTTTGATGCCTGCTGGCCTATCATGCCTCCGAGGCCTTCGTTTTTGGCCATCTGGTGCAGCAGGGTCAGTATCGACTCCTTATTGCCCCATTCCAGGTTTATGCCTCCCGTATCCTTTTCGTTGATAATGCCCCTCTGCCAAAGCTCCATCAGCCAGGCGATATAGCCGCTGCTTGAACCAACGTCCAGTCCGTAGCGGTTTAGCAGGGTATTGGCGGCCAGTATCAGCTCCCAGTCGGCGTTGCCCACCGCCGGCCCGAATCCGGCCATCATGTAGAACTCGGGGCCTTCTCCCCAGACCCCCGCATAAGGGCCGGAGTTGATGCGGTAGCGGTGGCTGCATCTCAATGGGCAGGCATAGCAGGCCAGCGTCTTGGTCTTGTACTGCTCTTCGAATATCTCGTCGTCCAGATGCCCTTCCGCCTCTTCGAAGTAGTTGGACTGGTTATTCCTGACGGACATCGTCCCGCTCTGGTTGGCTACGCAGAAGATGGTGAGAGTGCCGTACCGGGAGATGACGGGATATATCTTGGTGCTGGTTATCTGGCGGTAGTGGTTGGAATATATTTCCAGCAGTTTATCGGGGTCGTGGGCTGCGAGTCCCTGCCGGCCCCTGACGGCAATAGCTTTAAGCAGTTTTGACCCCATTATGCAGCCCATGCCGGTCCTGCCGGCGGACCTTTTGAGTCCGTGCATAATATTGGCGAACTTCACCAGGTTTTCGCCGGCCTGGCCTATCATGGCTATTTTCACCTGCGTATCGCCGAGGTCGTCCTGTATCAATTCCTGACATTCATAAGTGTCGTGTCCCCAGAGGAAGGAAGCATCACGGAACTCTACCTCACCGTCGTGAATCCACAGGTAGGTAGGCCGCTTTGCTTTGCCTTTGATAACGAGGTGCTGAAATCCGGCGAACTTGAGCTCGGCGGACCAGTAACCGCCGCAGTTGCTGGTGCCGAAGCCGCCCTCTCCCTCGACCGACTTTGAGGTGACTTCAAATCGCGACGAGGAAACGTCGTAGCCCGATATAAGCCCTGCCCCGAATATCAGGGGATTATCCGGGCTTAGAGGGTCGGTACCCGGGGCTAAATGATTGTACAGCAGGTAGGTATTCAGCCCCTCGCCCCCCAGGTAAAGCTTCAGCAGTTCTTCCGGGATATCTTTACAGACCACCTTTTCGGTGGAAAGGTCAATTATGGCCAGCTTTTCCATCGGTATCTCCTTGCTCGATTAATCTGCCCCTTATCTTGGCAACCTCCGGGGTTACCCAGGTGATACGCCAACCCTGACCGCAGTGCGGACAATGAGCGGTGGTTTCTCCGCGGGGCACGGATATCCGGCCTCCCAGGCACCGCATACAACGGAAGGAATATCCCTTTTTATCGTCCGCCAATTTTTTCTCCTTTCACTTATGCCGGATAATTTCTAATCATCCGCCGGCGAGCTCTGGTATCTCGCGCCTAGCCCGACTTTCATGACTCTGTAAGGTCTATCGACTCTGCTGCAGACTATCGGATAATGCGGAGTCCCTCTGGGAATCGAGACTGCGGTTGGGGTGTCGAAGGTGTGTTTCTCGTGTTCGCTGCCGATTTCAATGGTTAGTTCCGCTCCCAGGTAGCTAAGGTCATCGGTGTTGTGCCCGAAAAATATCAGGCATTCATCATAAGGATGTATCCTGGCTCCCTTTCCGGGGGCCCACTGTCCCGTCTCGTTGTATAGGCCCATGGTGAAATTGACATTGAGTCCTTCAAGCTCGTCGCCGGATACGGATATTACCTGTTTGGCCTCCGCTCCGCCGGGGCCTTTGACAGCCTGCATCTTTTTAATAAGGTGGGTGTATTCATTACCGTTCGTGGCGCCTTCCTGCTCTACCCTCTCGCCGGAGTACTTGGCGCTGAAGGCCAGGTGAAAATGCCCGAACGGTTTATAAACTCTCTCGGTGATGAGGGGACAATGCGGCAGTCCCCTGGGGGCAACGGCGATGGTGGGAACGCTGAATTTATGTGTTTCCTGTTCCTTGCCGAGCGCCAGCGACATATCCGACCCCAGATAGTTCATGTCTTTATCGTCATAACCGAAAAACAGCAGCAGCTCATCGAAGGGATGCGCGTGCGCCCCCATCCCGGGGCCCCAGTCCCCCGTCTGGTTATAAACACCGATGATGAAATTAAGCTCGAACCCCGCCAGCTGGTCGCCTCCCATGAACACGAGTTCCCTGGCGTTGGCTCCCCCGCGCCCCTCCTGGAAATGCAGTTGTTTAACCAGGTCTCCGTATTTCGTTTCTGCCAATGGTCATCCCCTCTCTAATTATTCGGGCTGGACAAGCAAATTCTATGATATCTGCACGTATATTGCAACCGACAACGTTTGATTTACACGGCGGATTTTAGAATTCTGAAAAGACGTTAATCAATTATAGAATCAGTTCTATACTATCCGTCCTTCTGCTTCCCGTCGGCGTCGATAAAGACCATCTTGTCCCTCATCTCTTCCTCCACCAGCTTTTTCAGCGAGGTTTCGGTAAGCTTGGAGGCGTACTGGCACTGGATAAAGATGAACGGCCGTGTTACTTCCAGTATGCGGAACGGGCAATGAATGAAGTTGGCCGGGACCCATATCATCGTAGACTCGGTGATGATATGGCTTTCCATTTCCGGTCCCATGCACATTTCCATCTTCGCCCCGAGGTCTCGCGGATTGTCGGGGTCCGTCCCCAGAGCCACGAGCATCTCGGGGTCTTTATGTACGTGGGGGCCGTGCCCGGCGTGTTTCGTGGCTTCCTTTCCCATGACCATCACGGAAAAGTACTTGCTCCCCTCGATGATATCGGTATCCGTAAAGGCCACCATCGTCGGCATTTTGGCGAAGCCTTTGAAACGCTGCTCATCAGGGAGTTCATGAAGGAAGTATTTGCTGTATTTCATTTCCGCCATTTTTCGATATTCTCCTCTATCTGTTCCATATCGTTAAAAAGGGATACCATTTACTTACCTGTGATATCGGCGGCACAAAGCCGTCGAATCCTTTTTGAATCTTGTATAAACCGATGCAGCCTTTAAATTCTTTTTCACACCGCAACTCATCGTAGCTGTTGACATCAAAACAAGCAAGTCCGCATCCGTTGCGGTCAAAAGCGGCTACTAAATCCAGTTCAACCGGACAGTGAGAGTTTTCTAATGTTGTTTGTATTACACTTTTCAGCAAATGACCGAGTTCATCTCTAGGTAACTTCACATTATCAACGTCAGTGATAAGACACAGGTCGATATCCGAATCGTCGCGGTATCCCCCCGCCGGCCCCCGCGAACCGTGCAGCGTGATTCTGCGCACGTTCGGGTGGACCCTAAGGCTAGCTGACTGCAATAAACGATGCGTTTCAGGCAGGGTATCCCTTAATTCCTGTTCAAAGTCGGATATTTCCAGGGTTTTAGACATTTCCCTAAGTTATTCTATTTATCTTTTAGGCCTTGATGATAGCCTTGGCCGGGCACCACCACTCGTGGGAAACGCAGACACCGCAGTCCGTGCATTTATCGGGGTCGATTCTAACCGTATAAAGGACAAGTCCGTCACTTTCCGTCACCTTATCATCCACGACTACAGCCCCTTCAGGGCAATCGGTAACGCAGAGACCGCACTTGAGACATTTCTTCTGGTTTATCTTGTAAGCCACGTTAACCTCCAATTAGTTCATTAGCTGAAAGATTCCTGTAGTTTTCAGGCAGGTTCCTCGTAGTTATCGTCCGGCCACATAGACCAGTCGATTCTTTCGCGGGATTCCTTGGGCAGAATCTGGCGGTAGGACTTTTCCGTATGCAGCGGACCCTGGTTCACCTCGATGAATAAAAATGGCCTGTCTATCCTGACGGGGAGCCAGGGGGAGTGGATGAAGTTCGGCGGTATCCAGATGCAGCAGGTGCGGGTGATGTGATGTTCTTCCAGTTCCGGGCCGAGGTACATGATTACTTCCGCCCCAAGGTCCATCGGGTCCTCCGGGT
>DAOUDZ010000035.1:0-1714 GCA_034430575.1 Dehalococcoidales bacterium
AAGACTCCTCCCGCCGCCAGTTTACCAGGTTCATCAGCGCCGTGCTCCCCGTGCCCGAGACAGTGCTATCAGGCCGCGCTATGAATAAAACCATTCACGCCAGTGTCCGGCTTGCCTTTGACCTTACCAAAGACGATGCGAACTGGGAGCAGATTCGCGCCGCCTACCGGCGCCTGTTTCCCTTCTATGAAGCCGTCTTCCCCGACACGTTACGAATGAGAGCCAGACGCGCCGTTGAAGACCTTCCCTACGCCGATATGCTCAAGTTTGTTACGGACTTTTTCAGTATGAAACCAGCCGAAGAAGACTCTCCAAGTAGCTCCTGACCTCCAATACATCCCAGAACATTTCACTCCTGCTAATACCTCCCGGTGACGACTCACCTGTCCGCCGGGAGGTCTTTTTTACCCGGCGAACGTTTTTACCCCATTTCGTTCGGATAGACTTTCTTTAAAAAGCGGGGAGATTTTAATGGCAAAGTTCAGAATCAGGGTTGATAAGAGAACGGGCGTAACCTATTTCCCCCAGGAAATCCGCCGGGAAGGGTTTGTCGGGGAGATCGAGGGACTGCCCAATGCCCTAACCTTCACCCTCATCAAGCCGGGAACCGACCTGGTTGATGTCGCAAAGAGCTTGAGAATCGTTTTGCGGGATATAGAGCTAAGGCTGCAGGAGCAACGTCATGGAGTCAAGAATGACTGAGAACGCTGAGGAAATCACACAGCTTACAGTCCAACAGGCTGGAGCCAGGGGTGGCAGCCGTACTCTGGAGCGACACGGCCGAGAATTCTTTCAGGTAATCGGCAAGAAAGGCGGCAAGCGAACGGCCGAGCTTTACCGTGACCTTTTTAGAGAGTTTGGCAAGAAGGGCGGTCGCCCAAGGCGTCCCACCCTGGACGAATACATGGGGGAAGAAGCCGGCAAATAAGAGGAGGTGATTTTGCGGTCGGTCCTCTGGCTTCTCCCCCCAACCCATAAAAAGACATGATGATAGTCATGATAGTCCAATGCCCCCACTGCGGTCAACCGGTGCCGGTGAATGGTTTAGGTCGCAAACCGCTGAACATACCGCTCAAAAACGTTCTTGAGTCGTTGCAGGCGCACCGTGACGTTACAGCAGCGGCGCGGGAACTTAATTGCAGTCCGTCGTATATATTCGGCGCGTTAAAGAAAAATGGTTTAAAACTTAATGAGGTGATCAAGGGAGCAAAATGATTATTCTGCGGACGATGTCATCCGGAACTCCAGGGAAAGGAATTATTCAGCTTGGACAAACATGGGGGGGTGACCCCCAGGGGGGTATCTAATGGAGCTAAACAACAGGTCATTACGCAAGCTGATTAAAAGCGGTTCCATCGTATAGGTAGGTTGGTGGGTTGACATGTTATAGGAGGGAAATATATGAGATTTGTCTCTGGCTATATCGCAGATGTCGATGAGGCCCTGGCCCTGGTGCTGCACGAGGCGGGACGGGACGATATGTCTCAGGAAGCGGTGGAGCTTTTTCTGTCGTCAGTAGACAGCACCGGACTCCAAATATCAGGAGAGAAGGTGGTTGATACCGAGGTACGGCGCAGGTACGGACGTAACGCCCGCTGGCAGGGAAAATTGTGGTTCGTGCCATTACCGCAGCTGCGGTATGAAGCGCTGCCGGTACCGTTGCTCATGTTTACTATCCAACCATATCTGGCCGTCGGATTAGCTATCCTTAATT
>DAOUDZ010000036.1:0-13562 GCA_034430575.1 Dehalococcoidales bacterium
CGAGCTCGTCAAGATAACGGGTTCAATGAAGGGAGACATTCCCTACAAGTACGTTGGTATCGTGCATGTTACCAGCGTGGAGGAATTCAACGAGAAAGCCGCCAAGACGCAGGAATATCAGGACTTCCTGAAGAAGTTCGGGCCGATGGTGTCGGACCTTGTTATGCTGTCCGGGGAAGAGATTTATTAATACAGGCGCGATTAACTTTCAAAGCGTATTCCTTTACCGGGTGTAAATGTAATTGATTTGAAAGCTTAAAGCAACTATCTTAAAAGTCAATAACAGGGATCAATAAGTTGAGGAGGTAATGATGCATTTAGAGCATCTCTTGACCGAGGAGCAACGTCAGATACGGCAGACTATAAGGGATTTTACTAAAAAGGAAATTATACCCATCGCCAGGCAGCTGGAAGAAGACTATAGTCTGGTTGAGAAAGTCCATCAAAAACTTGTCGACATCGGGATTCAGGCGTCTGGATATCCTGTTGAATATGGCGGTGGCGGCGGTCAGTCCATGACCAATATGGCCATTATCGCCGAGGAATTGTCTAAAGGTGATGCCGGCATGGCCCTGTCGGCGTGCTCCAATACGGCGGGTGTGGGACCGGCTGAGGCCGTCGGCAACAAGGCGTTGCTGGATAAATTCGCCCCTCTTTTTTGTCAGGGCAAGCTGGCCTATGCCTGCCTGTCCATGACGGATGAAGCCGGAGGGGCTGATACGGAGAATCCTCTGCTGCATGGGGTCGGTATCAAGACAACCGCTAAACTCGTGGGTGACGAGTATGTCATCAACGGCAGTAAGATGTGGCCGACTCATGGTGGGATTGCCGAGAGCTATATCACTTTCTGTAACACCGACCCCGCTCTTGGCGATGACGGGATTGCCATGATTATAGTACCCAAAGACGCGCCGGGGCTCACGTTTGGCAAGCCGGAAAAGAAGATGCTGTTTAAGACGGTTATCAACGGCGCCGTCTATTATGATAATGTCAGGGTGCCGAAGGAATACCGGGTCGCTGGCCCCGGGATGGATGCCAGATTGTGTAACATGCTTACCACGGTAGCGGGATGGTCCGGGGGCGTCCAGGCCCTCGGTATTGCCGAGCGGGCTTTCGAGATAGTGCTGGAATATACGGGAACTCGCATGGGCGGGTTTAAGCCGGTGAGGCAGCACAGCATCGCTGCCGGCATAATTGCCGATATGGCTATCGGTATTGATATGATGAGGGCGAGTCTCTATAATCTGGCTTTTATGTATGACCACCCGGACATGTACACCCCTATTTACGGGGAGCCGTGGTCGCCGGAGTTTATATCAAAAGGGGCCGCCGCCAGGGTCTTTGCCGCCGATACCGCCGTTGAGATAATCAATAAGGGAGCGGAGCTGCTTGGCTCTATGGCTATTTCCGAGGACTTCCCCTATGAAAAATGCCTTAGAGATGTGAAGATATGCCAGCTCTGGCTCGGCGGACAGCAGATATGCCGTTATAAGGTAGCCCAGGGTTATTACGACCTGAAGAACTGGGCGTGATGACGCGATAAAGTTAATTGGGCCGTTTTCAAAATATATACCAATCGTGCTATACTTATTTTCTTAGAACAGGCGAAAAGGAGGCAACCGAATAATGGCAGATTACGCGGCCTTAAAGAAAAAGGTAAACGAGCTGGCTGAAAGGGAATGGGACGTGGCTGGCATCCAGGCCAGAGTTGATAAAATGAAAGCCGAGGGTATCCCCCAGAAAAAGCTTGACCCCAGGGAAATGATAGCCAACCGGGAGCAGATACTCGACCGGGTTCAATTGCGCGCCGAGGAATATAATTTTATTTTAAAGAACTGCGCCCAGGGCACGGCGCTCGCCCTGATGGAAGAGTTCGGTCAGGGCAACATGGAGGTTCTTCAAGCCCTGGCTCTATTCCCCGGCATAGGTAGTACCGGTGATATATGCGGCGGCATCACCGGCAGCCTGGTAAATTTCGGGCTGTTTTTCGGTCGCTATGGGAAACCCGGCCCTGACGGGATGAAACAGGCTATGGGGACTTTCCAGAAGTTTATAGTCGACTTCGAAGAAAAAATTGGTTTCAAGCATTGCGCCGATATAATTGAAAAGGTAACAGTCGGTATAAAACTGAATCCCGGCAGAAGCGACGAGGAAATGGAAACCTTCGCGAAAGAAAAAGGTTTTGAGAAGTGCGGTCTTGTCCCGGGAACAGGCGCCCGGCTTGCCGCCGGTTATATGATTGACAGTATGAAATAATACAGCCACAGGGCTGGTTCCTGCCTATAGCTCGATGTTATTGATGGCCTCCTGCAACTCCTGCGTCATTCTTTCGGCCTCGGCGGTTAGCCTGTCCCATTCATCGGTAATTAGTTTTAATGATTCCTTGAGTGTGCGGTATTCCTGATTGGTTTCAATGACCTTTCGGCTGTTTTTATAATGCTGCGGGTCGGCCAGCTTCGCTTCGATTTCGGCGATACGCCCGGTAATTTTCGAGGTCTCCTTTTCAATTTCGGCGATGCGTTTTTTCACCGGGGTAATTTCCCGGTAATGCCTGTTCCTCAACTCTCCTTCGATTGTCTTGCGCTGGCGCTGCCGGTTCTTCGCCGAGCTTGCCGGGGCGCTTTTCCTGGCGGCCCGGAGGGTCTCGGAAACGTCTGTTACCGGCGACTCTTTCCGGTAGAGATGATCGTCATAATTGCCGGGGAATATTTGAAGTCGGCCGTCTTTAATATCGATTATTTTATTGGCGGCCTCCCGTATCAGCGTCCTGTCGTGAGTAATGAAGCAAATTGTGCCGGCATAGGCTTCCAGGGCGTCGGTCAGTATCTCCCGCGACGGAATATCCAGGTGGTTGGTGGGCTCGTCCAGGAGGAGAAAGTTAGCCGGTCTGGTCAGCATTTTGGCTATGGCAAGTCGTGTCTTTTCCCCGCCGGACAGGACGGCCACTTTTTTCAGGATGTCCTCCCCGCTGAACAGGAACGCCCCCAGGAGCCCCCTTAGCTTTTGTTCCGGCTCGTCCGGCGCCAGTTGCTGCAGCTCGCTGATAATTGAGTTATGGGGGTTGAGTAGCTCGATGTAATACTGGGCGAAATATGCCGTGGAGACATTGTGACCCGGTAGGCGCTCGCCCTTTTCGAAAGGTAGCGCCCCGGCCAGAATCTTGAGCAGCGTGGTTTTGCCGGCGCCGTTCGGCCCGACGAGCGCTACCTTATCCCCCCGCTCCAGCACCAGGTTAAGGTCGCGGTAGACGGCCTTGGCATCGTACGATTTATAGATATTGTTAAGGGTAATGACGGCGCGGCCGCTGCGCGGCGGCTCGGGGAAGGAAAACTTGATTTTCCGGGTAGACCTCGGCACGACAATTCTCTCTATCTTTTCGAGCTTTTTAATCCGACTCTGCACCTGGGTCGCCTTGGTGTTCTTGGCGCGGAATCGTTCGATAAAGCGCATCTCTTTTTTTATCCTGGCTTCCTGTCTTTTTGCCGTGGACTGTTTAACCTTCAGGTCTTTCTCCCGCGAAAGGACGTACCCGTCGTAGTCGCCCCGGAAGAAGATTACCTCGTCTTCTTCGATGGCGATTATCTTTTTAGCCACGTTATTCAGAAAAGCGCGGTCGTGCGAGGTAACGATGACCGCCCCATGATAGCTTTTCAGGTAATTCTCGAACCAGCGGGTGGTCTCCAGGTCGAGGTAGTTGGTCGGCTCGTCGAGGATTAAAAGGTCGGGGTTGAGAAAGAGTAGCTTGGCCAGCTCGACGCGCGTGAGCCAGCCGCCGCTAAGTTCCGAGAGCGGACGGTGGAATTCCGATTCGTCAAAGCCCAGGCCGGAGAGGATAATACGTGCTTCGTGCTCGGCGTTGTAGCCTCCGGACGACTCGAATTCGTGCTGGAGCTCCCCCAGCTCGCGGAGCAGCGCGGCCGTGTTTTCCTCGTCCTTTTCTTCGGCCAGTTCGTCCTGCAGCAGCTGGATTTTGTGTGACAGGTTATTTATCCTGGTGGAGGAGGCAATTACTTCCTCCAGCAGTTTGCTCCGGGAAGTGGGCTGGATATCCTGCCGCAGGTAGCCGATGGCAGTGTCCCGCCGCACGGAGATACTGCCGGTATCCGGGCTCGCGTTGCCGGAGATAATATCGAACAGCGTGGTCTTGCCCGTGCCGTTTCGGCCGATAACGGCGATACGGTCCCCCATGCCGACATTAAAGCTGACACCACTGAAGAGGTAACGGGCATTATATGATTTTGATATGTTGGAGACGTTCAGCATATTAAATTCTCACCATATACCAGCCCATGTAAATAATAAGGCGGGATGATTGCATGGTAGCAAATATTGCGGCCTTAGTTCAATAGCGCTTGAAATAGCTGGTGAATCAGGCGCGCTCCAGCACCAGGAGACTGTTGCCCCGCCGCCGCTCCCGTGTCTTCACGCGTAGCAGGTTCTCCGACTCGTTATAAGTGACGAGTCGGGTGATAGCCGTCGAGCCTGCCGCCAGGATTACCGTCCCGTTGTCTGAAAGCTGCCCGGCCGCCTGCCGGAGCGTTAAAATGGCTGTCTTCTTGCCCTCTTCTTCCCTCACCACCCCGATAACGAGGTCGGCCTTTTCCCTGTTTTGAGGCGTTACGCCGGTCTGGTGCGAGATGCCGATTTGCCCGGCAGGGCAATCGTTAAGGATAAGATTGAGCCGGGAATACCGGAGGGCCAGCAGGTCCCTATCGACAAGTGCTATGCTTTCCGGTCGGGCGAGTTTCCACAACGCCACCGCCGTATGCCCCTGCCCCGGATTGAACACGACGGCGCGTTTTATATCCCTGTCCCGTATGTCTTTTAAGGCTTTAAGCAGCATTTCACTACCGTAGCTTAGAGAATCGAACTCCGGAAGTCCGTGCGCCGTCTGCAAGGCGTATTCCAGGTCCTCCGGACGCATATTTGCGTTTTCGCGGTGGTAAACGCCGCGCTCGAAGGCGCTCTGGCTGGGTTTTGTGGATTCGGATTCGCCGGAAAATCGGTAATGAAAAACGGCGTGGCCTGACCTGTTCCGCTTTAGAATAACTTCGATTCCCGGTGTATCCTCCAGGATTTTAGCGACAGTCGCTTCGAGCGGGGCCACCACCACTATCGCCGCCAGTCCGTCGGGCGCGAGATGGTATGCGGCTTCCCGCAGGAGGTAAGCGATTACCGGTTCTCCGGCTTTACCGGGGATGTTGGAAACGATAAGGTCGAAGTCATTTCTTTTAACGTTGTCGTAACCCAGGCTGCCGTAGACATCCACGCCTTCCAAGCCGTTTAGCTCCGCGTTCTGCCGCGAGTATTCGACGGCCAAGGCGTCTCTATCGACCATGTGCACTAGGCTGTCGCGGTGTAAAGAATTCAGCGTCAGGCCGATGGTGCCGTAGCCACAGCCAAGGTCGAGGACGCGCCCAGGACTTTTAATATCAGCCTCGACGATGGTACGCAGGAGGAACTTCGTGCCGGTGTCTATGTCGTGGCTGCTGAATAGTTCCTGCGACGTTCTGAACCGGAGGCTTTGTTTCCAGGTGCGGAGATTCACTATCTTATGGAAATAGATATCCTCGTCCATTGGCTGATTTGCCTTCGAAAAGTAGTAGAGGAAGGGACTTGCTCTAATGTCATTCTCGGGCTTGACCTGAGAATCCATGCCCCTTTTCCCCCGGCTGGATTCCAGCTTTCGCTGGAATGACAGAGTGGGGATACTGGATTCCCGTTTTCACGGGAATGACAATAAATAATTGTTAAATACTTTCAAGCAAGTTATATTGGTTTATTTCAATTGCTGGAGGAACCTCTGGGCGGCCATCCCGGCGGTAGCGCCGTCCCCCACGGCCGTGGAAACCTGCCCGGGTGAGCCGCTCCTGGTATCGCCGGCGGCAAAGATACCGGGAATCCCGGTCTCCATTGATTCATTCACAATAACCTGCTTCCGGTCGTCCAGCGGCACGACCCCTTCTAGGTATCCCGTGTTGGGGTCGAGACCCACGTGTACCAGGACGCCGTCCACCTTGAGGCTTTCCTTTTGCCCGCCTTCGGTGACGATTTCTATCGCCTCAACCCGGTTTTCGCCCGTTATTGTCTCGACCTTTACCCCGCAGCGCGCCTCGATTTTCGGATTTTCTTTAACCCTGTCCTGAAGGACCGCGGTGGCCGTAAGCGCGGGCATAGCCTCAATCAGAATGACCCTGGATGCCAGGTTGGCCATGTAGAGCGCCTCGGTGACGCCGGCATCGCCGCCGCCGCATACCGCCAGCACGCGGTCGAAGAATTCCCCGCCGTCGCAGAAAGCGCAGTTGATGACGCCGCTGCCCCGGAACTTCTCTTCGCCGGGTACGCCCAGCTTCCTGGGTACGGAACCCCCGGCGATGATCAATGCCGAGGTAGTATAGCTTGCGCCGTCCGTACACATTACCGACTTTGTGCCCGGGGAACCCTGGACCGATATTACCTCGGCCCGCTCTATTTTGAGTCCGTACTTCGTTGCCTGCTCCTTCATCTCCATGCCGAGCACAGAACCCACGACACCCTCGGCAAAACCGGGGTAGTTCTCTATATTTTCCACGTTCATGATATACCCGCCGATGCTTTCCTTCTCCAGGAGGAGGGTGCGCCGGTTGCCCCTGCTCAAATAAAGTCCGGCAGCCAGGCCGGCCGGGCCTCCACCGATGATGACGGCTTCCCAATCAGGCATTTTATGACTCCTTTGCAAACGCTAATTATGCCCCCAGGGGTACTTGCTTCTAATCGAGCTTACCGGCTTTGGTAAGGGTGGCCCCGGTAATCCGCTTGGTCATGAGCGCCGAGCGGTTATACGGGGGTATGCGGTAGTAGTTGAAGGAGAAAGCGCACCCCGGCGCGCCTCCGGCTGCGAAGAAGTGCAGGTCCTCCGGCGCAATCAGCACCGGTACTTTGCCTCCCGGTTTCAGGGCGGCGGTAAAAACGTCTTTACGGTCGGCGGGGATTACGCCCAGTTCCATTGCGGTCTGTATACTCTTTCTTTCGTGCTCGTTGAGTTCCTCGTAAGGGACTGACGTTCGTTTATAGATTTCGTCCTGCAGGCCCTTCTGGTCGAAGCCTATTTTCTTAAGCTCGGCGACCAGTTCCGGGAAGAGGATAATCATGTGGTTCATCGCCCCCCCGCCGGAGCCGACGTACTTACCAACCCCCTTTGTCCCCCACATGAAGTAGCCGCGGCGGTCGGTCCTAACCAGGTCTTCGACCATTCTATCCAGTATCCCCTCGGCCGTCCAGGTGCCTATCATCCCGCCGTAGAAGTGCTGTAGCTGGCTTTCACCGTGGATTGAGCCTACCGTTACACAGCTGTCGCCCGCCTTAAAGCCCCGGCTGGCATGGTAGGGTTCCCAGGGGCTCATATCGGCGTTCTCGCAGAAGGTAAAGAAGGTATGCGGCGATATACGGCCCGTCAGCGCCATATCGTTCTTCCCCGGCCATGTCTGGCCGATGTTCAGCGTGGCCAGGCGTATGGCTCTTCCTATCGTATTATTGGCCCGCCAGCCGTGGCCCATGAAGCCTATACCGGACTCCATCCCGATTTCTTCGGCTATGGGCCCGCTGACTACTGTGAGGAGGTTGAACGACCCCGCCGAGGCCAGCACGTGGAGGTCATCAAATTCTTCGTCCGTAATGGCTTCTATCACCGCGATTATCACCGGGAGGTACTCCGGTTTGGCTCCCGCCATTACCGCGTTGACGGCGATCTTTTCTATGGTGGCGGTCCCCTGCTTGGGATTAATCTTGCCTAAAACATCGTCCGGTTTGCGTTTTGTGCCCGATAGCATCCATTTAACGCGCTCCGGTGTGGGCGGGACCATGGGCAAACCGTCCCCCCAGCGGTTTTCAAGGAAAATCCGGTTGAACTCCTCGGCGGCAGCCGGGTAGGACTCCGCCGTAACGGTGACTCCGGCCGTGTCTTCCACCCCGTCTTTACCCTCGGGCGGGCTGGATTCCTCCGCTGTCAGGGGTTCGGTCAGGGCATCGATAATGTCATCGAAGACGGATTCTACCAGCGGCCTGACGGTCTCTACTTTGCCGCGGAGCTTGTAGAAGTCCTGTGAGCTTATTTTAACGCGGCGCAACGCCGGCATTCCGTTATCTGCCGATGCCGATTTAGCGTCGTCGTCGAAGGTGGTGCAGTTTATGAACACACCGGGTTTCCCCATTTTTTCCAGCATTACTGTGCCGGCCACGCCGACAAATGTGCACGACCCTCAGTCGCCGACCCCGTAAACGAAGGTGTCTATCTGCGGCAGCCAGGCATCGGCGTCATCGTCTCTAATCAGGAAGGCGCCTCGCAGCCAGGTCGTGGTAGCGGTGGGATATCTCTCCTTCAGGAGTTCTTCGAACACCTTGTAAAAATTATCCAGGCCCGGTTTGCTGTTCCAGTACAGGCCGATTCTCTTGCCTGTCAGGTCGGCAATGCGGGGATTGGGCGCGGAAACCGGCATGGCTTCTACCATACCCCTGGGATTAAGCAGCTCAAGTTTCACTGTCTGTTCACTCATTTAGGACCCTCCTTTTGAAAAACGCAGCTTTCAGAGACATATAGTATTGAACGAAATCTAAATGGCTTTTATATTATGGTAGTCACTAAAAGTAAATGTCAAACTGGAACCCTCCCGCTTTATCACATCCCCCGGAGTTCCCCCTTGACGGTACATGAAAATTAGGGTATAATGAATAGTTAGGTAATGCCTAATTATTATATTATACCTAAATAAAACAGCAGGGGATGCAGCAAATGAAACAGAACGAAGAGAACTTAGTTCGGCATATCCTGGAGACAGGCACCAGAATTTACAGCGCGCTTAATCCCGCCATACGACTGGAGATGTTATCTTCGGATATTACCGTAGCGCAGTTGAGAACTCTCCTGATATTGCTTACCGATGGATCCAGTCGCATGAGCCACATTGCCTCTGTTCTGGATGTCGCCCTTTCCACGGCAACTGGCATTATGGACAACCTGGTAAGGAAAGAGCTGGTGGTGCGCGAAACCGACCCTCATGACCGCCGACTGGTCATCTGCAGGCTCTCGCCGGCGGGGCAGGAGCTTATCGGCGGGTTATGGCGGTCGGGAGAATCCCAGATGGAAAGACTGCTGGACGGCCTGACGCTGGAGCAATTGGAAAAGGCTGCCGAGGTTGCCGAGATGCTGCTGGATAACGTGTCACGGAATGCCGGAGGTGGGGTAGAGTGACGAAAATATCGCAGGCGCTGGCGCGATTCATCGAGCGTCGTCCCTGGTTGTTTATTATCATCGCCGTATTACTTTCAGCGGCGGCCGTGCCGGGTATTACCATGCTGGAGACGGAGACCGGCTTCGCCGCTCTTGTCTCGCCGGACGCGAAGATATCACAGGACAACGCGCGCTACCAGGAACAATTCGGCGGCGAACCGATTACCCTCCTCCTCGAAGGTGACCTTGACGTTATATTCTCGTTAGACAACCTGGCCGTACTGTCCGAATTTGAGCAGACCATCTCCCGGGACGAGCGATTCCGCAGCGTGAACAGTCCCGTCGGCATGCTGAACGGACTCCAGGAAGAAGCAGGGATGCCAGGGCAGGCTGATTTAGGATCATTTATCTATGGCCCCGATGTCGCTATCAGCCGGGTAATACAGCCCTTCATCCCCGATGACTCCCACGTTCTCATTCTGGTGACCCCGCAGGGCAACATGAACGATGAGGAGTCGCTGCAGGCGTCTCAATGCATTGAGGATTTTTTCTCAAGCCACCACATGACCGGTGTCAATACCCAGGTAATTTCGAGCTCTAAACTGGTGGATGCTATAAGTGTCGGTATCGGCAATAACATAAAAATCCTGTTGAGCCTGTCGGCAGTGGTCATGATGCTCATCCTGATATTCATGTTCCGGGTGCGCTGGCGGCTGCTTTCTCTAATCATGGTAGGCGTCAGTACCCTGTGGACATTCGGCCTGATGGGCTATCTAGCGGTGCCTATGACGATGGCAACGTTGGCCATCCTGCCCATACTTATCGGCCTCGGCATAGATTTTTCCATACAGTTTCACAATCGCTATCAGGAAGAAGTCACCAGGAGCCGGACAACCGGCGAGGCGATTATTACCTCTATATCGCGTATGTTCCCGGTGGTCGGCATTGCCCTGCTGGCGACGATAATCGGTTTCATTACCCTTTATATATCGAAAGTGCCCATGATACGCGATTTCGGCATGGTGCTGGCTATCGGCATCGTTATCAGCTATATCGTAGCCCTGTTTCTGCTCCACAGTATCGTCTATCTGGCCGATAAGCGTACGCCGCTGGAAAAACTAAGAAAAGCGGCGAAGGAAGCCAGCGGCCGCATCGAGCGCGTATTGTTGCGACTCGGCAAGCTAGCCATTAATCATACCCTGTGGATATTCATTATCGCCGTCCTCTTTGCGGTTGGCGGCGGCATCGTCGACCACTGGCTGCCGATGAATACCGACTACGAAGAGCTTATGCCCCAGGACACGCCGGGATTGATAGAGTTGAGAGAGCTGCGCGAAATTACCGGCAGCGGGGGCACCATTAATTTTATGGTGGAAGCGGATGATATTACCAACGCGGAAGTCCTTAACTGGCTACGGGAGTACCAGAAGGAAGCGATATCGGCGCACCCTGAAATCGTTTCTGTCAATAGTCTGGCGACCTTGGTCGGTGAAGCTGCCGGTGGAGTAATTCCGCCTCAAACCCAGGTTGACATGATACTGGCAAATACCCCGCCGCTATATATGGCGCAGCTCCTCTCCGCCGACCGCAGGATGGCCGGTGTGTCGTTTAGTATTGAGTACATGCCCCTGGAAAGAACCCACGACCTGTTATTGCTCTTGCAGGAAGAAGCTGATACACCGGCAGGCGTTGACATTTCGCCGGTCGGCAGCCTTGCCCTTGGCGCCAGCACGATGGATGCTATAGTAGGCTCCAGGCTCACTATGAACCTTATCTGCTTGGGGGTGGTGCTCGTAATACTGCTGCTGGTGTACCGCCGTCTGGGCAGCACTATCTTCACCATCATACCGGTCGGGGCGGTCATCGCCTGGTCTTCGCTGGACATGTTCTTATTGGCATTCCGCTTAACCCGCTTACGGCGATTCTGGGTGTTCTGATAATCGGCATCTGCACCGAGTTCATGGTGCTGCTTACGGGACGCTATGAAGAGGAAAAAAGGTCCGGGTTGCCGCCGCGGGACGCCATGGTAACGGCGATATCGAAAATAGGGCGGGCCATCGTGACTACGGCCCTGACTACCCTGGGAGGCTTCGGCGTGCTAATAGCTTCGAACTTCGTTATGATTCGGGATTTCGGCATCGCCACCGTCGTCGGGGTATTCCTCTGCCTGATAATCACGATTACCGTGATGCCGGGACTAATCGTCTGGTACGATAACCGGAGAAGCAGGCGCGTAGAGAAATAAACAAGAAGACTTTGACACTATTGCGTCAAACGGATACAATTCGGTAAGACGGTTGCGGTAATTTAAAGGAGGTTATTTCAATTGACGACGATAAAGGAATATAACAGCTACGGAGAAGAACTGGAAAGGGCGTTGCAGCTGAAGACATCCCCGATAGCCGTAAAGATGCTGAAGACTGAAGCGGATATACCGGAAGGAGCCATCAGGCCGAAGAGAGACCGCGGTTATCATCTGGCGCAGTGCCAGGCCTTCGCCATGACCCGGCGTCAGGGAATGACTATAGCCATGCTGAAAGAAGACCACTGGTGCTGGGCGCCATTGATGGCCTACGGCTTGGTGGAAGACCCGCATGACCCCTTCGTGGACGAGCACACGTCTTTCCCCCGTTTTGAATACGGTAAATATATAGGCATGGTGACCGCGCCGCTGAAATCCGCCAATTTCGAGCCGGACATGGTGCTGATATATTCCAATACCGCGCAGTTAAGGGAGATGATAAGCGTACCCAAGTTTCAGGATAAGACCCTGGTAAAATCCGAGTTCGACCCCATCGATTCCTGCGTTTTCTCCGTCGTGCCCGTCATCACCGGCGGCCAGTATCGCATTACCCTGCCCGACCCCGGTGAAGCCTCACGGGCCTTTGCAGGTGACGATGAAATTATCTTCTCCGTGCCGAAAGATAAATTAAAGGGACTGGTGGAAGGGGTCAAGCGCAGCGCGGAAATGAAGCAAAACGCGGACGATTGGTCTCATATTATCATGATGCCGGATTTCCCCCGCCCCGACTTCTATAAGGAGTTATTTAAAAAGTGGGGACTTGATGTCGAGGATTAAAAGACCCCTCCGAAAATAGTCCTGTCGCTTTACAAAAAACCTCGATAAGTATTATAATATATCACGTTATATCGTAATAATTTCCAGAAGTAAGGCATCTCTCCATGAGAATCATATTGAGATTACTGGGCTACGTTCAAAAATACTGGCCCATGCTTCTCCTGGCCTTTGCCAGTCTGCTCATCGGCACTGCCTTCGGCCTCGTCATACCCCGCATGTTAGGCGATGGTATTGACACCGTACTGGGCTCGGGTAAGCGCAGTTTCGTCATAATCGCGGCGGTGGTTATCGTGGCTTCCAGCGCGTTAAGAGGTGTGGCCGGCTACGGACAACGCTTTTTCAATGAAGTCGTCGCCCAGAAAACATGTTATAACATCAGGAACGCCCTCTACGAGCGACTGCAGCGGTTGAGCTTCGCCTTTCACGACCGCAGCCAGACCGGCCAGCTTATGTCACGGGCTACGGTAGATGTCGAGGCAGTGCGCATGTTCTTCGCCATGGGCATGCTTGGCATGGCACAGGTAACGCTTATGGTTATCGCGGTAGCCTACATGCTGCTCGCCATGGACTGGAAGCTGGGGCTTATTACCCTTGCCTTTGTAATTCCGGTATCCTGGCTCGCTATAACCTTCGGCAGTCGCATACGGCCTATCTGGCTGAAAGTCCAGGCTATGCTCGGCTTCATGGGCACCACGCTGGAGGAAAGCCTGGCCGGGGTCAGCGTAGTCAAGGCATTCTCCCACCAGCCAGAGGACAGCCGCAGGTTCTCCTCCCAGGCGGGTGTGCTCTACGACGAACAAATCCACGCCGCCCGCCTCATGGCTATCAACATGCCTACAATGGTGCTTCTCTTCAGCATACCTACCGCTATTATCCTCTGGTACGGCGGACGGGAGGTAATCGCCGGCAACATGACCATCGGCCAGATTACCCAGTTTATACTATATCTGGGCATGCTAATGATGCCCATACGCCGGTTGGGGATGATGGTCAATCTTTATTCCCGTACCATGTCCGCCGGGCAGCGTATTTTTGAGATACTGGATACCGAAACGGCGGTAAGAGAGAAGCCGCAGGCTGTAGAGCTGGGCCGTATCAGGGGGCAGGTACGCTTCGATGATGTCAGCTTCAGCTATGATAAAATCAGTCCGGCCTTAAAGAATGTCAGCTTCGAAGTACAGCCCGGCCAGCTGGTGGCCCTTCTGGGCGGCTCCGGCAGCGGCAAGAGTACCATAGCCAATCTCCTCGCCAGATTTTATGACGTCACCGAAGGCAGGA
>DAOUDZ010000037.1:0-37911 GCA_034430575.1 Dehalococcoidales bacterium
TCCAGTTTCGATTGCAAGCTCACTCTACCTTCACCTCCCGGTCAAGATTCTCCAGGGCATAGCGCGAGGTGGACATCATTTCCGGTCGCGGCATCAGCTTGTTATGGTCCAGCGCATTGAGGTCCACCAGCAGTTTATCGAGCTGACCTTTCGCTTTCAAACGGTTGTAGATAAGCTCCCAGCCACAATCGCGGTCAGGTGAAAGTTCACACTTCCCGTTGGATGCCCCGCCACAGGCACCGCTGACCAGGCTCTTGGTGCAGGCGGTGAGGGGACAGATACCGCCGGTATAGTCCAGCAGACACTGGCCGCACTCCTGGCACCGCTCGCTGCCCCTCCACTCCCCACGGCTGCCTCCCAGGTTAATAGTATTGCAGGCCGGGTGACAGACCTTGTTCACCGAGGCAGCTACCGCCTGGATGCCGATACCGCAGGTCATTACCAGTATCGAATCGGCGGCCGCCACCTGGTCGACTCTGCCCCGCAGGCCCGACTTGACCAGGGCCTTCTCACAGAGAAAGTCGATAACCTTTGTCCCGGTTACCTTCTTTCCGGCCTCTTCAAGCTTCTTCTTCATTTCTTCTACCTGAACGGGGCCGCCGCTTCCTGACGACTGCGCGCAGCCGTTGCAGCCCAGTATAAAGACGCTCTTCTCCCCGTCGAGATAGCCCAGGATTTCTTCAAACGGCTTTTGCTCTGATAAAATCATCTCTCCTCCTTAAAAGGCTACACTACCCTGAACTGACCAAGGTCTCGACCTTTAGGTGTCACCACGTGGATGGAACATGCCAGGCAGGGGTCAAATGAGCGAATGATACGCAAGATTTCAAAAGGATTACTCTCGTCCTTGACCTTCGTGCCGATAAGCGCCTGCTCGATAGGTCCGTGCTGACCTTTATCATCCATCGGGCCTACGTTCCAAGTGGTGGGCACGACGCACTGATAGTTGGCGATTTTCTTATCTTTTATCTCTATCCAGTGCCCCAGGGCGCCCCGGGCGGCCTCGGTAAGTCCCATGCCCATAGCTTCATCGGGCATTTCATACTCAATATAGGCAGGCTCGCCGGGTTTCAACTGCAGCGCCCAGCCTTCCAGCGAATCGGCGATAAATTTGGCGGAGAGCGCCCGCGCCAGGTGACGACCCAGCACGGAGAACAGCACCGACGGTGACGCTTTTAGCTGGCTCAAAGCCCCGTTTACCATCTCTTTTACGGTCGGCTCGCCCCTGGCATAGGAAACGGCCATTCTCGCCAGCGGGCCGACCTCGTAGACCTTACCGTCGTAGCGCGGGGCTTTCGTCCAGGAATAGGCATCCTTCTTGCCGTACTGGGGTTTGGTCTCTCCCTGCGACGGGTGCCGTCCCGAGGTCGCGTCTTCGTACCAGGAGTGCTTCACGTACTCGGCTATCTTATCCGTGTCCAGCTCGCCGGGCTTGAGGTCGGCGGAGACGGTCCCCTGCTTGAAGAGCCTGTTCCGCGAGGCATAGTCCGGGCTGCTGCCTTCGAGGTCGAACCCTCCGTAGGACAGCAGGTTCTTGCAGCCCACGCCGATTTCCGCGTAGTCGAGATAAGCGCCGGCTACCGCAAGTACATCGGGGATATAGACGTTATTAATGAAGTCCTGCAGTATTTTAATCTTCCAGATATAAGCCATGATGTTATCGACCGTGGGCACGCTGGTCACGCCGCCGGGGACAACCCCCACGCTGTGTGGAATCTTGCCGCCGAAGATAGCCACGGCCTCGTGGCCGACGCGCCGTATCTCCAGCGCTTTGACATAGTGGGCTACGCCCTGCTGGTTGATTTCCGGGGGCAGGCGGTAGTCTCCTTCGTAGCGTGGCAGGAACGGTTCCAGCGCGCCGCGCTGGATGAAGTCCTTGACCGAATTAAGTTGAGAATCGTTACCTTCATATGCGGCCACGTCGGCCACATTCACATAGTCCAAGGCGGCGAGGTGGTAGAAATGGAAAACATGGTCCTGGGCGATATGCGCCCCTTGAATCAGGTTGCGTATTATCCGGCCGTTATCCGGTATCTTATCGGCAATGCCGAAAGCACTATCGAGGTTCAGCGTGGCCGCAATGCCGTGCGACTGCGGGCAGACGCCGCAGATACGCTGGGTAATTACCTGGGCATCCCGCGGGTCACGCCCCCGCAGGATAATTTCAAATCCGCGGAAGAGGTTGCCGGTAGTCCTGGCGTCTTTGACCTCCCCATTCTCGACGACGCATTCGACTTTCAGGTGGCCCTCAATTCTGGTGACGGGGTCTATAACTATTTTGCCCATTACTTCTCCTCCTTGTTGGCCCAGTAAGCGCCGATAGTAGGCAGGTCAACATCGACGAGTTTCTCGTAGAAGGGTGCCGTCTGGTCGGGGAATTCCGGCTGAGTGCAGCCATTGCACGGCGCTCCGGCGCCGATAACCCAGTTCGTGCCGCTATTCCACCTTCTCAAGGGACAATCGGCATAGGTTATGGGGCCTTTGCAGCCGAGTTCATAGAGACAGCCCTCGTCGCCGAATTTCTTGGCGAATTTACCTTCGTCGAAATAGGCGCGGCGCGGGCAATTTTCGTGAACCAGCTTGCCATAGAAAGCCTTGGGCCGGAGCAAGTCGTCGAGGTCATCGGCCGCGGGCAGGCCATTGAGAATAATACTGGCTACCGTCCCCACGAACCAGTCGGGGTGGGGAGGGCAGCCGGGTATATTAATCAGGGGTTTATCAATGCCTTCGGATTCGAGGGCTTTACTCACCGGCTGGGCATTGGTGGGATTGGGTTTGGCCGCCGGTATACCGCCGAAGGAGGCGCAGGTGCCCAGAGCAATAACGGCCAGCGAGTCCCGTGCCAGTTCCGTCACCCTCTGCAACATGGTAACCGGTTTGCCATCCCGCTCGCCGACCGCCCCGTAAACGGCGTCGGTAGCCATTGGAACGGCTCCATCGACGACCAGGACATACTCGCCTTTGTTCTGTTTGGCCGTGTCCTCCATCACCTCGATAGCCAGTTCCCCGGCGGCAGCCATAATCACCGGGTGAAACCGGAGGTTGATGTGCACTCCGGGGACTATCTGGTCTATGAGCACGTTCTTAATAGTAGGACTGGCCGAATTTAACAGCGAGACGGCGCAACCGCTGCAGCTGGCTGTTTGCAGGTAAACAACTGGAAGTTCCTTAACCATCAAGCCCAACTCCTTTCTTAGTTATCTCGATATTCAGACACAATGATACGCATAATAACCGATGTAGGAAATAAGTAATCCGATGCAGGACAGGTGATAAGTAAATTTACAAATCTCAATAAGTTCCAGGCTCCATCTGGTTCTTATTCCTATTAAACGGCTCTTGTTTTCGAGGAGATATGAACTTTACTTCATATTGTACAGTAGTTCTAGTACTTCGGCTCTATCTCTAACTAATTATAGTACGGGACTGGAGATAAGTCCAGTCCCGCCAGCTACGTATAGCAATAAAATAATGCTGTCGTTAATATTTAATCCGGCAGCGCCCTCGCGACGATTTCCGCCAGGTCCAGCACCTGTACGTTATCTGCCTCTTTATCCTTCAGGCCATCATCGAACATGGTCATGCAGTAGGGGCAGCAGACACAAACGGTATCCGGTTTCTTTTCCAGGGCTTCTTCCACACGCGCCACGTTAATGAGCGTGCCTTCTTTTTCTTCCATCCACATGCGTCCGCCCCCGGCGCCGCAGCAGAACGCATTGTCGCGGTTACGCTCCATCTCGGTAGGCGCTTTGCCGGTCGCCGCAGCTACCACCTGACGCGGGGCATCATAGATGAGGTTATACCTTCCCAGATAGCAGGAATCATGAAAGACCACATTGCCCAGGTCGCCGGAAGCCTTCAGCTTCAGCTTGCCCTCTTTAATAAGATTCCGGATGAACTCCGTATGATGAACGACCTCCAGGTCGACCCCGTATTGTTTATAATCGTTCTTCAGGGTGCTGTAGCAATGCGGACACTGGGTGATAATTTTCCTGACACCCTTCTCGGCAAACATTTTGATATTTTCCCTGGCCATATTGTCGAAGACATACTCGTTGCCGAGTCGGCGCACGCTGTCGCCGCAGCACAACTCCTCCCTCCCCAGGGTACCCCAGGACACGCCGCCCGCATCAAGGATTTTAGCTACGGACAACGTGGTATGGCGGTTTCGCGCGTCTAAGGCGCCGGCGCAGCCGGTATAGAACAGGTATTCGGTCTTGCCAGCTTCGAAAGGCTTTACATCAATATCAGCCGCCCACTTGGTGCGCTCGGCGGGGGCGATACCCCAGGGGTTGCTACGCTGCTCCATATTTTCGAACAGTGTCAGCAGCTCCTCCGGGAACTTCGCCTTCGTCTCCACCAGGTAGCGGCGCATGTCGACTATCCTAGGCACGTGCTCGATGAATACCGGGCAGACTTCCATGCAGGCGCCGCAGGTAGTGCACTCCCAGATTACCTCCTCGGAGACGCTGCCCTCACCCTCGCCGCCGATTAGCGGTAATTCCACCCCGCCCTTCTTTTCGCCGCTTTTTAGCAGGTTGACCTTGATATCATGGAGAACCAGCCTGGGCTCCAGCGGTTTGCCGGTAAAAGTGGCCGGGCAGTTATCCGAGCAGCGCCCGCACTCGGTGCAGGCGTAAGAATCGAATAGCCCCTTCCATGGAAACTGCTCTATCTGCCCCACCCCGAAGGTATTTTCCTTGACGAACTCTTCACGCGACTGTGTCTTAACTTTCTCCAGGCTCTTGAAGAAGCAGTTGGGAATGGACGCCAGGACATGCATGTGCTTGCTGTACGGCAGGTAATTAAGAAAAGCCAGCAAGACCACCGCGTGAATCCACCAGAAAACGTTTGCCGCCGTTTCAATTCCCCCGCCTGAAGCTGCCGAAGGAATAATAGCAGCCCCGAAGCTGGATATGGGCATATAGGATGCCGCCGTCTCCGTACCGCGGGCGATTTCGCTGGCGTGCATGCCGAAGAAGGCAATCATCAGGACGCCCACCATTCCGAGGATAATGAAGGCATCGCGGCTCCTGGCCTCTGTGTGGGGCGGCGGGAAAGTAAAGCGGCGGATAACGGCTAAAATTACCGAAAGCAAAGCCAGAACGGAAACAATATCGAAAATACAGGCCAGCGCAAAATAGGCTCCGTCCGGAAGCAGTGCCAAATCGACAACACCGGGGGCGAGGCCATTGAGCAGGAACTCGGCGTTGGCGATTAACAGCACCATAAATGCCCAGAAAAGCACGAAGTGGTTTATGCCGAACGGCTTGCTGACCACCCGCCTCTGGCCGAAGGCGTAAAAGAGCATATTCCAGAAGCGTTTATGGATGGCATTAAATCGATTGTCCGGTCGGCCTTTCATTACCAGGCCGAAACGTTTCCAGCAGCTCCAGATAAAGAACAGTATGGCCGCCGCAAAAACAACGATAAACGCTATAACATTAGCTGTCAAAATATATTATTCCTTATCTAAAATATATAACAATATCATTCTCGGGCTTGACCCGAGAATCCAGCCACCCCTTTTCCCCTCTGGATTCCCGTTTTCACGGGAATGACACCAACCTTTTTTAAGCGGCTGCGCCCGCCTTTTTGGCTTTTAGCTCCCTGACATAATTTATTATTGCCGGTACTACCTGGAAAAGGTCGCCAACGATTCCGAAGGTAGCCACTTCAAAAATCGGCGCCTGTTTATCGCGATTGATGGCGATAATAATATCCGAGTCCTGCATACCGACCAGGTGCTGGATGGCGCCGCTGATGCCGCAGGCGATATAAATCTTGGGTCGGACCGTCTTGCCCGTCTGGCCGACCTGCCTTTCCAGTGGCATCCAGCCGGCTTCCACGGCGGCGCGGGAACAGGCCACCACCCCACCCAGCTCATCGGCAAGCTCCTGCAATAAGCTGTAATTCTCCGTATTGCACATGCCCCGTCCGCCGGAGACGATGATATCAGCCGCCGCCACGTCCACACTGTCCAGTTTAGTATCTTCGATTACCTCCAACACCTTGGCGGCGATATCTTCTTCCTTGATGGGCACGGTCTCCCGGATAATTTCGCCGGTACGGGATGCATCCTTTTCCGGCAGGGGCATAACGTGGGGTCGTACCGTGGACATCTGGGGTCGCGTATATTCCGTCAAAATGGTCGCCATAATGTTGCCGCCGAAGGCGGGACGTGTCTGCAACAGGAAACCCCCGTCGTCGATGGCCAGACCGGTGCAGTCCGCCGTGAGCCCGGTTCGCAGCCTGGTGGCGATGGCGCCGGCTAAATCCCTCCCCAGGCCGGTAGCCCCGATGAGTACAATCTCCGGCTTATATTTCTCTACCAGGTGACAAAAAGCCCTGTAATAAGATTCCGTGCGGTAATAGTGAAAGACGGGGTCGTCAATCAGATAGACCTTCCCGGTGCCGTAAGCAAACGCTTCCTGGCAGAGGTGCTCTACTTTATCGCCGATACACACCGAGCACAGTTCGACGCCTCTCGTTTTAGCGAGGTCGGCGCCCACGCCCAACAGTTCCCAAGAGACCTCCGCCGGCTTGCCCTCGGTGTGCTCGATGAAGACCCAGACGCCTTTGTATTCTTTGATTTTTTCCAGCCTGGGGTCTTTTTCCTCGACTTCCGGTTCGTCTTCGGGTTTGGCCGTAGCTTTCTGCGCCGCCAGTTCATCAAGTATCTTCTGCTCTTCCGGCGTGTAGAAAATCTCGATGGCCTCGGCCGGGCAAACCTTGACGCACCGACGGCACCTGGTACATAGCTCCAGGTCGATAATCGGCTCGCCCTTCTCGTTCATGGTGATGGCGCCCTTGGGACACTCACTCTCACAGCGAGCGCCGCAAGCGATGCACTTGCCGGGGATAAGTCGCACCGTGCCTCGTGGTCTCTTAATCTTCTTAGGCTCTTCCATCAATTAAAACTCTAGCCTTATCTAAAAGGACAGAAGGTCCTTTTCCGTCATTTTATCAATTAGTGACATAGCGACATCCTCGGGCCTGTCAGCTTCGTCGCCCAGTATCTGGCCCTTGGTCCTCTCCGGCGAGAATATTTTCCGTACCTGCGTCGCCGACCCCTTAAGCCCGATAGTCTGCTCGTCTATGTTCATCGCTTTATTATCCCAGAGCACTATATCCGCATCCTCGGCCATCAGGCGCATCGGTACCGTAGGATAGCGGGGTTTGTTAATTTCTCGCAGTACGGCAATCATGGCAGGCAGGGGCGTTGTTACGATTTCATGCCGGCCCTCCAGCTTTCGCCTGACCTTTACCTGTTTGTTCTTTACATCCACTTCTTCGATACGGTCAACCAGGGTCAGCTGCGAACATCCCAAGCGGGAAGCAATGCCGGGGCCTACCTGGGCCGTATCCCCGTCGATGGTCTGGCGCCCGCACATAATGACGGCCAGTTCTTCCTGTTGCGCCAGTTTCCGGATAGCTTCGGCCAGGACCATGCTGGTAGCCAGAGTATCGGCGCCGCCGAAGGCGCGGTCGCTCAACAGTACAGCATCATCGGCTCCTAAAGCCTGAGCTTTGCGCAGGGTGACTTCGGCAGTGGGAGGGCCCATGGAGATTACCGCGACACGAAATCCATACTTGTCTTTCAGTCGGAGGCTTTCTTCAAGGGCGTGGGTATCGTAGGGGTTCATGATGAAGGGTACACCCTCTCTGATGAGAATGCCGGTAACCGGGTCGACTTTGACCTGGGTAGTATCCGGGACCTGTTTGACGCAGGCGACTACTAGCATTAATATATCGTACCAAAGAACTAAATAAATAGGCCAATAAATAATACCATATATTCACTCATTCGGCAAACGAACCCCGGCATTACGCCCTTCTCTTTTGCCGTTGCTTTCAACGCTGTGATAAACTACAAGCGTAAACGGAAAAGACATGAATATACTGGTAACCAACGACGACGGTATAAATGCGGAAAGCCTGTGGGTGCTGGTGAGGGAACTGAAGAAAATCGCCCTTGTGACCGTAGTGGCCCCGGACGGCGAAAGGAGCGCCATCGGCACGGCGGTAAGCCTGTTCGAGGCCCTGAACGTGCAGGAATACGCCTCACCCTTCCCGGACGTGGCCGCTTACAAGGTTGACGGCACCCCCAGCGACTGCGTGATACTGGGTCACGGCAAACTGGCACCGGATATAGACATGGTAGTTTCCGGCATCAATCCCGGCCCCAACTACGGGGAGGACGTTTATATTTCCGGGACGGTGGGGGCCGCCATGCAGGGCTATACCCGCGGCCTGACGGCGATGTCGGTATCTTCGGCATCTTTTTCCTCTGGCAGGGACAGCCTGGAAGCCGGGGCGAAAGCAGCGGCCGCGCTGGTGCAACGACTGGCAGCGGAGGATTTCCCCCGCGTTTTCCTCAACCTCAACGTGCCGGACCTGCCACTGGATAAAATAACAGACATCAAACTCACGCGCCTGGCCCGTTCCAGCCACATCAACACCATCACGGAAGATAATGAGGGTACGGTCAAGCAGTATCGCATGATACGGGAAAGGCTCGTGGGGGCGGAGGCCGAAGGTACGGATATCCAGGCCGTTATCCAGGGCGAAATGTCCCTGACTCCACTTTACACCTCCTTCTTCGACAAGCCGCCGCAACGACTCCTGAAAAAGCTGTGCGCCGGGCTGCTCCAGGAGTTGAAATCCAGCAAAAACAAGATTGAGCATTAAAAAATGCAGCACCATATCGGGACCGACATCATAGAAATAGAACGAATCCGCCGTGTAATCGAACGCTTCGGCGACCGTTTCCTGCGCCGCGTCTACACCGAAGCGGAGCTGAATATCTACGGCCACCGTGCTCATTCGCTGGCCGCCAGCTTCGCCAGCAAAGAAGCGGTGATGAAGGCGCTGGGCACGGGCAACCGCGGCGTTGCCTGGCGGGAAATAGAGACGCTTTATCATCCCAGCGGCAAACCGCGCATAAGGCTCAACGGCCGGGCTAAAAAAGAAGCGGAGAGGCTGGGAATAAAAGAAATCGATGTAAGTCTTTCACATTCGAAGGAGTACGCCACCGCCACGGCTATAGGCTCTACCTAACCACAATAGAGATAGTCATTGCGAGGAGAGTAGCGACGAAGCAATCTCATATTACGCTTGTTGAGATTGCCACACTTCGCTCGCAATGACAAGGGGATTATCCCTCCCAGACCACCCTCCCGCCGATAATGGTCATTTCCACTTTAATATCCTTGATACGCTCCGGCGGCACTTGCGCGGGGTCGCCGCTTAAAACAACGAGGTCGGCCAGCTTCCCCGGCGCTATCGACCCCTTAATATCCTCTTCGAAAGAGGCGTATGCGGCATTGACTGTATACAGTCGTAGTGCCTGCTCCGGCGAAACAGCCTCCTCCGGCAGGAGCACCTGCCCCGACTCTGCTTTACGGGTTACCGCCCCGTAGATACCCGCCAGCGGATTAACCGGCACGACCGGCGCATCCGAAGCGGCAGCGACCACCACGCCGCTTTCCATCGGTGATTTAATGCGGTAAAGCCACGGCAGCTGTTTCGGGTCTACGGTCGCCAGATACCTCTCGCCGTTGTAATAGATAGTCGAGGGGTGGGTAACGATAACCGCCCCCAGCCTTTGAAGTCGCTCCAGGAGATGGGGAGGACATTCGCTGCAGTGCTCAATACGGTGCCGCCTTCCGGTCAATGCAGAACGACCGCCCGTATATTCCAGGGCTTCGATAGCGGATTCTATAGCGCCTTCGGTAATGGCGTGGAAAGCCAGTTGAAAGCCGGACTGATGACAGTCCAATACCAGCCGGTTGAGTTCCGGCTGCGTAAGCTCACTTTGCCCCGCCGATTCTCCCAGCATTATCTTGACGGCGCCCAGTCGGAGTCGGTTATCGCCCGACCCCGTTACCATGCCGTCTTCCTGAAACTCGCGGCGGGTCTCCGGTCCCGCCATCATGGAAATACGGCTGTGCAGTTTATCCGCTTCTTTGTATCTGCGGACAACCTGCCATCGGCTACGGTCGTTTCTATATGTCGCCTCCTGAAAAGAGGTAATCCCGTTGGCCAGGAAATGCCGGTCAACCAATTCGAACGCTTCGTCAAGTTCCGTATCGGAAAAAGGCGGCATTACCTCACTGCGGATGTAGCTTAACATCTCGATAAGTACGCCGTTCGGTTCGCCGGTAGTCAGGTCGCGCTCGATTCGGGCCCCCGGCGGCTCCGGCGTTTCCGCACCAATACCTGCCAGTTCCAGCGCCAAGCTGTTGAGCACGCAGGCATGCAGAGAACGGTGCGCCAGCACCACCGGGTGGCGCGGGGCGGCCTCATCCAAGTCGCCTCGGGTGGGGCACCGCCCCTCCGTCAGGTAAAATTCATTATAGTCGGTGCCGGTAATCCACTTTCCGGGCGGGGTTTTCTCCGCCTTGCGGCGTACCGCCTCTTTAATATCAGCGATGGAGCTGACCGCCGCCGGAGTGAGGTCGATGCTTAACAATTTCCTTAGGAGGGAAAAGAGGTGGAGGTGGGCATCGTTGAAGCCGGGCGCCACCGCCCTGCCCCGGCAGTCGATTACTTTCGTCTTCGTCCCTACCACCACATCCAGTTCGTCGTTATCGCCGACTGCAAGTACGCTATCGCCGGAGACAGCCACCATGTGTGCTGACAGCCGCGCTTTGTCCATAGTAATGACGCTGGCATTTTTCAGAACGATATCGGCTGGCATGACAACCCTTTTTGACGGTGTATCTATTTGCCAGTATACTATTGATAACTTTTCCCTGCAAAGGAGAAAAAGATGGACACGGAACAGCGGGTACTCAAGCTGGTAGCGTGGATTAAGGAGAAAGTACAGGCCGCCGGGTGCCGGGGCGTGGTGCTGGGTTTAAGCGGCGGGCTTGACTCTTCCGTTCTGGGAGCACTCTGCCAGCGGGCTTTCCCGGAGGATATCCTCGGCGTGATTATGCCCTGCCGCAGCATCGATACCGATAAAGCACACGCGGAAATCCTTGCCGGGCAGTTTAACATACCGACTGTACAGGTGCCTCTGGATGGCGCTTTCGACGCCATTATTCAGATATTACCGGACTATCAGCCAGACCCGGCTCTCGGTAATCTGGCCCGGGCCAATCTCAAAGCCAGACTGCGAATGGTCACCCTCTACTACATCGCCAATCAATTAAGATACATGGTGGCCGGCTCCGGGAACCGGAGCGAGCTCACCGTCGGCTACTTCACCAAGCACGGCGATAGCGGAGTGGATATCCTGCCGCTGGGG
The DNA here is from genome assembly GCA_034430575.1 of Dehalococcoidales bacterium. Classification (GTDB taxonomy): domain Bacteria; phylum Chloroflexota; class Dehalococcoidia; order Dehalococcoidales; family RBG-16-60-22; genus JAFGPF01. The sequence continues at coordinate 11,255 of DAOUDZ010000037.1, forward strand.
AACCTGGTCAAAGGGGAGGTCAGCGAACTGGCGCGTTACCTGAAAATCCCGGGTGAAATCATCGATAAGCCGCCGTCTGCGGGCCTGTGGGAGGGCCAGACCGACGAGGCCGAGATGGGCTTCAGCTACGAATCCCTCGACCGCTATATCCTTACCGGAGACGCCCCGGAGGACCTGAAACGTAAAATCGAGGCCATGAAAGCCACCGCCGACCACAAGCGCGCCATGCCGCCGATTGCCGAGATTTAACGGCGGCTCCGGCGAATTATCTCCGGGTATTTACGACTCCCCTTGCGGAGTGTCCGCTTTTGCGTGGCGTAATCGACGTGATAAAGTCCGAATCGCTTCTCGAACCCGTGCGCCCATTCGAAATTATCGATTAGCGACCAGTAAAAATATCCCTTGATATTCATACCGCCGGCAACGGCTTTGTTCAGGACGAGTAAATGGTCTTCGATGAAGTTCGCCCTTTTCTTATCGCCGTCATCGGCAATGCCGTTCTCGGTAACGTATATGGGCTTGGAAGTATAGCTGCTTACCAGCTTGAGTACCCGGTAAAGTCCCTCCGGGTAAATTTCCCACCCCATGTCCGTCAACCTCTCCGGCGGGGCGTTTTCTATTATATCCAGCCTCGGCTTACCGAAGGGCCTCAACTTCCATAAGAAGCGCATGTAATAGTTAACGCCGATAAAGTCAAAGGCATCCCGGACACCGCTATCATAAGATTCGCGGGCCAGGCCGGGTATGGAGAATTTGAAACGACCTTCAGTGAGGTATTTGAAATGGGAATCGGTCATGTTCTTTTTGAGTAGGCGGTTGAACACGACGTCCAGCAGGTTCCAGCGATTGGGCGGCTCGTAGATTATCATAACCACAACGAGTCCCACCTGTGCCTGCGGGTCGATTTTCTTGATGCAGGCATACGCGGCCGTATGGGCGCGCAGCATGTTTTTCAGTACGGTAGCGGCTTTTTGAAGGTTTTTCTCGGCCGGAGGGAATATACTCATAAAGTATCCGGCCAGGGCATAGGATGACGGCTCGTTGATGGTGCACCACAACTGCACCTTTGAGCCGAGACGCCGGACGACATGCTCCGCAAACCTGGTAAAAATTTCCGGGGAATTTTCCTGGAGAAAGGCCCCCTGTTCTTCGAACCATACGGGGTTGGTAAAGTGGTGCAGCGTAACCATCGGCTCGATTCCCTGCGCCAGCAGTTCGTCCACGACCTGCTCGTAGTGGTCGAGTGCCGCTTCGTCGAACTCGCCCTGCTTCGGCTCAATTTTGCTCCACTCCACCGAAAAGCGGTAGGCGTTCAACGATAGCTCTTTCATAAGCTGAATATCTTTCTTATAGCGGTTCCAGTGGTCGCAGCAGATTCCGGCCCTCTGGCCGTTAGAGATTCTGGGCTTTCCTTTTGCATCAACCGAGGACTCGAACTGACACCAGTTATTGTTTGTGCAGTTGCCTTCTACCTGATAGGCCGACGTGGCGCTCCCCCAGAGAAAATTTTCCCCGATACGCCACGACTCCTTTTTAAGCTTATTAAAATCCAGGAGCAGGCTGGCATTACGGTCCGTAAACCAGAACAGCAGCCCGAAATAAATTATTGCCAGCGCCGGTATAATTAAAAGAGCATACATTATGTCATCCCGCTTTCTTCATGCATTTAGCCCGAATTATACCACTTTTAGTTTGAACCCGTCCCCCACCCCTCTTTGATATCTATTCCCACCCGGACCGCCCGGTATCATCACAGCTTATCCCGTTTGTCTACCCCCCAATCATCACACCCGGGGCTTTTAAGACTGTCAGAAGATATCTGCTTCCAAATTTTTTCTGTCATTCCCGCGAAGCTTGCCCCGTACTTGATACGGGGGCGGGAATCCAGTATGCAAACCAACTTATTAAAGACCTGGATTCCCGATAAGGTCGGGAATGACAAATTTCGGACAGCCTCCATAAATTCTCTCCCTCCTTCCAAGGGACGAGGGCGCAGGAGGTGGATTGTAAAACAGCAGGGCATGAGACCAATTGCGGACACCCCTACCGCCAGCCGATTGCTAAAAATTTATTTAGGTTTTATTAAGACCGAAACTGACACAGCCACTTGTTTTGGTAAAACTGTTGTGCTATTATCTGGGTGAGGCGAGAGATGACCACGGAGAGAGAAAAAGCACTGGAATTGGCTATTGGCCAGATAGAAAAGCGGTTCGGCAAGGGCTCCATTATGAAGATGGGTGAGTCGGTCACACTGCTGCCAATAGAAGCCATTCCTACTGGCTCCCTGGCTCTAGACCTAGCCCTGGGTATCGGAGGGATACCCAGAGGGCGTATCACGGAAATATTCGGACCCGAGTCATCCGGAAAAACTACCTTGGCCCAGCATATAATCGCCGAAGCACAAAAAAGAGGAGGTACGGTTGCCTATATCGATGCGGAGCATGCCATGGACCCCTCTTACGCAGCCAACTGCGGTGTCAATGTTGACGAACTGCTCATCTCACAACCGGATACCGGCGAGCAGGCACTGGAGATTTGCGAAGCGCTGGTAAGGAGCAGCGCCGTTGATGCGATAATTATTGATAGCGTCGCCGCTCTGGTTCCCCGGGCTGAAATCGAGGGGGATATGGGAGACCCGCAGATGGGTCTACAGGCCCGCCTTATGTCACAGGCGTTGAGGAAACTCGCCGCCGCCATCGGCCGTTCCGGGACAGCGGTGATATTTATCAACCAGCTGCGAGAGAAGGTTGGCATTGTCTTCGGTAACCCGGAGGTAACCACCGGGGGCAGAGCGCTGAAGTTCTACAGCTCGACAAGGATAGACCTGAGGCGTGCCGAGACCATCAAGCAGGGAACAGAAGCAATAGGCAGTCGTGTTAGAGCTAAGGTAGTTAAGAATAAGGTTGCACCTCCGTTCCGCAGCGCCGAGTTCGACATTATGTTCGACCACGGCATAAGCAAAGAGGGCAACCTCCTTGATATTGGTGTGGAGCTGGGGCTGATAAGTAAAGCCGGCGCCTTTTTCTCCTACGGTGACATCCGCCTCGGGCAGGGCCGGGAAAGTGCCAAGAAATACCTGGCGGAAAATCCCGAACTCGCCCAGGAAATTGAAGAGCGGATAAGAGCCTCAGCCGGCACCACCCACGGCACATCGCCTGACGAAGAGTAAAAGGCATTTACAGGGATAAGCCGACCTTATCAGGCAGATGGTAAAAACAGGGCTGAGGCAAAGGCTTCAGCCTTTTGTGTTTTTAAACGGGGTTGTTAGTTGATGAGTAAAATAACCAGACTGACGGCAGGAAAGAGCCGGGAAAAGCGGGTAAACGTTTACCTGGATGGTAAGTACGCCTTTAGCCTGCTGGCTGAAGTAGCGTTAAAAGAAGGTTTGAGAATCGAGCAGGAACTTTCCGACGAACAGTTGGAAACGCTGACGGGAGTCGACCGCTACCAGCGCTGCCTGAACGCAGCCATTCGCTACCTCGGCTACCGACCGCGCAGCGAGGCCGAGATACGCCAGAGACTCAAGAAGCACGGGTTCGACAGCGCTTCTACCGAGAAGGCCCTCGACAGGCTGAAGGAACAGGGACTGGTGGATGATAACGCTTTCGCACGGTTCTGGAAAGACAACCGCGAGTCGTTCAGCCCCCGAAGTCGTCGCCTGACGAAGCTGGAGCTACAACGTAAGGGACTGGATGGCGATATTATAGAACAGATAATCAGCGAAGTCGATGATAGCGACAGCGCTTACCGGGCGGCCCTCAGGAAGGCCCGCCGCCTGTCCCCGTCCGATTACCAGGTATTTCGCCGCCGGTTGGGTGAACACCTGGGGCGGAGGGGCTTCGGCTATGATGTCATCAACGAGACGGTAGCGCGGGTATGGAAAGAGTGCGACGGAATCCCCAAATAATAATTTAAAGAGAATTTACGTTATAAATATAATATATAAATAACCAGGAAAGGGGGAAATAAGAATGGTATTAGGCACTATTGAATTAGTTGCCCTCTTCTTCATTTTTATCATTGGCATAGTCCTGGGCGGCATGGCGGCCTTTCTTTCCCGTCGCCTCATCTTCAACCGTCAACTGCGCATCGCCGAGAGAAAAGCTGCCAAGATGGTAGGCGAAGCCAGGAACGAATCCAAAGATATACTGCAAGAAGCCCAGGAGGAAGCCAAACGAATAAAAGCATCGGCTGACAGCGACTACCGGGAGCGACGCTCCGAACTGCAAAAACAGGAAAACAGGCTTAATCAAAAGCAGGAGACCCTGGACCGCAAGCTGGAAGGCGTCGAACAGCGTGACCGTAATCTCACCGGCAAAGAAAAGGAAATTGAAACGACCCGGAGCCAGCTCGGAGAGCTCAAGGACAAACAGTTAAAGCAGCTTGAGCTCATTTCCGGAATGTCCAGTACGGAGGCCAAGCAGACATTGTTAGACGCTATGGAGGTAGAGATGCAGCAGGAAGCCTCCAGACGCATTCACCAGTGGGAATTAAAACTGAAAGAAGAGGCGAACGAGAAAGCCCAGGAGATACTGGCATCCGCCATACAGCGTAGCGCCTCGGAAATCGTTGCGGAGACCACGGTCTCGGTAGTCCCCCTCCCCAATGATGAAATGAAGGGGAGGCTCATCGGCCGGGAGGGACGTAACATCCGGGCGCTGGAGCAGGCCACCGGGGTCGACCTTATCATCGACGACACGCCGGAGGCGGTAACGATATCCAGCTTCGACCCCGTGCGCCGGGAGATAGCGCGCGTCGCCCTGAACCGGCTCATCCTCGACGGCCGGATTCATCCGGCTCGAATCGAAGAGATGGCCATCAAAGCTAAAGAGGAAGTGAACGCCGATATCCAGAATGCCGGCGAGCAGGCGGCTCTCCAGCAGGGAGTCCAGCTCCACCCCGAGCTTATCAAACTGCTGGGCCGGCTCAAATTCCGCACCAGTTACGGGCAGAACGCCCTGGAACACAGCATGGAGGTTGCTTACCTGGCCGGCATGATTGCCGCAGAGCTGGGGGCTAACGTCACTACCGCCAAGAAGGCCGGTCTGCTGCACGATATCGGTAAAGCCGTTGACCGCGAGGTAGAAGGAACCCATGCCGCCATCGGGGCCGACCTCGTCAAGCAGTGGGAGAAATCGCCCGAGGTACTTCAAGGCGTCGCCGAGCACCATCTCGAGACCAGCGACACCAGCATCTGGGGCTACATCACCTCGGCGGCCGACGCCATCAGCAGCGCCCGACCCGGCGCCCGGCGCGAATCGCTGGAAAGCTACCTGAAACGGCTCAAAGCCCTGGAGGATATTGCCGACAGCTTTAAGGGAGTCGAAAAGTCCTTCGCCATTCAGGCCGGACGTGAAGTACGCATCCTGGTCAAGCCGGAAACAATCGACGACCTAGGGGCTATGAGACTGGCGCGAGACATCGTGAAGAAGGTGGAAGAGACACTGGACTACCCGGGGCAGATAAAGGTCACCGTCATCAGGGAGACCCGCGCTGTCGACTACGCAAAATAAATAAGGCCGTCGTTGCGAGGAGTACAGCGACGAAGCAATCTCTTGAAACCCATGATAGAGATTGCTTCGCTTCGCTCGCAATGACATTCAATCAAAGATGAAAATATTAGCCATAGGCGATATAGTTGGCCGACCGGGACGGCAGGCCGTACACCAGTTCGTACGCGGCCTGCGCAAGCAGTACAGCATCAAACTGGTAATTGCCAACGGTGAGAATGCCGCCGGGGGTTTCGGCCTGACCGTAGACACTTCGCGGGAGTTGCTGGGCGACGGTATCGACGTGCTCACCTCCGGCAATCATATCTGGGCACAGAAAGAGATTATTCCCCACCTCGACGCCGATATGCCCATCCTGCGTCCTCTGAACTATCCCGCCGGGGTGCCGGGGCGGGGCTACCTGCGCGCGGGAAAGACACTGGTGGTTAATCTGATGGGCCGGGTCTTCATGAACAGCCTCGACTGTCCCTTCCGAACCATGGACAGGCTGCTGGAAGAACTGGACCCCATACCGAAGGTTATCATCGTGGACTTCCACGCCGAGGCGACCTCGGAGAAGGTGGCCCTAGGGCGCTACCTGGACGGGCGCGTCAGCGCCGTGCTCGGCACCCATACCCACGTCGGCACCATCGATACTCGGATACTGCCAGGGGGCACCGCTTACGTTACCGATATCGGCATGACAGGACCGGAGGATTCGGTCATCGGCGATGATGCCGAAGCTGTTATCCAGCGCTTCCTTACCCAGATGCCCCATCACCTCTCGGTAGGCAAGGGGAAACCGGCCCTCAACGCTATTCTGGTGGAAATAAACGAAACCAGCGGCAAAGCCACCGGCATCAAGCGCATCCAGCGGGAGACGGCACCCCAGTGAGCCAGGTCGACCTGCATATTCACTCGACTGCCTCCGACGGTAAGTTCAGTCCCGAAGCCATCGTCGGCAAGGCGGCAGGGCTCGGATTGAAGGTCATCGCCCTGACTGACCACGACACCGTGGACGGGATTCCGCCGGCGCTGGAGGCCGTTAAGGCATTCCCCGAACTCAAACTTATCCCCGGCGTCGAAATTAGCACCGATTTAGCCGACGGCGAAGCGCATGTCCTGGGATACTTTATCGACTATACCAGCCGGGAACTGGGGTCAGCCCTGGACAGGTTCCGCAGTTCACGTCAGAGAAGGGCGCGGGGAATGGTGGAAAGGCTGGGTGCTCTGGGCATGGATATCGACTGGCAGCGGGTGCAGAAAATAGCCGGCGACGGCTCCATCGGGCGACCGCACATCGCCCGGGCAATGCTGGAAAAGGGCTATGTCACCGCGTTCAAAGAGGCCTTTGATAAATACATCGGACACGGCGGCCTGGCTTACGTCGCGCGCGAGAAGATGACGCCGGAAGAAGCGGTGGAACTGATATTGCAATCTCATGGGCTGCCCGTGCTGGCGCACCCCTTTACCGTCAGCGACCCGGAAGCCATGATAAAGAAGCTGAAAGCAGTCGGATTGGTCGGCGTCGAGACATATTACAAGGACAACACCGCCGAACAAACCGAAGCTATGCTCAACCTGGCTGAAAAGTACGGACTCATCGCCACCGGAGGCACCGATTATCACGGTATCGGTGACAGCAGCGAAGTCATGCTCGGCGGGGTGGAGGTGCCGCCGGAAGCGGTGGAAAGGCTCATCGCCCTGGCCGGTGAACAAGCATTGAAACAAGCGAATATGTAAAAAATTGCCCTTTTAAGGAGTCTCATGACTACCTGGATTATATTGATTGTAGTCTCTTACCTCGTCGGCTCCATACCATCCTCATACCTTGCCGCAAAGTCGCGCGGGATAGACTTGAGGAAAAACGGCACCCAGCAGGTGGGGGGCGGCAACCTGTGGCGGACGACCTCCCGGAAACTCGGCCTGATGGTAGGCATCTTCGACTTTTTAAAGGGCATGCTGATGGTATTGATAGCCTGGCGCCTGGGACTGGACGCCGGACAGCAACTCGTGGTCGGCCTGGCGGCGGTCGCCGGGCATAACTGGCCGGTCTTTCTCCACTTCCACGGTGGAAGAGGAGCCGCCACATCCCTGGGTATCGTCATCATCATGCCGATATTGAACGACTTATCGCCGTGGCCATCAGTAATAGGTATCGGTATCGTGGTATTTGTGACACTTATTTTGCGTAGCTCGGCGTTGCCGGTACTTTTCGCTGCCGCTTCGATGTCATTGACCACCTGGTTTTTCAACGAGAAACTCGCCGTTATTCTGGCCTATCTAGCCATGTTCCTGATTCTCGTCCTCAAACGACTTACCGCCCAGCCGGCTACCGAGGCCAGTAATATCGGGATGGGGCATCTGCTTTTAAATCGACTTCTCTTCGACCGCGATATCGGCGATAGAACCGCCTGGGTCCACCGGAAACACGTTCCCAAAAAGGAAAAAAAGGAATGACCGAGCCGGAAACAACGAGATGCGCCGCGCACCCGGATGTAGAAACGGCTCTGCGGTGCGGCAAATGCGGCAAACCGATATGCCCGAAATGCATGGTGCAAACACCGGTGGGGGCAAGGTGCCGGGAGTGCGCTAAACTCTACAAACTGCCCACTTACCGCGTCTCCTCGGTATACTATCTCAGGGCGGCGGGTACGGGGCTGGTGATGGCCGTCGCTATCGGGGTGGTGTGGGGTATCATCAACAATTTCCTATCATTCTTTTTCCTCAACCTGCTCCTGGCCGCGGGCGTCGGCTACGCCATCGGCGAGGTAGTCGGTCTCTCGGTAAACCGAAAGAGAAGCCCCTGGCTGGCGATAACGGGCAGCCTAGCCGTAGTGATAGCCTATCTGGTGAATATTTTTACCTTCGGGAGTATCCCGTGGAGTCCGTTCCGAATAATCTTCGACCTTTTAGGTATCGGGGTGGGCATTTACGTGGCCGTCAACCGCCTGCGTTAGAGGGCTCTCTCCAGTCCTTCTATGAAGGAGGGTTAAGACCCAGCTGCGCAAACATATCGCGAGTGTCCGCGTACGGCCAGGCTTCTACTTCCTTGCCACTTTCGAAGTAGACGAAAACCGCCTCCTTAAATACCATTTTCCTGCCGGTCGGGGGCTGCCCCATGAACTCGCCTTTTAACGTGCCCCGCAGCGTCACCCGGGCCGCCGCCAGGTTCTCCTCGCCGATAACTTCATCGACAGTAACATTAAGGTCGGGGAAAGCGTTGCGCATCATGGTGGCGAACTGCCTGAAACCCTCCGGACCTTCAATTTTCATCCCGGGAAAATGGTAGACATAGTTGGGGGCCATGATATCATCTATTACCGCCAGGTTCCCCTTATTAATTGCCTCTTCTATAACGCGGCGAACCATCGCCTTGTTCTCTTCTACCGACATGGTGTTTCCTCCTTCACAAAATATTCAGGCACTATGAACGCCAACTTTTTCCGTCTACTTATCGTATAGCCCCCACCGCTTGAAGAACGTCTGGTACATCGGGGGGTGGGGAAAATCGCTCTGCATATACATGATGGCGCGGGCGTACCCGAAATCCCCCTCTTCCATTTGCCTGACTCCCTCTACCAGCGTTCCTATTTTGTCCTTCGGGACGGAGAGGATAATCTCGTCTTCTCCGGCCAGCGCCCGGGTATAATCGCCGGGGTCGGGAAGGGTAACCATCATCTGGCCGCTTTCCATGACGGGAACAACCTGGTAGGCGCAGGCCGGTGGGAAGAAGTGGTAGTTAACCTCTGCCTCCTCGCCGATAAAATGCGTCGGCATCAGCATATTCCGCAGCTGGGAGGTGTTGGAATAGATAATTACCACATCCGGCTCGAAATTAGCCGTCTTCAGGGGGGCAGAAACAATGCCGATGTATTTGTCTCTCGGGAAAGTGGGGAAAGCCAGGAACCGCTGAAATTCGGGGTCGTCCGGCTTATCCACCAGTCCGTAGGCAATCAGCGCCGCAAAGCACCAGTTATCCTCCTTCAGCATGGCCACGGTCTCTTTCTGGCGACGGGACATGGCGAAGGCCTGGCACTGGGCGATATGGATTCCGCGGTCTTTCTTCGGCCTGACGGCGCCCTCCGGGATATCTTCTTCCTTCTCCAGCATTTTTACGGCGAGGGGAGAAGTCCTCAATATCAATAATTTCTCAAGCTCTTCTCCAAATTTGTTGTACTCACTCAAAGTCGTCATGTGATTTATTCCTCCGATATTAAAATTACTCCATAAGCAGCTACAATTATGAGTTATACGGCACCATTTTGCAAGAATTGGTCCCAACCCCGTATAATTAACCGTACACGATAGAAATTCCTCAATCTATAACCCTGACAGGAGGTCTGGTATGAAAAAAGTAGCTGTGGTCGGCGTAGGCGAGACGAAATTTAGCGGTCCGCAGGAAAAAACGGAGGTTGAACTGTTCGCCGAAGCCGCTATGGAAGCCATTACGGAATCGAACCTTAAACCGAAAGATATCAAAGCCCTGTTTGTCGGCAACGTGCTGGGTGACTTCGCCGAGGGACAGGGAATGGTGCAGGCCTTCGCCGCGGAGAACATCGGCTGCCTGTACGTCCCCGCCAACCGCTACGAGGGCGCCTGCGCTTCGGCCAGCATGGCTATAAGAGACGCCTTCATATGGGTAGCCTCCGGCTACTACGATATAGTGCTCGCGGGCGGCGTGGAGAGGGCGGCCACCATGGGCACCGGCCTGGCGACACGCACCTTCGCCATGTTCAGCGACGCCCGTTATGAATATCCTGCCGGCATTACCTTCCCGGCTGTTTTCGCCATGCTGACCCACCTTTACGCCGATACCTACAAAATACCGCTACAAAAGCTGCGGGAGCAAATGGCCCGTGTTTCCATACAGTCCTATAAACACGGCAGCGTCAACCCCAGGGCACAGTTCTTCGGCAAGAACGCCGATATGTCCGTCGAGAAGGTGCTCGGCAGCTTCATGGTATCATCGCCGCTCACCCTGCATGACTGCTGTCCGTTCTCCGACGGCGCCGCCGCCGTGGTGCTGGCCTCGGAAGAAGTCGCCAGAAAGCTCACGAGCAAACCGGTTTACATTACCGGCACGGGACAGTCTTCCAGCGGCCCGCTCGGCAACCAGAGCGACTACCTGCCGAGAATAAGGGCACGCGAAATATCTTCGCAACGAGCCTACGAAATGGCCGGGGTCAAGCCGCAGGACATCGACCTCTGCGAGCTTCACGACTGTTTCAGTATCGCCAGCCTGATTGCCGCCGAAAGCCTCGGCTTCTTCGATTACGGTACGGCGGGAGAAGCCTGGGAGAAGGGCGAGGCGGATATCGGCGGGAAGACGGCCATCAATCCCTCCGGCGGTCTGAAGTCAAAAGGACACCCCATCGGCGCTACGGGAGCCGGGCAGGTCTACGAGGTGGTCAAGCAGCTCCGGGGAGAGGTGGAACCGGAGCGTCAGGTGCCCGATGCCAAAATCGGCATGACGGATACGCTCGGCGGGGACGGCGGTACGCTGGTCAACATGCTTTTCGAAAGGGGCTGGTAACATGGAACACAAGCTGATTTTTAAAGATTACAACGAAGCCCTCAAGCAGAACAAGCTCCTAGGATTGAAGTGCCAGTCCTGTGGGGCTATTACCATACCGCCCAAGATGGTCTGCCGGCAGTGCGCCAGCCCGGATATGGATGTTATCGAGCTTAAGGGCAGCGGCAAAATCAGGACTTTTACAACTGTTTTCGTCGCCTCGGAAGGGCGCGAAGATGAAGTCCCTTATACCATCGTCATGGTGGAGCTTGACGACGGCCCCTGGATAATGGGTAACCTGGAAGGAATCGACCCGAAGGAAGCCTCCATGGAACTCGTCGGCAGGAAGGTAAAAATGGGCCATAAAGTCTTTTCCGGCGATAAGTACTCCGCGGGCGAGGGCACCCGTCCACTCTTCAGTCTTGTGAATAGCTAGGACAATAACTTTAACGTTTTGTCTGATGCTTTTGTTATTAAGAACGCTATAGAATTGTCATTCCGTACTTGATACGGAATCCAGAGGGGGGAGAGTGTCTGGATTCCCGCCTGCGCGGGAATGACAACATAAGGAACAATGACAGAACCATATTCACGATATATCAAATTGGAGCAAGTAATCAATTTCCGGGACCTCGGCGGTTACCGGGCGCGAGACGGCTATACCGTGGCCTGGCGGCGTCTCTTCCGCAGCGGCGAGTTCCGCAACATGACCGGGAGCGACCTCGAACGGCTTACCGGAGAAATAGGACTCACCTCGGTATTAGACCTAAGGACAAGTATGGAAGTGGAACGGCAGGGAATCGGGCTGCTTTCCAGAGGCAGTATTAAATACCACAACATCTCCTTCATTACCGGCGGCAACCGGGAAGAGGACGAACGACTCTTTCGGGAAATTACTAACATGGGAGAATTCTATCTGCACCTGGTGCGGAAGAGTGAATTCGGCGGGCGAATAGTGCGGGCGCTGGAAGTCATCGCCGAACCGGAGAATCATCCGCTGGTGTTCCACTGCGCCATCGGCAAAGACCGCACGGGAATTCTGGCCGCCGTTCTGTTGAGCGTCCTGGGCGTACGGGACGAGGACATTATCGAGGACTATTCCCTATCGACCCCCTACATGGAAGAGCTTCTTGAGCGTATCAATAACGACCCCGAAATGGCAAAGGACGTCATACCGCTGCCGGACTTTTTCTGGAAAGCCGCGCCGGAATCAATGTCCCTGTTTCTTTCGACACTGAAACGGGAATACGGTTCCGTCAGTGACTACCTGACAGCGCAGGGGGCCGAGCCTTCCCTGATACAGCGACTGGGGAGCGCCCTGCTTACTTAGACCTACCCATCTCGCAACAGGCTGCGGGCAATGGTCATCCGCATTATTTCAGATGTGCCTTCGTAAATCTCGGTTATTTTAGCGTCGCGGAAATAGCGCTCCACGGGATAGTCACTGGTATATCCGTAACCCCCGTGAATCTGGAGAGCTTTATCGGTGACGAAATTAGAGACCTCCGAAGCAAAGAGTTTGGCCATGGCCGCTTCCCTGATGAAAGACCTACCCCGGTCATAAAAATAGGCCGCCCGGGAGGTTAACAGGCGTGCGGCGTCTATTTGTGTGGCCATATCGGCCAGCATCCACTGAATCGATTGAAATCCGGCGATAGCCTGCCCGAACTGCCAGCGTTCTTTGGCATAATTCAGCGAGGCCTCGTAAGCCGCCCGGGAAATGCCCACGGCCTCGGCACCGATAGTGACCCGACTGACATCCAGCGCATCCAGGGCAATCCGGAGTCCCTGCCCTTCGTTGCCGAGCCGGTTCTCCCCGGGGACAAAACAGTCCTGAAAAACCAGTTCAACGGATGACAGGCCGTGCATGCCCATTTTCTCCTCGTGTTTGCCCACCGAGAGACCAGGGGTATCCTTATCCATGACGAAGGCGGTGATGCCGCGGTGCTTCAGGGATTTATCCACAGTGGCGAAGACCACCACGATTTCCGCCTTATCGCCGATGCTGGTAAACAGCTTGTTGCCGTTAATAATATAGCCGTCTTTGCGGCGGGCGGCGGTGGTTTCTATGCCGGCGGGGTCGCTGCCGGCGCCGGCCTCGGTAAGGGCAAAGCACGCCAGCTTATCGCCACTGGCATGGGGCGGCAGGTATTTCTTTTTCTGCGCTTCCGTCCCGTACTCCATGACGGGAACGATGGCCAGCGACAGGCTGATACGCAGGTAATTATCTATGGCGGCGGAAGCCCGCGCCAGCTCCTCCACGGCGATACATAAATCCACCAGCCCCCGGCCACTGCCCCCGTATTTCTCCGGGATGGTCAGCCCGAAAAGACCCAGGCCGGCTATCTTTTGCAGTTCTTCGGCGGGGAATTCCTCTGTTTTATCTATGCGAGCGGCTGCCGGCGCTACTTCTTTTTCTGCAAAATCGTGCAGCGTGGTCTGGAGCATTTTCTGTTCTTCGGTCAGGTCAAAGTCCATCTTACCCTTTATCCTTTACTTGTCAAGTTCCCTGATTAAACGAACCGTTATTTCACGGGCGGCGTGCCGGGGATTCTTACTGCCATGCAACAGGTCGTCCACCAGCTTTTCCAGATAGTCGCCGCTGTCAAGCCGGTAGATAAGGTCTCTAACGTACCCTTCCACGGCCTCCAGCAGCTCCAGCCTGGCCCTCTCTCTCTTTCCCCCCGCCATCCCGCCACTTTCGATAAGAAAATCGTGATGGCTCATTATCACCGCAGCCAGCTCTTCTGTACCTTTGTCGTTTATCGCCTCGGTCATGATAACAGGCGACTTCCATTCTTCGGGTCGGCGTTCTTTCAGAGCCAGCATCGATTCCAGGTCGGCTTTAAGGCGGTCGGTGCCCTCTGTATCCGCCTTATTGACGACGAGAATGTCGGCGGCTTCGAGGATTCCAGCCTTCATCGTCTGGATTTCATCGCCGGAGCCGGGTGTCAAAACGACCATTGTCGTATCCGCCGCCTTGACGATATCTATCTCAACCTGTCCGGAACCAACCGTTTCCACCAGTATAATATCTTTCCCCAGCGCTTCCATGACGTGAATAGCCCCGATGGCGGCCCGTGCCAGGCCCCCCACCCAACCTCTCGTCGCCAGGCTGCGGATAAATACGGCGGGGTCGGCGCTGTGCCGCTGCATCCTCACCCTGTCCCCCAGCAATGCGCCGCCGGTAAGGGCGCTGGTGGGGTCTATGGCAATAACGCCGATGGTCTTACCCTGCCTGCGGAAGAAGCTGATGAGGTTATCGGTCAGGGTGCTCTTACCGACTCCCGGCGCGCCGGTCACCCCTACGATATACGCCTGACCGGTATGGGGATAGAGGCTATCCATCTCGGCAAGGGCATCCGGGGACTCGTCCTCTATCCGGCTGATAAGCCGGGCGGCTGCCTGAACATCACCGGCTAAAACTTTTTCAGCAAGGCTCATAAGCGCTCCGTGCGGGTTTAGTACCTAAGAGTATAGCAGATAAGGGATGATACAGGGAAAAGTCAAAGAACACAGGCCCAAATTGAAAGCCGGACGGATTTGATTCGTTATTCGTTTTTTAAAAATTTTTTTGCGGCCTTTTAGCTTCAGGGTGAAGCTGATTCGTTTTGATTCGTTTTTGGTTTTTACGAGTGATTCGGTTTTTTTTACAGGTTAATTTAGCTTTAAAAACCGGGTATTCGTTTTTTTCTTTATGGTTTTTGTTAAGTTGCGAGGCCTCATACATCAGGTGGCCTTCCTATAGTATAGGGGAGACGGGGGAGAAGGTAAACGGGAATTTGTCGCAAGACAGGGAGGAAGGAGAGTTTATTAACCTCACCCCTTTCACATTTTCTGTTGAATCCATCCCCCTAGCCCCCTTCCTTTGGAAAAGGAAGGGGGAATATTTACAAATAGAATCGTGCTTGTTGTTTCTTTTGTATGAGAAGGCCAGTGCTGTGTATGGCTGAAAAAATACGCCGCCTCCTTTACCCCACCCTTCGATAGGCTCAAGGTGAGCGGCGCGGTCCCCCGCTTAAATCCCCCTTAGTCCCCCTTTTTTCAAAGGGGGAGACGGGAGGGGGAGAGACTGTGGGATAAGCCGTGGATGGTACGAGGGCGGCTTGGGTGGGAATAGATAACAACGGGGGTGGGCAGGAGGGAGATTAATCCCTCTACAACTCCTATGATTTACTCATTCGCACTCCTTGCTCTATCATCTTACCTAGCTTCAAAAAACTAACTTTATAATCTTCTTCTCCAGAATCTAAGAAACGTCTAAGTTCATCAAGGAAGTTAAATATTAGTGCACGCCAAGAAATATTACTAGCGTTTAAACCCTCCTGTATAAGCATAGTGGTAATAAGCAATGTATTGGATAAAACAGAACGGTGGTCAGGAAAATTGGGAGCCAGTTCTAATTTTGTTATCGTGTAGAAATCCTGTTGACCATCATTAGCCATTGGATGTACATGAGCAGAAGCAAAATCATAGCCGAATTGGTATAAGAAACGCATATCTAAACACTTTGCCACATCTTCTGATTTTGGCCTTTGCCAAATAGGCGGGTTCTTTGCTAGCTTTCGATATCGCTTCCTATGCTCGGAGGATAGATAAAACGATTTACTTTCTAGGGCACCTCTATATTCGGGATTACTCCGAACTCTATTCAAAGCGTTAAATTGCTCTAGAAATGACCACTCTTCAAATACTTCAAATTCATCATTTTGCTGTAGATACCACAAATGAAAGAAACGGTCAATCAAGCAGCGATATAGCACAAAACAATCTTGATGGTCTTTCATGTCCCAAAGTTGGAATATAGCCCGAGCAATCATATACGCACGCGCAATAAAATTGCGAATAATAATATCTCGCACACCACGCTCTTCTCTTGCAAATTCAAAAAGTAGACCCCCCGAAATAACATGTAACGTCCCAAGCGCCTCTTTATACGCCTCTACAGATAAGTAATCGTCTTCATTGAACTTAGGCATAATTCCTCCAACCTTTCACTCAATATTATTGATTTTTAATGAATATCATCAAAGAGCATAAGGTTATCATAGTTATTAGTCAAGATTCTACGAACACCCCACCCTTATAAATAATCCCCCTCCTTTTCAGGGGAGGGGGACGCTTTCGGACTGGATTCCCGCTTTCGCGGGAATGACATTATTTTTTACGGCTTCCCGTACTTCTCTCTGATATCCTTCTTAATGAGCTTGCCCATGGGATTGCGGGGTAGTTCGTCCACGAAGACCACCGTCCTCGGCCTCTTGAAGCTGGCCAGTCCCTTTCGGCACCATTCCATGATTTCCTCTTCGGTGGGTTTTTCACCCTTCCTGGGAATCACCACGGCGCGCGGCTCTTCGCCCCAGGTCTCGTCGGGGACGCCGATAACCGCCACGTCCTCCACCTTGGGGTGCTCGCGGATGACGTTCTCAATCTCCTCGGGAGAGATATTCTCGCCCGCCCGGATAATCATGTCGCTGGAACGCCCGGACAGAAAATAGTAGCCTTCCTCGTCCACGTAGCCGATGTCGCCGGTATGCACCCAGCCATCTTTATCGATAGTCTTGGCCGTCTTTTCCTCGTCCTTCCAGTAGCCGCTCATTACGCGCGGGCCCCTGGCCAGAATCTCGCCGACTTCATTAGAGTCGAGAGTTTTCCCATCGTCGTCGATAACCTTCATCTCGACATCGGCCATCGGCTTACCGATTGACGCCAGCCTCTGCAGCTTCTTTTCTTTTTCTTCCTCGGTGCCGGTCAGCACGTGGTCTTCCGGCCCCAGGGCGGTAATGGTGGAGGCCGTCTCCGTCTGGCCGAAGGCATTTATAAAGCTGACGCCGGGAAATTCCTCCAGCGCCTTCCTGATAACGGGTAGAGGCATCGGGGCAGCGCCATAGGTAATCACCCGGAGGCTGCTCAGGTCGTGCTTCTTGAAATCGGGGTGGTCGAGGAGCTGTTTGAGCATGGTAGGCACCATCATGGCGCGGTTGGCTTTCTCGTTCTCGACCAGTGTCATCCACTCTTCAGGCTCGAACTGGCGTTCCATGACCAGCGTCCGGCCCCCGTAAATGGCCGCCATCATCGCCTGGATGCCGGCGACATGGTAGAGGGGCACGGTGAGAATATTGCTTTCATCGGAATCCGGGTTAGCCGGTGAAACGTTCTCCAGCATGTACGAGCTGAAGCTGTTATGGGAGAGCATGACCCCTTTCGGGAAGCCGGTGGTGCCGGCGGTGTACATCAGCATGGTAGTATCGTCATCATCGATTTCGGTTATTACCTCGTCAGCCGACGAAGAAGACATTATATCTTCGTAATAAAGCATATCTTCATGCTTTTGCTCGATGGAAATAAGATTTTTCAGGTATTTAAGTTCGGGTTGTATGGACTTTATCATAGGTACATAGCGCTCGCCGATTATCAGGGTATTGGCTTCGGCGCTATTGAGCATATAAGCAAACTCTTTTCCCTTGGCGCGGAAGTTCAGCGGCAGGTAGATAGCCCCCGCTTTAGCCACGGCGAAATAGGTCTCCACGCACTGATTGCAGTTGACCTGTATGAAAGATACGCGGTCGCCTTTCTTCACGCCCAACTTTAACAGGCCGTTGGCCAGGCGGTTTACCCGCTCGTTAAGCTGGCTGAACGTGTACCTTTTATCTTCAAAAACAATGGCCGCCTTATCGGGGCAAATGGCGGTGGCAATATTGAGAAAATCAGTAGTGTTCACTCCATACCTCCAAAGCTGAAAAAATTCCTGACTTGATATTCTAACCCAGTTACGAGTTAAAAATCAAACTAAAGTACGATGTCAAAGGCGATAAAGTTATCTAGCGACCGACTCTCTCTTTGACCTTCTGCGCTATTTTCGACATCGCTTCCCCGGCTTTCGCCCTGATGAGGACGGCCGCCTGGCGGTCCACAGGGGTGGAGCTCAAGTTGATAATGATTAGTTTAGCACCGGACTCCACGGCATAGATGGGCATATAGGCCGCCGGGTACACCACCAGCGTTGAGCCGATGACAATACACAGGTCGGAGGCCATGGCGCGGCGGCTGGCCTCTTCCAGCACTTTAACCGGCAGCTGCTCCCCGAACATGACGATATCCGGCTTGAGCATGCCCCGGCAGTCCTCGCAGTCCGGTATTTCCTCGCCCCCGTCCAGCCTGGGTTTAATTTCGTCCAGGGGATAACGCCGCCCGCAATTCAGGCATATAGCCCACTGCATATTGCCGTGTAGTTCAAAGACTAGGTCATCGGGAACGCCCGCTTTCTGGTGCAGGTTATCGATATTCTGGGTAATAACACAGTCCAGCTTACCGAGTCGGTAAAGCTCGGCGATGGCATCGTGGGCCGCATTCGGCATCGCTTTATCGGTCAGCATTCCCTCCTTTAACATGCGCCACTGCTTGCGCCTCGATTCGGGGTCGCTG
This sequence comes from Dehalococcoidales bacterium, assembly GCA_034430575.1. Lineage (GTDB taxonomy): Bacteria > Chloroflexota > Dehalococcoidia > Dehalococcoidales > RBG-16-60-22 > JAFGPF01. Next base: position 29,684 of record DAOUDZ010000037.1, read on the forward strand.
ACGAACTTATCATAGGTGAAATCATCCGGGTCGAACCGGTCCCAGATGCCGCCCGGACTGCGAAAATCCGGGATGCCCGATTCCGTGCTGATGCCGGCGCCGGTAAAGACGACCGGCCTCCGACTCTTAAGAATAAGGTCGGCGGCTTTTTCCACTAGTGTGTCCAGGTCCTGACTATCCATTTCAGTCTCCCACATTTAACAGACGACCGCCCAGTTTAGCTTCTAACTCAAGTCCCTCATCCAGGGTGAGGTCAAGTCCTCGCGTCACCGCCTGCTTAATGTAGTGCACCGCCGTTCGATTATGCGATTTTATTTTCCCGGCGAGTTTCTCCGCTTCCGATAATAAATCGGCGCGGGAAACCACGCGATTGACCAGTTTGAGTCGGCATGCTTCTTCCGCCGTAAGCCACCGTCCGCTCATGAGCATTTCCAGCGCCGCCGCCCGGCCGATTGTCCGGGGCAGAGTCTGGCTGCCGCCGGCCGCCGGAATAATGCCCAGACCCGGCTCCGGCAGGCCGAACCGGGCGTCCTCCGAGGCCAGCCGTATATCGCAGCAGAGCGCCATCTCTATCCCGGAACCGAGCACATAACCGTGCAGGGCGGCAATAAACGGCTTATCGATGCAAAGGAAAAGCCCCCAGACATCCCTTTTAAATCGCGCCTGCCGCGCTATTATCGGTGAAGGCGCGGTGAGAAACTCGGTGAGGTCGGCGCCGGCGCAGAAGGCTTTATCTCCCGCCCCCTTGAGGATAACCACTTCAACATCCGGGTCGTCCCGGACGGCTTCCAGCACCTCGTAAAGCTCGTCACGCATCCTGATATTATAAGCGTTCAGGGCCTGGGGTCGGTTAAGGGTAATATAACCGATACCGTCCCGCTTTTCGTATATAATTACTTCAAAAGCGCTCATTTATTTATCTACCTCACCCCCTGTATCCCCCTTTCCTATCAAGGAGAGGGGGGGAGTGTAGAAGAGGGGTTTCGTCTTTCTTAGACTCCCCTGCTATCGTCCCTTAAACTTCGGTTCTCTCTTTTCCTGAAAAGCCTTTATCCCCTCGGTGCGGTCGGCGGTGGTGTGCAGCAGGAAATAAAGGTCTGCCTCCAGTCGCAGCCCCTGCTCCAGCGTCATGTCCAGTCCTTTGTTGACCGCTTCCTTGAGATACCTTAAAGCGATGGGCCCCTTAGCGGCGATAGTCTCCGCCAGCTTTTGAGCTTCTTTCTCCAGCGACTCCGGCGGCACCACATGGCTTACCAGCCCTATTTGCAGCGCCTCTTCGGCGGCACTGATTATATCCGCCGTGAGGAGAAGCTCTAAAGCCTTGCCTCGCCCGACGATGCGGGGCAATCGCTGGGTGCCGCCGTCCATCGGGGTACGCCCCCGGGCTACCTGCGTCAGGCCGAAGCGCGCTTTACTTGAGGCAAGACGAATATCGCAGCTCAAGGCTATTTCTAGTCCCTCCCCTAAAGCGTCGCCGTTAATAGCGGCGATGACGGGTCGGTCGATGCTGGCGATAGCGGCGGCGGGTCGTCCCGGTGCATCTCCCGTCCCAACTACATCGTCAATGCAGAAATTGTCGCCGGTGCCGGTAATTATTACCACGTAAACATGGTCGTCCTGGTTTATCCGTGTGCAGACTTCATACAGTTCCTGCGCCAACTGCTGATTTATGGCGTTACCGGCATCAGGTCGATTCAACGTTACGTGAGCCACATGGTTCTTCTTAGAATAAATAACAGTGTTATATGCCATATTTACCGTCTCCTGCCCCGGATACAGTCCAGGCTAATCTTAAACCGACTTTCACGGCAGCGTCAAGCTGAAAAATCCCGGAGTCTCCACTTGATAATTTTCACGCTTGATAGTATAGTTTAACAGATGCCTCCAGTAACTATGGAAGATTTAAGATTAGCCGTCAAGCCCGGGGCTTTTCAGCTACTGAATAAAATCAGCCGATTCCTTGCCGAAGAAGGTAGCACTGCATACCTCGTCGGGGGTTTCGTGCGTGATATGCTGCTGGGACGCGGTACGGTCGATCTCGATATCGCCGTTGATGCCGACGCCCTTTCGGTCGCCCGTAAAGTCGCCGCTTCTTTAAACGGCAAATATATACCCCTTGATGCGGAAAACGGGGTGGGCAGGATAGTCCTTCCCGATAGTAGATGGCAGATAGATTTTACCACGCTTAAAGGCGACATCGGGCAGGACCTGGCCTCCCGCGATTTCACCATAGACGCCATGGCTATACAACTGGATGGCGATTTTAAAGCCTCTATCAATACTAAAAGTATCATCGACCCCTTTAACGGTCGGGACGACCTGAACCGGGGCGTGGTAAAGGCCGTCGGCGAGACCGTGTTCGAAGCCGATGCCGCCCGACTGTTACGGGCGGTGCGCCTCGCCGCGGAACTCGGCTTTACAATCGACAGCGAGACCGAACGTCTGATACAGCGGAACAGCCGACTCATCACAGACGTAGCCGGCGAGCGGGTCAGGGAAGAGCTGCTTCGATTGCTGGCAATACCCGGCGCCGGTCGGCGGCTTGCCTATCTTGACGACCTGGGACTGCTTACCGCCCTGATACCGGAATTGAATCCCGCCAGGGGCGTCGACCAGCCGAAGGTGCATGTCTGGGACGTTTTCGACCACTCCATCCAGACCGTGGCGGCCGTCGAGTTCGTGCTCCGTGAAAGCGCCTGGGAATACGCCGGCGAGGATATACTGGCATCAATACCCTGGTCAGAGGAATTGTGCCAGCACTTCGACCGTGAAATAAGCCGCGGCAGCACGGGAAGGTCGCTGCTCAAACTGGCGGCGCTGCTCCATGACATCGCCAAGCCGCAGACTAAGACTATGGATGACGGCCGGGCGCGTTTCCTGGGACACCAGCAGGAAGGCGCCGCTGCCGCCGCCGCTATCATGGAAAGGTTGAGGTTCAGCAATAATGAAATTAAGCTGGTGGAACTACTCATTAAATACCACCTCCGTCCGACGCAGATGAGCAACGAAGGTATCCCCACGCGCCGGGCTATTTACCGTTACTTCCGCGATACCGGCGAGGCGGGCATAGATCTGCTTTTCCTGTGCCTGGCAGACCACCTGGCCACCCGGGGGGCTTCTCTTGATTTACGCCAGTGGCAGGAGCACACGCAAATGACCGGATACGTGCTGGAAAAACGCTTTGAAGAGGAAAGCGTATCCGCGCCTCCCCGGCTGATTGACGGGCATGACGTGATGAAAACATTCGGTATAAGTCCCGGCCCCCGACTCGGCGAGCTATTGGAAACCCTGCGGGAAGCGCAGGCCGCCGGCGAAGTTGCCACCCGGGAGCAGGCCTTAAATTACATCAAACATTTACTCAAGCAGACCCAAACGCCCGGAAACAAAAATTTTCAGGGAGAACAATGACCAGAAAAAATACTATAACATCAGTCCTGATACTTATTATCTTCGTTCTTTCCCTTTTGGCTATCCTGCCGGTTGATTCGGAACGGTTCGGGAGGAAGGGGTTACGCCTCGGGCTGGACCTCGTCGGGGGCGTGCACCTGGTTTATGAGGCCGACGTATCCGAAAACGCCACGGAGCAGGTCAGGAACATGGACCGGGCGATAACCACTATTCAAAAGCGCATCGATAAATACGGCGTCGCCGAGCCGATAATTCAGCAGCTGGGAGAAGACCGGATATTGATACAGCTCCCGGGGTTCACCGATATCGATGCCGCCAAGAGCCTGGTCGAACAGACCGGCTTCCTCGACTTTAGAGAAGTGGAGTTAAGTGATACGGGACAACCGGTTAGCCTCGGTGATTACCTGGTACAGGAACAGCTCCAGTTTATCGACAAGGGAGAAACCGACAGGCGTGTATTCGTTGCCGTCTACTATGACGAGGAGGGAAACCAGGAAAACAAGACTGTCGGCTTCCTTGAGAACATTAACGGCGTAATCAGCCTCACGGATGCGGCGGGAAGTCCCGTCGGCAATGAAGAACTTCAGGAATACGCAGATAGCCTGTCATGGATTGCCGCCAGAGGCAACGGAACCCACCTTACCGGAGAATATTTGGCGGATGCCGCGGCTCAAATCGACCAGTCGGACGTTGTCCCTAAATACGTGGTCAGCATCGAATGGAATAGTCAGGGCTCTCTCATCTTCGACCAGATAGCCAGCCAGCTATATAACGCCGGCGAATACGGCTCACCGCAGCGCGCCATCGGCATCTTCCTGGACGATTCACTGCTCTCCGCGCCGCAAATCAGGCAGCAAAGTTACCAGGGCAGCGGACAGATTGAGGGCAGTTTCACCCCCAATGAAGCAGAAGAACTGGCCAACCTGTGTAAATCGGGCGCCCTGCCCATGCCGCTAAAACAGCCGCCGCTCTACCAGGAAAAAGTATCGGCCACGCTGGGGGCCAATTTCATAAATATGAGCTGGCTGGCCGGACTAATCGGCATAGTACTGGTCATGATTTTTATGATTGCTTATTACAGGCTGCCCGGCGTCCTGGCAAGCCTGGCATTGATATTTTACGGGGCGCTCGTCCTGGCGTTATTCAAGCTGATACCGGTTACGCTCACGCTGGCCGGCCTGGGCGGTTTCATCCTCTCCATCGGCATGGCAGTCGACGCCAATGTCCTCATTTTCGAGAGGATGAAGGAGGAGATGAGAATGGGGCGGACCCTTGGCGCCGCCATCGAAGCCGGCTTTAATCGCGCCTGGTCGGCCATCCGGGACAGCAACGTAACCACGATAATCGTATGTATTATACTTTTCTGGCTCGGCAGCAGTATTATCGCCAGCGCGCCGGTTATGGGCTTCGCCCTGACGCTGGGCATCGGTGTGATAGTAAGCATGTTTACCGCTATCCTGGTTACGCGCACGCTGCTGCGCCTGGTTATCCGCAGTCCGCTGGGCAGGAAGACAACGCTGTTCAGCATAGACAGGGGCAAGAAGAATGTTTGATATCATCGGCAAGAGATTCTGGTTCTTTCTTATATCGGGGGTAATAATTCTCATCGGTATAATATCGCTTTTCAGCGCCGGCCTGCCGTCCGGTATCGAATTCAGCAGCGGCTCCATGCTGACGGTAAAATTCGAGGAGCCGGTGGAATACGACCTTTTTAAGGAAGAGTTACTTGGCCTGGGCTATACCGATGCCATTATACAGAGCGCCGGCGAAGGCCAGTTTTTAATTCGCACTCACGAATTATCCGATGTGGAAAAAACACAGCTGGAAAGCTCTCTGTCCGGCCGCTTCGGGCAGGTATCCGAGGCGCAATTTTCCTCGGTTTCTCCACAAGTTGCCTCGGAAACGGTCAATAATGCCGCCATCGCCGTGGCTATAGCGGCCGTAGGCATACTGCTCTATGTCACCTGGGCCTTCCGCCGCATGCCCCGGCCTTTCCACTACGGGACCTGCGCCATAGTAGCCCTGGTACACGACGCCCTGATTGCCATGGGAATTTTCTCTATCCTCGGGGCCATACTCGGCTGGGAAATCAACCTCATGTTTATCACCGGCCTCCTGGCCGTCATCGGCTATAGCGTCAATAACACCGTGGTCATCTTCGATAGAATACGGGAGAACCTGACCAGGGGAATCGGCCACAACTTCGAAGCCGTGGTGAATAACAGCCTGGTAGAGACCCTTAGCCGTTCCGTAAACACGAGTCTTACCACACTGGTGGTCGTCCTGGCATTACTCCTCTTCGTCGGGGCAACCATCCAGAATTTCGTCGTCGTCCTCATCATCGGTATTATCGCCGGCACCTTCAGTTCCGTGTGTATCGCCCCTTCACTTCTCGTGGTATGGGATAAGGGTGAATGGGGCAGATTCATTCCGGGGCGCAGGCTCTCCGAGAAAAAAGCCTGATAACGGAGAAAAGCTATGTTTTCCGGTAGAAGCGGCGCGGCCAGACTTTCCATAATTGTCGTCGTCGGCCTGATAGTGCTCAAGGTATTCGTGGGCGTTATCACCGGGAGCTTGAGCGTCCTGGCACAGGCAGTCGATAGTTTCCTTGACCTGTTTGCGGTCAGTATTACCTTCCTGGCGCTCCGTATTGCCGACCGTCCCGCCGACGCAGAACATCCTTTCGGCCACGGTAAGGCGGAGAACATCGCCGCCATCATCCAGGCGGTGCTGATATTTATCGCCGGCGGTTCCATCATCTACACAGCGGTGCGCCGCTTTCAGACCCACGCCGTCCCGGAGATGACCGAGGCCGGTATCGGCGTAATGGCGGTCTCTATCATCGCCAGCGTCTTCCTCTCCCGCCACCTGCTCAAGGTAGCCAGGAAAGAAGATTCGATGGCACTGGAGGCCAACGCTCATAATATCGCCGCGGATGTATATTCTGCCGCGGCGGTATTCATCGGCCTTATCGCGGTGCGTATTACCGGAATCGGCATCATCGACGCCATACTGGCCGGGCTGGTGGCTTTATTTATCCTGAAGGTAGCTTTCGACGTACTAAGGAAATCTTTCGGAGGGCTGGTGGACATGAAGCTGCCGGAGGACGAGGAACAGAGTATCCGCGCGGCTATCACGGAGCACCTGGGCGGGGAGATAGTCGGCTTTCACAAGCTGCGAACCCGCAAGGCCGGCAGCCAGCGTTACATCGACCTGCACCTGGTCATGCCCAAGCATGTCAGCATCGAGGAAGCCCACAATATGTGCGACCACCTTGAGAAAGACATAGAGGGCAAGCTGGTCCGTACCGACGTTACGATTCACGTGGAGCCCTGCGACGATAATTGTGATGCCTGCGACCTTACCTGCGAGGAACGGAAGAAGTGAGGATATAGTCCTTGCTTTTAGCCTTTAGTACCGGGTGAAATTCGGCTATGTTATACTTGGCATTGTGGATACGATTCTAGAAGTTGTTCTATATTCATTTGCATCGGGTATAACGGTAATAATCGGCGGCTTTCTTGCCAGGAGCAAGATACTTCCCGGGGGCGAGCTTGGTAGAGAACTATCTCACAGCATCGTCGCTTTTGGTGCTGGGGTCATTGTTGCCGCAGCAGCCTTTGTATTGACCCCCAAGGCAATTAATCAATTATCCCTGCCAATTATCGTTCCTGTCTTTCTATCCGGCGGCATTCTGTTTTTATTGCTGGATAGATTTATTAGTCAACACGGCGGAAGATTGGCACAGCTTATGGCAATGTCTATGGATTATATTCCGGAGGCTATTGCCCTGGGGGCCGTATTCTCATATGATCATAAAGCAGGTTTGTTGCTGGCCTTATTTATAGGTTTGCAGAATCTGCCGGAAGCATATAATGCCTTTGGTGATTTGGTTAAAAGCGGCTTTTCGCCGAACAGATCTTTATTAATCCTGGTTCCTTTTGGTTTTGTTGGTATAATTGCCGCTATTATTGGCTTTTTATTTTTGAATATAGATGGCATTTTGCTGAGTTCTCTCATGCTGTTTTCGGCTGGTGGAATATTGTATCTGGTATTTCAGGATATAGCCCCGATGATTAAATACACAAGTCACCGGGCGCCGGCTTTCGGGGCTACCCTCGGCTTTATGATTGGGATTATCGGGGTAAAGATATTAGGTTGACGAACAGTCCAGAACCTCCCCGTCTACACGTAGGCAATTATCCCCTTCACGATGAACTGCCCCCCGAAGTACAGCAGCGCCAGGCTCAAGACGATAAAGACCCACTCCTGCACCTTTTCCCCCCAGAACGAGTGCGTCCTGAAGACGGTGAAAGACACCAGCGACAGCCAGACGAGGTCGCAGAGCCAGTGCACGACGATGAAAAAGGGCAACCCCCATACCCCCACCGCTTCGAGGAAGTTCATCAGCAGCAGGCTGCCCACCGTGACCCACCACACCAGAAAGAACGGATTTAGTCCACTCGTCAGGATACCGGCGGTAAAGGCGTTATAGGTCGTGTCCCTGCCTTCTCTGGCCAATTGCTTGCGGGCTCGGAAAAGCCCGATGCCCATCCAGACAATCATGCCTCCGCCGAGCACGCTTAACACCAGCTGTACTATTTCGTTCCGGAAGAACTGCGCCACGCCGAAATATATCAGCAGTATCAGAGGCACCTCGATGACGGCGTGCCCCAGTGACACCCATACGCCGGCCCACTGCGATTTCAGGCTCTTGGCCAGGGTCACGGTAAACATGGGCCCCGGCATCATCACGCCTGATAGTGAGGTTACGACAACCGTTCCTAAAGCTGCTAGCAAAATGTTTCCTTGCAGGCAAG
>DAOUDZ010000038.1:0-1739 GCA_034430575.1 Dehalococcoidales bacterium
CTTCTCAATCTCTGTAGGTTCAAGATATGCTTTAGCCACTACTCCTCCATTCCCTCGCCGACCATTGGCATCACCATGCCGAGCATCATGATCGGCATTATCATCCCCAGCATGTCCGTCATGTCGGAGCCATTACTGCCGGCAATGTTAATGACATCGTCAACCTCAGCCATAACGTCAGGCTGTTCCTCAATCTTCACGTAGAGATCGTAATCGTTCCCGGATGAAATACCACCCACTCCAAACCAGCCGGAGCCAATAATCTCGATATCCACATAGCCGATGACAGTAGTAAACTTCTCAGATGAATCGGGACAAGGTAAAGATGCACTGGCGCTCAGTACCTCGTCGAACCAGAGTAACCCCCTGCTTCCGATACTGCCGTAGAGTGTAAACTCGCGCTCCGGCCCCCTGTAGGGCACGGCGATGCTCACCCTGAGCGTATCACCCGGCGCCAGAGTTACTTTCTCCTCAAGAGGCATAATCCAGCCCACACCGGGTCTGAATACCTGCAAAGAACTAATCATCCCTGCTACACCTTTGCATAGTCTGTTATCGAGATTTCGCCGAAATCGGAATCACCCACTTCTGTTACCTCGACCACATCCTGGAGAGTCGGCGAGATTACTTTGGGAAAAGTACCGCCTATCTTGGCGTACAGGTCGTAGACGCCAGCCGAGATTGACGTAGTTATGGCGATATCCACGTAGGCTTCGCGGGCCTGCCAGCTTGCGTCCTCGGGAACGCTGAGAGTTTTCGAAGCATTCAGTTTTTCGTCGAAACCGGTCCAGCCAGTACTGCCTATGGCGGCGTAGAGCGGCACGCTTTCCGCCTTACCTAGATGCGTATACCGGCAGGTGATCCTCAGCTTATCGCCGGCTTTCACCTGTACATTTGCCAGCGGCAGGAATATGATCCCGAACTCCGATGGAATAAACACTGCGCCCATATTCATTTACCTCCTTTCATACCGTATTATTTCAATAGAGCCAAACTCTGAAGTAGCTTGACTCAGACTGATTTGTTTTTCATACCGGTCATCCTGAATCCACTCGCTTCCGTCCCAGTACCAGCTCCAGACCGTTATCGTCACGTTCTTTGAAGGCATGGTGAACCAGCCGCGAAATATCACGGTCTGACCCGGCGATACCAGCAGGTAGTCGAACTGGAAAGGGAAGCTGGTTGAGTCAAATACCGCAGTGACGGCCAGATTCTGGTCTGGAGCTGGTATTGGGACGGGAGCGAGTGGGTTCAGGATGACCGGTATGAAAAGCAAATCAGTCTGGGTCAAGCGACTTCAGAGTTCGGTTCTATTGAAATAGTAAGGTACGAAAGGAGGTAAATGAATATGGGCGCAGTGTTTATTCCATCCGAGTTCGGGGTTATATTCCTGCCGCTGGCAAATGTCCAGGTGACAGCCGGTGACAAGCTGAGGATCACCTGCCGGTATACGCACCGCGGCAAGGCGGAAAGCGTGCCGCTCTATGCTTCTATTGGTAACACCGGCTGGACTGGTTTCGACGAGGTATTACATGCCTCGAAAACTCTGAGCGTTCCAGAGGACGCAAGCTGGCAGACCCGCGAAGATTACGTGGATATCGCCATAACTACGTCAATCTCGGCCGGCCTCTATGACCTGTATGCCAAGATAGGCGGCACGATTCCCAAGGTAATCTCGCCGACTCTCCAGGATGTGGTCGAGGTAACGGTAGTGGGTAATTCCGAGTTCGGCGAAATCT
>DAOUDZ010000039.1:0-12772 GCA_034430575.1 Dehalococcoidales bacterium
GGACCGATACTGATGTTCTTTCTGGCCATCCTCTTCCTGGGATTCCTCTGGCATTATCCAGAATACATGATGGGCTTAATCATGATAGGCCTGGCCCGCTGCATCGCTATGGTCATCGTCTGGAACGAGCTCTGCCAGGGGGATAATGAATATGCCGCTGGACTGGTCGCCTTTAACTCAATTTTTCAAATATTGTTCTACTCGGTTTATGCCTATATTTTCATCACCATATTACCAACCTGGTTCGGGCTTAAAGGCTCAGCTGTAGAGGTCACGATAAGCCAAATCGCTCAAAGTGTTTTTATCTACCTCGGTATCCCCTTCTTTGGTGGCATGCTGACCCGCTTTTTGCTTATCAAATCAAAGGGCCGCGCGTGGTACGAGACTAAGTTTATACCGAAAATTAGTCCTGTGACCCTGGCGGCTCTGCTTTTTACCATAGTGGTGATGTTCTCTCTTAAAGGGGAACTAATCATTCAGATACCTCTTGACGTGCTGCGTATTGCGGTACCGTTGCTCATCTATTTTGTCGTCATGTTTCTGGTCTCTTTCTATATGGGCAAGAGAATTGGGGCCAACTATGCGAAGACGGCGACCATTGCTTTCACCGCGGCGAGCAACAATTTTGAACTGGCTATTGCCGTGACGGTGGCGGTTTTCGGCATCGGTTCGGGGCAGGCGTTCGCTGCCGTCATTGGACCGCTGGTTGAGGTGCCGGTATTGATAAGCCTGGTGAATCTGGCGTTGTACTTCAGAAGAAGGTTTTTTGCCGCCGAGCTTCAGGAGCCTACCTGCCAGATTGAAGAGGTCAAGCTACCAAAATAGTCGCCCAATGCATAACTGCGAGTGAAGTTATAGTAGGGCAGTATACTGTAAAACAGGGCACCGTGCTGGACTTGGTGCTAGTATCCTGCTCCGGGCCGGTTATCCTAAGGTGTACAACGTCCCCGGCAGCGTAACGGCGTGGGTGGCAGCCGGTTTTCCTATTACGAAAGACTGACCCCGCGTTATTACAACGGTGAGAGACCGTGATTAATGGCAACAAGTAACAGGATAGTGATAGATTAATACACCTGAAATAGTAAAGTGCCCCACAGCAAGCTGTGGGGCATTACGGGAAGGGGAGCCACCCTGCCCCGGGTCACACGGGATGGGGCCGCTTTCCTCCCCCCAGCAAGCTGGGGGGTATCCAGCGGAGATTTTTATGAAAGGGTGACAGTTTAGCTGATCAGACCTTTTCATGTGATTGGGGTCAACTTCCGGGTACAAAGTGAATAGAGGGTATGACCATAGATCATCCCCGAATTCTATGCCCTGTCAGATGAAAAACTACTTTCCTTTGGCCAGATATTTCTCAGGTTCCTTGTCGAAAGCCTTCTTACAGCCTGCAGCGCAAAAGTAGTATTTCTTTCCCTTATATTCCGAGGTGGCTGCCGCTGTGCTTTCTTCCACTTTCATCTTGCATACGGGATCGATTGCAATTGCCATTTTATTATCTCCTTTAATGGATTCCAAGCTCGCTGGTTTATATCTTTTCAGGCGCAGTGAATTAGAGACCACGGTTATGGAGCTGGCCGCCATAGCGGCTGCCGCCAGAATCGGATTAAGAAAACCATAGTCGCCCAGTATGAAATGAAGCCCCGAAGGGACACCGCTGTTGCCGAAAACCAGATAAAGTATTCCCGCCGCCACTGGGATAAGTACGGTATTATAGGCGAAGGCCCAAAAGAGGTTCTGCTTGATTGTTCTTACCGTGCGTTTGCTCAGCGATATGGCAGTTACTATTCCGCCGAGGTCGCCGCTTATCAGGGTGATATCACCGGTTTCCATGGCCACGTCGGTGCCAGTACCTATAGCTATGCCGACATCTGCCTGGGCTAACGCCGGGGCATCGTTTATACCGTCACCGACCATGGCGACCACCTTACCCTCGGCCTGGAGTTTCTTGACTTCATAGGACTTGTTCTCCGGCAGCACTTCGGCGAGGACGCGGTCGATATCAGCCTGGTGGGCAATAGTCTCGGCTGTACGCCGGTTATCCCCGGTAATCATTATCACCGTGATGCCCATATTATGAAGTGCCTTAACGGCGGCTCCGGCATTGGGCTTGATGGTATCGGCCAGAGCGATAATACCGGTTACTTGCTTACCGCTGCCTAGGAACATTACCGTCTTGCCTTCTTCCCAGAGCCGCTCAGCATCTTTGGCGAGCTTGCCCGGGGAGAGTTTCCTCTCGGTCATCAGTCTCTGGTTGCCAAGGAAGAGTACTCTGCCGTCCACCGATGCCTGGATGCCGCGTCCTGGAATAGCTTCAAAATCTGAGGAGGGCGGTATTACCAGCCCTTTCTCCATAGCCGCCCTGACAATAGCCTCGCCAAGGGGGTGTTCTGAGCCATGTTCCGCTGAGGCAGCGAGCCGCAAGACTTCATCCTCGGACAGGTTGGCTGTAATAATATCGGTAACCATAGGTTCACCGCGGGTCAGTGTGCCCGTTTTATCAATCAGCACGGTATTTATTTTATGGCTTCTCTCCAGGGTCTCAGCGCTCCTGACAAGGATGCCGTGCTCGGCGCCTTTACCGGTACCGACGATTATCGCCGTCGGCGTCGCCAGTCCCATTGCGCAGGGGCAGGCGATAACGAGCACCGCCACGAAATTGAGTATAGCGTAGGTAAATGACGGGAATGGCCCTGCGAGGTACCAAACGATAAAGGTAACGATAGCAATACCAATTACTATGGGCACGAAGTAGCTGGCAATGATATCTGCTAAGCGTTGTATCGGTGCTTTGCTTCCCTGAGCTTCCTCTACCAGCCGTACAATCCGGGCTAGCGTGGTGTCCTTACCAATCCTAGTAGCCTCAAACTTGAAGCTGCCTGTCTTGTTGATAGAGGCTCCGATGATTTCATCGCCCTCTTTCTTCTCTACTGGTATGCTCTCGCCGGTAATCATGGATTCGTCGGTACTGGAGTAGCCCTCGCGGATAATTCCGTCTACAGGCACGCGCTCTCCCGGTCTGACCAGAATGAGGTCGCCAACCATCACATCATCCACGGAAATCTCCGTCTCCTTGCCGTCACGAATGACGGTGGCGGTCCTGGGGTTAAGCCCAACAAGTTTTTTAATCGCTTCTGAGGTTTGTCCCCTTGCCCGGGATTCGAGAAAGCGTCCCAGCAGTATCAGAGCAATTATCATGGCCGAGGTATCGAAGTATAGCCCCATTTCCACTCCGTTAGCCATGAAAAGCGCGGGGAAAAGAACGGCGGTCATACTGTAGAAGTAGGCAGCCGACGTGCCTACTGCTACCAGCGTATTCATATCGGCAGTATGGTGTCTCAAAGCTCCCCAGGCACCTTTATAGAAACGCCAGCCTGCCCAGAATTGCACCGGAGTTGCCAGTGCCCAGAGGACATAAGGCGTCCACGGCTGCATTGGCAGCCACATCAGAACCATAATCAGAGCTGCTAGTATAGCGGCAAAGATAAAACGGTTCCGGATACTGTGCAGCTCTCTTTGTGAAGCAGCAGTGACATCCTCCAGCCTTTCTGCTTCGGCCCCCAGTTCGTAACCAGCGTCTTCAACCGCCTGCTTCAGGTCAGCGAAACTGGTACCTTCTGTGTACTCCACGGTAGCCTTCTCCGAGCCCAGGTTAACACTGGCGGAAACCACGCCGGGCACGCTGGCAAGAGCCTCCTCTACCCGGCCGACGCAGGCGGCACAGGTCATTCCTCCCACTGGGAAGATAGACTTCCTGGTCGCTACCCCGTAGCCCAGCCCGGAGATGGTATCTTTCAGTTTCACTAGGTCTACCTTAGCCGGATCATACTCTACGGACGCCTTCTCAGAAGCGAAGCTGACACTGGCCTTTTCTACTCCGGGCGTCTCTGCCAGTCCTTTTTCAATAGTGGCGGCGCAGTTGACGCAAGTCATTCCGGTTATCTGGATTTGGGCTTTTTCCGGTTTCTTAGTTTTTGTTTTTCCGGGCATTTTTATCCTGCGGGTTGACTTCCCTGACCATAATGCAGGTCAGATATTTATTTCCGGTTACGCCGTATTCCTGCAAAGTATTATTCGGTGAATTCAATCACCACTTCATTAACGTCCCAGCGTGGTTCTATCTTCTCGATTATCTCCTCCTTTATTTATTGCCGGGAGAATTGGTGGTGTATTCTACATAAATTCATCAAGCAGTGCCTCAAACTGGAGCGGGTCGAGCTTCTGCTTCACCAGAGGCAGTTCTTTTAGTGCGGGAAACTGCTCCTCATAGACAGGTCTCTCATGCTTATAAATAAGCCCGATGGGTATGTGATCGCCCCATTCCTGGGCTTTAGCAAAAGCCATCGCCTTGTTGGTGGGGTCGTAGCTCTTATCCTCGTCCAGCCTATACACCCGCTCACGGTACCACTGGAAGGTGTTCTTGTGGTTGAATGACACGCAAGGCTGGAGAATGTCGACCAGGGCAAAGCCGCGGTGAGTGATTGCCATTTGCAGTATTTTGGAGAGGTGCTCAATATCACCAGCGAAGCTGCGCGCCAGGAAACTGACATCGGAAGCCAGCGCTAGGGCAAGGGGATTGAGCGGCTGGCTAGCGCCCAGTGGCGTCGTCTTAGTGACAAATCCGAGGTCGCTGGTGGGTGATGTCTGTCCCTTGGTCAGCCCGTAGACCTGATTGTTGTGCACCATGTAGGTCATGCGGATATTGCGGCGCATAGCTGCCAGAGTGTGGTTGAGTCCCTCGCCGTATGCGCCGCCATCGCCGTCAATGACGATGACGGTAAGTTCTGGATTGGTAATTTTGGCGCCGGCGGCTTCCGGTATCGCCCTGCCATGGAGCCCGTTAAGCACGTTGCCGTGCGTGTAGTGGGGCAACTTGGGCGCCTGCCCGATGCCGGAGACCATCAGTATCTGGTGGGGTTCTAAGTTCAAGGCAACCATTGCCTTGCGAAATGCCTGCAAAATGCCGAAGTTGCCGCAGCCGGGGCACCAGGCTATGGGCATGGACTGTGCATATTCCTGTAACGTAACCATGGCTAGGACACCTCCTTTTTCAGGTGGTCGATAATATATTTTGGTGAAATCGGGCGGCCGTCATATCTGAGGATATTGCCGCTGACCTTAATACCGGTTTCGCGGCGGATGAGGCTCGCCATCTGGGCAGTGGCATTGCTTTCAATCACAATGCTCTTGGCTTTATTATTGAGCGCCCGGGTTACCGCTTCCGTCGGGAAGGGCCAGATTTCGCTGAGGTGGACGTGGTTAGCGGCGATTCCCTCTTTCTGGAGCAATTCAATAGCTTCACGTATCGCTCCATAGCTACTGCCCCAGCCGATGAGGTTAAGCTCGGCTTTGGGCATCTTTTTTACCAATGGTGCGCTGATTTCGGTCTGAAGTCCTTTTAGCTTGCGCAGTCGTTTCTCATCCAGCCGGATGCGCGTGGCGGCGTTCTCAATGATGTGTCCCGCTTCATCGTGCTCGTCGGAGTCGCTAACTACCAGCACCTTACCCTGCCCAGGCAGCGCCCGAGGCGAGATTCCAGAATCGGTAACCTGATACCGCTTGTAATCGGTTGATTTAATAACTTCTTCATCGGAGAGTAGGGCGCCCCTTTCTATTTTCACCTGCTTCAGGTCGAACCTGGGTACCGTGTTGTACGATGAAGCTAGGTGATGGTCGGTGAGGATAAGCACCGGTGTCTGGTACTTCTCGGCAAGGTTAAACGCTTTTATGGCGATGGGAAAGGCTTCGGCCACGGTGGCAGGTGCCAGTACTGCCCGCGGGAATTCACCGTGTCCGGCGTGGAGAGCGAACCACAACTCGCCCTGCTCGGTGCGGGTGGGCAAGCCGGTGGCGGGTCCCGGCCTCTGACCCAACACGATGACTACCGGCGTCTCCGTCATGCCCGCCAGCGCCAGTCCCTCCACCATCAAGGCGAACCCGCCGCCGGAAGTGGCGACCATGGAGCGAGCACCGGCATAGCCAGCGCCAACCGCCATATTGATAGCGGCAATCTCGTCCTCAACGTGTACCATGACCACGTTATAGCGCAAGCTCTTATCGGCGATATACTCCAGAATGGATGATGATGGCGTCATCGGGTAGCCCGCGACAAACTTGCAGCCCCCTGCCAACGCCCCCACGGATAAGGACTCATTACCGTTTAGGAGCATCCGGCGGGGCGCGCCATCTATCGGCTTCAGCTTCTGGCCGTTAGTATGCTGACGGGCGAAGTCGAAGCCCGCGCGTGCCGCCTGTATATTGTCCGCGACAATCTTGTCGCCGGCTTTAGCAAACTCTTTTTTGAGCACGGCTTCAAGGAGAGCAAAATCATAGCCGGTCAGCCTGATGGTGGCGCCTACCGCAACGGTATTCGTCATGAGCTTGTTCTGAGCGGCTTCCATCGCCAGCCGATTGAGAGGCACATCCATGCAGGTGGTACAATCATCCGCAAACTCAGTCTGCTCGCGGTCATGGATAATCACTCCGCCGGGTTTAAGCTCGTCTTTGTGCAGGTCGATGGTCTCCCGGTTAAGGGCGATAAGAATATCCAGATTTTCGGATAGTGCCAGCACTTCTCTATCGCAGACCCTCACGCGGAAAAAGTTATGTCCGCCCCTTACCCGACTCTCATAGTCCTGGTCAGCGAAGATGTGGTAGCCGCCGTAAGACAACGACTTGGCCAAAATCGCTCCCACGGACTGGATACCCTGCCCCGCCTCCCCACCCGCCAGGAAGTTAAAATCTGTTGCCATAATGCCACCTCCTGATAGTGAGCATAAATTACAAGATAGGGGTGAGTGGAATATGATAGTCAGGGCGAGACTTGAGTCATCCCCTTATGTTTTTCTGCGATTGTGCTGGCCAGCTTTTCCAGCGCCTGGAAGTCTTCCGGCTTGGGTAGTCCCTTGACCATCACTGGTTCCAGGAGTTCTACCTTGAGGTTGGGCACCATCTTAACGATATCATCCACGGCGCGACTGCCCCAGCCAAAGGAGCCGATGATAGACGCAAAGCGGAGATTGGGGCGAAGGACATTCGCTAGAAAAGCAGCGTAAGCAACTTTGGGGTGAGGCCCGACCATAGTGGTAGGCGTACCCACAACCAGCGTCGCCGCGTCAACCAGTGCCATCGCCAGCTTGCCGATATCGGCATCGCTGAGGTCGAACTGCTTGACTGTAACGCCCTTCTGCGTCAGGGCTTCCACCAGGTAGTTGACCATCTGGCGGGTGCTGCCGTGCATGGAGATGTAAGGTAAGACCACGATGTTTTTCGGCGGCGCCAGGACCCAGTCGTGGTAGGCTTGCATGATGAACTCGGGCTTCTGGTACATCGGGCCATGGCTGGGCGCAATCAGCTCGATGGCGTAGCTCTTGAGCGTTTCCAGGTGTTTTTCAATGTTGGTGCGAAAGGGCATCATGATTTCGGCGTAGTATCTCTTGGCGGCTTCGTATACCTGGCCCTCATCGGTTACGTAGAGGTCGGAGGCGGCCAGGTGTGAGCCGAAAAAGTCACAAGAGAAGAGGACTTTGTCCTCTTTCAGGTAGGTGAACATGGTCTCGGGCCAGTGCACCCAGGGAGCGTGAATGAACTCCAGGGTCTTATCGCCCAGCGAAATGGTCTCTCTATCGGCAACGGTGGTTATTCTGTCTTCGGGAAGGTGCATCAGATCAATTATCATTCCCTTGCATTTGGGCGTACAGATAATCTTTGCCTGCGGGTATTTTGCCAGCATGGTGGGGAGATTGCCGGAATGGTCCTGCTCGGCATGATTGGTAATCACATAATCAATGTTTTTCACACCAAGGTTGTCCAGGCGCTCCGGCAGGATGCTCGCCATCCGGGGGTCAACCGTGTCAATAAGCGCCGTCTTCTGGTTGCCCTGCACCAGATACGAGTTATAGCTGGTGCCGTCGGGAATAGGTATCAATTCATCAAATAATCGCCGGTCCCAATCCACTGCGCCGACCCAGTAGATTTTGGGTTTAATATGTCTTGCCTGCATGATCACTTTACCTCCTCAAATTCGCTCTTGGCGGCGCCGCATGACGGGCATACCCAGCTATCGGGTAGGGCAGGAAAGGGAGTGCCCGGTTTGATGCCGTTATCCGGGTCACCCTGCGCCGGGTCGTAGATATAGCCGCAAATCCTGCATTGATATTTGGTCATGTCTGCTTTCGCCTCCGGTTTTTCCTGTGGTTTTTGCTCGATTTTTTCTGCAACGTAGGTGGCGGCTGTTTTGGGTGTCTTGCCGCCCTTGATCTGATGATAGTACTCATAGGTCATGCAAGCTTCCTCGGTAAGTACATCGGCATTGACTATCTCGCCGACGAAAATGGTATGCGTGCCGACATCCATTTCCTGTTTTACCCGGGCTTCCAGATAGGCAACGGCATTGTCCAGGACTATCGGGGCTCCGGTTTCTCCAATCCGGTATTTGACGCCATCAAGCTTGTTGATGTCACTGCCTGATTTGAAGCCGAAGCGGCCGATAAACGCCATCGGCGTTGCTTCGGAGAGGACGGAAACGGCAAATACCCCACTCTCCTTGATGAATTCCTAGGTCAGGTTCTTCTTGTTAATGCTGATGGCTACCATGGGAGGCTCCGAGGTTACCTGGAACACGCTGTTGGCAATTTGCCCGTTTAGGCGGTCTCCCTTTTTCGAGGTAACGACGTACACGCCGTAACCGATTTTGTAAAGAGCTTTGACGTTCATTTGTTTACCTCCTGAGATGCTGTATGTCCACCACCTGGAAGCCTGCTAAGAACAATGTATTCCCATTCTAAAAGCTGCGGCTGACATAGTAAATTGAGCCATGTTGAGTCAGTCGGAGGATAGTACCAATCTAGATATCCTAATAGAGTCATTAAATAGGGTTACAACTAATCCCACCATGTTCCTAATCGGTAAACTCTATGTTTACCTTTTTGATATCCCAAAGGAATTCTATTTTCTCCCTTATTTCTTCCTTAATGGCGCTGGCAAACTGGTGGTTGGATGGTAGATCAATGGCGATAGTCACTTCGCCGTCTTTCAGTATAACGTCTTTAACGATGTGCGTACGCTCCACGTCCAGGCCAGCCATCGGGTTCATTACTTTATGCAGGCGGCTATGAATGGTATCTATTGTGGTGGGTTTCCTTTCCTTAATCAGCCCGTGTTTCTCCTCATAGTTCTGGATAGCCGCACGCAGCCCTTCTACTGCCAGAACGGAGCAGTGGACTTTGATTTTGGGCAGGCCGCCGAGCGCCTCCGAAGCGGTTCTCCAATCAATCCTCTTAGCGTCTTCCAGCGTTTTCCCTTTAGCAAGTTCGGTGATTATGGAACCGGTAGCAATATTGGAGGCACAGCCGTAAGATTCGAACTTGATGTCACTTATGACCTTAGTTTCCGGGTCTACCTTGATATAGACTGATACCATGTCCCCGCAGGCAGGACTGCCCTCAGTGGATTTTCCATCCGGATTCTCGATACAGCCAACGTTGCGGGGGTTACGAAAATGTTCCAATACCTTCTCAGTATATGGTAAAGGCATCTCTAATCCTCCTTGTCTTTATATTTGCCTAGCGGGCTTATTTTCCTCAGTTCGCCAACCACCTCAACCAGTGCGCCCACGATATCATCCACATCCTCATCCCGGTTATAGCGCCCGAACGTGAAGCGGATGGAGCCATGCGCCCTTTCGTGGTCGCCACCGATACCCATGATGACATGGCTTCCCTCCAGAGAGCGGCTGAAGCAGGCTGAGCCGGTGCTCACCGCAAAACCGCGCATATCCAGGTGAAGGGTTATTGATTCACCCTCCACATAGTGAAACGATACATTGGCGTTCTGAGGCGTCCTCTTCCACCGCGCGCCATTCAAAACTGTATCCGGTACCTCGGCGAGAAGACGGTTTAATAGCCGGTCACGCATCTTTTTCAGGTGCTCATTCTCTTCCCGTGTAACAAGCTCAACAGCACGGGCAAAGCCTGCGGCACCAGCTATGTTTTCGAGACCGGCACGGTGGTCGAACTCTTGGAAGCCACCATCCATCCATTTGCCTAGAGGCGTTCCCTGACGGATAAAAAGCCCACCCACCTCTCTAGGGCCGTGAATGGTATGAGCAGAGACGGTTATCAAATCAACCGGAATAGTTTTCACATCCAGAGGAATGCGGGTGAAGGAATGTGTAGCATCGGTATGAAACAGCGTCCTCTTCTCCCGGCAGATTTTCCCGATACCTGTAATATCCTGAACCGTGCCGATTTCTTGGTTGGAGTGCTGGATAGAAACTAGGAGAGTTTCATCGGTAATAGCCGCTTTGAGTTTATCCAGGTCGACTAACCCCTCGCCATCTACCTCCAGATACGTCACCTTAAAACCCTGTTTTTCCAGCGCTTTGGCGCTATTCAAAACAGGAAAGTCCTCAATACGCGATACGATGATATGCCTGCCTTTTTTATCACCGAGAGCCAGAGCCACCCCTTTCATGGCGATATTCGATGACTCGGTATCGCCGGAGGTGAAAATAAACTCTTCGGGTTGTGCGTTTATGAAACTTGCCATCCTGGCTCTGGCGGCATCCAGTGCTTCTCTGGCTTCTATTCCCTGCGTATACGCAAACTCGGATGTGGCTACGGCGTAGGTATCGAAAAAGTAAGGTCGCATCTCTTCCAGCACACGCTCGTCCAGCCTAGTGGCCGCCGCATTATCCAGATAGATTCTTTTCCCTACCATTTTCCCCTCGCTTCATATAAAAAGAGTAAACTTAGAATCTCTCGCCTCACTGACGAAAGTTCCGACCGCACAATAATCGGATATCAAGTCTTCTCTAAGGTCTTCTTTCTTAATACCCATTATCGCCATGGTCATATCGCAGGCAAAGATTTTACCGCCCAGTTCCTTAAAATCCGTCAATAGCTTTTCTAGGGAGGCGACATTAGCCTTCTTCATCCTTTGTTTCACCATCCACTTGCCCAGACCCAGCAGGTGCATTTTGGAGAGTGGTCCTTTTTCCAGACCGCCCTTTTTCAGGCGTTGTAATCCCCAGAAGGTAAAATACATGGTGGCTTCCATGCCCATAGCCAGGGCACCGTTGCCGATTATCAAGGCGCTGTAAACTTTATCCATATCACCGCTATGTACAACGATGGTTGCTTTATCTGACATTC
Organism: Dehalococcoidales bacterium; assembly: GCA_034430575.1. GTDB lineage: Bacteria > Chloroflexota > Dehalococcoidia > Dehalococcoidales > RBG-16-60-22 > JAFGPF01. The sequence continues at coordinate 11,151 of DAOUDZ010000039.1, forward strand.
TGTTTTCCTCCGCCTTACACCTTAATCCTTATCTTCCAGACCCCACCCGCTTCTTCCATCCCCAGAAGCTCTAGCCCCATAGCTTTAACCGCCATCGGTATTTCTTTTTTTGATGCTGGATGCGTGCCCGTGACTTCAATAATATCACCTTTCTGTGCTTTTCTTATGGCTTTGCGCGTTTCTACGAGAGGAACCGGACACGTCTCACCAGTGCAGTCTACTTTTATCTCTGCCATCTCGTGTAACCTCTTGTCAAAAATAACATTGTCAAATCGTATAATAGCAAGCCGTATATCTAATAGTCATAAAATCGGGGCGGAAGAAATTACAGATTTATAACATTCTAGTAAAAGATGACTTGTGCTTATCACGCGATTCTTGTTGGGTCACTTTGACTCATTTAGTAACCCCCGAAGAAACCAGGGGCGGGTGGTTCTTTGGCAAATACCCAACCAGGCTTCCCCTCTTTAGAGAAGTCTGCCTCTAAGCTTAATATTAAATCTTTATTGAAGCTATTTCTGGCTCAAGCATCGCGTCATTTTTCATATTGCCTATTCCTCGAATTGTTGATAGGTAAGAATAGCCTTCGGAGATGATTCTATAGACCCCTAATGGCATAAGTGGAAAGAATGGAAAGTCCAGTTTAGCATAGTAAAATATCCTATCGTTCAAAAAAGGTATCTCATCAGCCCGTTTTACTTTAGGCATTTTCGTGCTTAGCGGACTACATAACTCGATAGGATTTACTGAATAGTAGGCAACACACATAAGTGGGCGTACCTCATAAATTAGGCATTGATTGTTATCTAGGAAAGGACATGGGAGATTAAGTTTAAAATATTGTTCCGGTAATCCATGCTTTAATCGTTCCATTTTTGGTATAGGTGGTTTTTTGAAAGCACGGATTTCCAGCCGCAGCGTTTCTCGTTCTTTATATATTTCCAATGCTTCTTTTTCTTTTTGTCTCCAGATTTCGTAATTCTTTAAGAATGCTGAGAGAATATTTTCATTTTGGTAAAGATAGTAAACTATAGCTTCGCATTCTTGAAGATTCGCGTCTACATATTCATTACAGCAAGTTGAATAAACACAGCCCTGTTTGCAAGGAATGGTTTTGCCTTCATTCTCAATTTCTTTTAGAAATTTTTGGGTTATTGCTTCAATACATTCTCTTTTCTTTTTTATGTAGTTCTGGCAAAAGAGTTCTCTGCTTTTCCCTAGCTTTCCTACGTAAGCCATCTTTCTGTTTAGTACTATTGATCTATCCACGATTTCCATAGCTCTAAAAAGCAAGCTTAAAAGTTCTGCCTATTGTACAGTACGGCCTACCATAAGTATTAGTTCTAGACAGGATTTGCCGCTAAGCGTTTCACTTAATAAACATTTCAATATTATATCAATAGTAATTTTATAGTAAATTACTATTTCGTCTGAGGTGTCTAGGCATCATTTTATTCTGGCTCTGTTTCTCAAAACTGACTATTAGTACAATCTCCCTCCAGCACAATAAGTCGTATCATAGACTTGACGGCAACTGTAGTGAAGAGTAGCATTCCACTAGTGGAGACAGAAGGATGATGTCAATGGGAGACGAAATTAGAAATAGTGGCATTGATGTGATT
>DAOUDZ010000040.1:0-7490 GCA_034430575.1 Dehalococcoidales bacterium
CTTCAACACCACTTAACACGGGTAGTCCCACCAGATAAAAGCCTCAAGCAGGAATTCGACCCTGCTGTAGCGGATTTCAGGTACAGGGCACCGCTAGCTCCCCATCTAGCACGACCTCACTAAAAATCGTAAACGGTGGGGGCTGGTTTGTCAAGGAGGGGGGAAACTTAATTCTCCCTCTTGTCCCTCCTTACAAAGGAGGGACGTCAATACCCGAAAAGGTATGGGGTAAACTTCCGGGATAAGCGGAGAATGGTACGAGGGCGGCCTGGGTGGGAATAGATTAGAAACGAGGGGGGCGTGGGACTGGATTGTCAAGGCTATCCATGATAGTTCTTAATTAATAATATTATACTGGTAGATATGTCACATTTATTGTTGACATAATTGAACTAATAGAATAGACTGTCACATGAAAAATGCAATTTCCTCATGAAAAGGAGAAAAATGAAAATATTCATTAGTTGGTCTGGGCAATTAAGTAAGGAATTAGGAGAGGTATTTAGTAACTGGGTTCCTGCAGTACTTCAGTATGTTAAACCTTATTTCACTCCAGATGATGTTGAAAAAGGAGCGAAATGGAGCAGCGAAATATCTAGAGAACTTCAAGAATCTCAAGTTGGTATTATAGTACTAACTAGAGAAAATTTATTAAGTCCTTGGATTATGTTTGAAGCTGGTGCTTTATCCAAACAGATGGAAAAGTCAAGAATTTGTCCAATATTGTTCGGTATTGAAAATACCGATCTGGTAGGACCGCTTGTTCAATTTCAAGCTACTACTTTTAATGAAACCGACGTGGGTAGGCTAGTCAAGACTATAAACAACGCTTGTGGTGAAAATAAACTAGAGGATAGTGTTCTCAATAATGTCTTTAAGATGTGGTGGCCAAAGTTAGCAGATGAAATAAATTCCAAGTTACAAAAGCGTAAAGAAAGCCCGGACGCAGTATTAAGAAATGACCGTGACTTAATCGAGGAAATTCTGTCACTGTCGAGAATCTCGGCTTCACGAACACGAGCAGAATCATTAATTGATATTCACCCAGGAGCAATAGAGGAACTCTATCATTATTATCGTGAGCTTAGACAGGCTGTCAAAACCCATGATTTAGAAGTAATTGAACAGTTAACAAGAAGGTTGGGTGACCCCATTGAATTCATAGCTGAACGCAGCGGAAGGATTACCCCAGAAAGACCAAGGATAATTCGGAGACCGGTAAGGTTAGTTAAAGAAAAAGAAAATCCTGAAGAAGTTGTAATAGAAGAGGACGAAACCTAATAATATTAACGTATATCTCCTATAATCAGTTACTTAGTCTTGAGTAAGTAATAAATCAGATCACCTCCCCACTTCCAGTCTTGTAACCAGGTGGACGGGCAGTCCGGCCTGCATCATTCTGTCCTGTGTGGCGGCGATATCGTAAGGGATGCGGTAAAGTCGGAAGATGCTGCCTTCGCTATCGTAGATGGCGTAGCTGGCGCGCGGGTCGCCGTCCCTCGGCTGTCCCACCCCGCCGGGATTGATTATCATCCGGCTTTTCCCGAGCACCAGGCCGATGCCGGGCGATAAATTAACGGACAGGCAGGTGCCCTTTTCCTCTTTGAACGCCGCGGGCGCGTGGGTATGTCCCACCAGGCAATATTTCGACTGGAAGAAGTCGAAGTTCCTGGCGGCGATGCTGGTGGACATGACATATTCCATAACGGGGTCCGCCGGACTGCCGTGCGCCAGGAGAAAATCGTCTTTCTCCACCATCAGGGGCAGCCCTTCAAGGTACTCTATGTCGTCGGGGCTTAACTGGCCGGCCGTCCACCGGCAGGCGGTAGCCGCGTCCGGATTAAAATAGGAGAGCTCCATCTTGCCAATAGCGGCCAGGTCATGGTTGCCGACCACGCAGACATGGTTGTATTTTTTCAGCAGCTCGATGCACCGGCAGGGGTCAGGCCCGTACCCGACGATATCCCCCAGGCACCATATCTCGTCCACCCCACCCTTCCGCTCGATGTCACCCAGCACCGCCTCGAAAGCCGCCAGGTTGGCGTGGATATCCGCCAGAACAGCGTAAAGCATTTGGGGATATGATAACAGGTTTAAAATAATATGGCTAGGGGCTAACCAAATCCCCCCTCCTCCGTTATATATAGTGAAAGAACGAACGGGAGGGCGGAATAATGAAAGATAAATCACTGGCAATCTGGCTGATAGCAATATTCGGGTTATCGGGCACCTCTATGATAGCGCTGGCCTGGCTCTGGCCGACACTGCAATCGGAGAGAATCACGGCGACCGTCGCCGGGTTTTTGGGAGTGTCTATAGCCGTTATCCGCGCCCTCACGCTCCGGCAATCGCCCGCCGATAAACAGGTGACGGTAGAGGTAAAAGCCGAAAGCAAGTCCTGATTATCATCCACCCTGTAAAGGACGCAGAGCGGGCAGATGCCCGCTCTCTTTCTTTTTATAGTGAGGCTATCCCTGTATATGCTATAATTTAGCCATGAAAGTCTCGGAGCTGGGGGAGTTCGGGCTTATCGACCTGCTGGCCAAAATGGTACCGGAGTCTCAAGCAGAAAAGCCCGTCATCGGCATCGGCGATGACGCCGCCGCCTGGCACAGCGAGTCCTCGCTCCAGCTGGCCACCGTCGATACCCTGGTACAGGGCGTTCACTTCTCGCTGGAAACCATTACCTGGAAAGAACTCGGCTGGAAATCGCTGGCTATCAACTTGAGCGATATTGCCGCCATGGGTGGCGTGCCGCGTCACGCCCTGGTAGCCCTGGCCCTGCCGGAGGACACGGAAGTAGAAGAGGTTACTCAACTTTACGAAGGTATGATTGAGCTGGCCGGGCGATTTGACGTGGCTATTATCGGCGGCAATGTCAGCCGTTCCCCGGTGGTCTCGATTACCGTTACCGTTCTCGGCGAGAGCCTGAATAACGAAGTATTAAGACGCTCCGCCGCCAGACCCGGCGATACGATAGCGATTACCGGGTATCCGGGCAGCGCCGCCGCCGGACTGGAAATGCTGTCGCAAGACCTTCAATTCGGGGTGGAAACGGCCACTTACCTGCGAAGCGCCTTTACGCGCCCCAGGCCGCGAATAGCGGAAGGCCAGCTGTTATTGAAAGAGGGAGTAACGGCGGCTATCGATACCAGCGATGGACTCCTCGCCGACCTGCGTCACATCTGTGAAGCTAGCGGGGTCGGCGCAAAGATAAACACTGGCATCCTGCCGATTCACCCCGCCGTCGCGCGTAATTTCGGGGAAAGGATGCGGGAGTTTGCCTTATCCGGCGGGGAGGACTACGAGCTTCTCTTTACGGGAAAAGCTGGTGTTGTCGAACGCGTCATAGCGAAAATGGAATACCCGGTTACCTCCATCGGCGAAATCACGTCCGGCAAACCGGGGGAAATAAGCCTGCTCGATGCCGACGGCAATCCTGTTAAAATAGACAAGGCGGGCTGGGAACACTTTTAATACCTTATCACGGAGACGATGCTATGGTGGTCATACCGAGAGTAACGCTGAATTCAGACCTTAACGAAGGATTTTGTTTCGGGTGCGGGGTTAATAACCCCATCGGCATGAAATTGAAATTCGACCGGGACGGCGACACCCTGCGTACCGAATTCACCCCCGGTAAAAACCACCAGGGATGGCCGGGGCTGCTGCACGGCGGCATCCTGGGGTGCCTGCTGGACGAGGTGATGAGTAATGTCGCCTATGCCACCGGGCATACCTGCCTGACCGCCAGTATCACCATCAGGCAGAAAAAGCCGGTCAAGATAGAAGTGCCGCTGGTAATTACCGCCCGCATTACCCGTCAGCGTAAAAAAATCATCGAGACGGAAGGCCGGGTATGCCTGAAAGACGGCACGGTGGTCGCCGAGAGCACGGCCAAGCAGTTCATCGCGGAAAACGAGGCAGGGAAAGCGGATAAGGTCAGGGAGAGCCAGAGCCATGTCTGACGGCAAGCTCGAAGCGATACTCTGGGACCTCGACGGCGTCATCGCCGATACCGGCGATTACCATTACCGGGCCTGGGGTGATATCTTTAAAGAAAAAGGCGCCACTTTTACCAGGGAAGACTTCATGCGGCACTTCGGGCAGAGACACGATACCATTATTAAATTCGCCCTCGGTGACGATATACCGCCGGAAGAATTCGAGGCAATTACCGAAAGGAAACAGCGGGAATACCGCCGTATAGTGGCCGGCAACATCAAGCCGCTGCCTGGAGCTATAGAACTGATAAAATCGTTGAACGCCCATCATATCAAGACAGCTATAGCTTCCTCGGCGCCGCTGGAAAACATAGAAATTATCATACGGGGACTGGGTATCGAGGAGTGTTTCCAGGCCGTTGCCTGCGGCACGGAGGTCTCGGAAGGCAAACCCAGCCCCCAGATATTTCTGCTGGCGGCGAAAAAGCTCGGGGTAGAACCCGGCAACTGCGTGGTCATCGAGGATGCCATCGCCGGTGTAGCCGCCGCTAAAGAGGCCGGCATGAAATGCATCGCCGTCACCAACAGCCACCCTATAAGCAGCCTCAAGAAGGCCGACCTCATCGTCGCCAGCCTAGAGAGAGTTACAGTTTATATACTATCTGGACTATTTACTAGATAGATTGCGTATGTGTTTTAAGCTTGAATAGTAATAATGAGAGATGTATATTGATATCAAGATAGCCTAGACTATACATATTCCAGTGATTAAGGTGTAATAAATATGTCTCTATTGGATTATTGGTTACAGGATCAAAAACAAATTAGTAGCAAAACGGTTCAGCAAATTATCAGTTTTGCTGGTGAGGGGCATCTTCGCGATGATAGTGCTACTTCAAATGAATTCAGAGAGTTATTAGAAAATATCCCACCAGAAATGCTTCAAATATATGCGCATCAGTGTTTAGAACAACCATTTAGTGATAGCGGTTATGTTTTACAAGACATTGTTAATGAAATTGGAAGTAGGCTAGACTTTGATATAAAAAGAGGTCGTTACCGAGGTAAACAAGGACTAATTGGATTCGACGGATTGTGGAAATGGAAAAATGGACACGCGATTATTGTTGAAGTAAAGACTACTGATGCTTACCGAATAAATATTAACACCATTGCAGATTACAGAAAGGCTCTTATTCAGAATGGAGAAATAACTGAGAGTAATTCTTCTATTTTAATTGTTGTTGGTCGCGAAGATACTGGCGACCTTGAAGCGCAGATAAGGGGTTCGCGACACGCGTGGGACATGAGGTTAATTAGCGTTGAATCTTTAATCAGATTAATGCTCCTTAAACAAAGTATTGAGGATCCACAAATTATTCAAAAAATGTATGAGATACTTGTTCCGATGGAATTCACAAAGCTTGATGAAATTATTGAGATTATATTTTCTACTGCTGAAGACATGAAGGTTGTGCATATTGAAGAAGAAGACATAGAAACAGGCTTAAAAGAAGCACCTTCTCTACCAGTAGCTTATCATAAAGAATGTGTAGCAAGGATTGAGAGTCATCTACATAAGTCTTTTATGCCCCGGACAAGAGTATTGTACTCAACCTCGAATAACGACATTGCACTAGTCTGTATAGTATCGAGAGAGTATGTAACGCGAGATAAAAAAGGATACTGGTTTGGATTTCATCCATATCAAGCAGATTTCCTAAAATCCGCTAATAAAGGGTACATTGCGTTAGGCTGTGGAAGCAAGGAAATTGTATTATTGTTAGAATTTACTACATTTGAGAAATGGCTTAACGACATGAATAAAACTGAAAGACCAAATAGATACTATTGGCACGTTCATGTTGATAATGATGAGAATAAACTAATACTTAGGTTGAAAAACCAAAAAAAGATAGAATTAACAAGTTATTTGATATAGATCTTGGAGTACAAAATGGAAAGGTCTCTGGTACTTATCAAGCCCGATGCCATGGAGAGAGGACTGGCCGGCATTATCATCGGTCGACTTCAGAGGGAAGGACTCAAGCTGCTGGCGCTGAAGATGCTACACATGGACAGGGCGCTGGCAGAGCGGCACTACGCCGTACATAAGGATAAGCCGTTCTTTAAGGACCTGGTGGACTATATAATTTCCACGCCTATCGTGGCCGCCGTCTTCGAAGGGGAAAGCGCCGTGGAGAGAATCCGGGCGTTAATGGGAGCCACCGACCCCACCAAAGCCTCCGCAGGGACAATAAGGAAAGACTTCGGCCTGGACATCCAGCATAACTCGACACATGCTTCTGACTCGCCGGAAAACGCGGAGAAAGAGATTAGCATCTTTTTCAAGAAAGGTGAAATATACGAGTAAAGAGGCCTGCTGAAAGTCTATTGAATCCTTAGCACCATTCTGGCTTTATCCCACAACTCGTCGAGTTTATAGAAATCACGCTGCGCGGTATCGAAGATATGCACGATAACATCACCGTAATCAATTAATAGCCAGCCGGAATCGGGCGTTCCCTCGTGGTGATGCGGCCTGACGCTTTCCTTCTTCAACTCCTGCTGAATTTCATCATATATGGTTCGAATCTGCCGCTGGTTATCACCGGCGCAGATAACAAAATAGTCCGCAAAGCTACACAGCTCGCGAACATCCAGTAAAACGATATTGCTGGCCTGCTTATCGCTGGCCACTTCGACGGCCTTTCGGGCTACTTCTATTTCTTCCAGCCTTCAAATCTCCAGAAATGTATTTCGTTAAATTATAGCACAGAACACCATCTTTCACAGGATAAAATAAAACCCCCGTTTGCTTACGACTGGTGGCAGTTGGGGGGAATGACAGCATGGAAAAGACTAAAACAGAAAGAATTTTCATAACGCCACCCCGCCCTGCTATAATAAGAAAAACCCGCAGAAAAACGCGATTTGAAATTGTTTATCTAAAAATAAGAGGGGGGAACAATCTGTAATGTCTGAACCGGTAGAAGTAAAAGAAGGTATATGCTACATGTGCACAGACAGCTGCCCGACCAAAGTCCACGTCCAGAATGGAAAAGCTATCAAGATTGATATTGTCAACGATAAGGTAGCCTACTGTCCCCGCTGGAAAGCCCAGCTGGACTTTGTCTACCATCCCGACCGCCTCCAATACCCCGTGAAACGTAAAGGCAAGCGGGGAGAAGGTTCATGGCAGCGTATTTCCTGGGACGAAGCTCTGGACACCGTAGCCGAAAACCTCCAATCGGCGAAAGACAGCTACGGCCCGGAATCGGTGGTCTTCTGGGTTGCCTATACCAAGGAACCCCGCCCCTACTTCCACCGGCTGACGCACGCTTTCGGCTCACCCAATTACTGCACCGAGAGCAGCAGCTGCTTCTCCGGCACCTGGATAGCAGCCGAGCTGACCTACGGCCCGGATTACGGCCTGCTCGCCGCGCAGAGCAACATACCCGACCCGGCATCCAAGTGTAATATGATATGGGGCTCCAGCATACAGAACTCACACCCTCAATCATGGCTGGGATATCTGGAAGCCCG
>DAOUDZ010000041.1:0-4781 GCA_034430575.1 Dehalococcoidales bacterium
TATCATCATCGTTAAAAAGGCAATCAGTCGCCGTTTGTATCCCGGCTGCGGCGGGCTTTCCTCGGTAATCTTCTGCTTCACCGTCGCCACGTGGCTTTTTCCACCACGCCGCACCAGATAAATATAGAAAATCATGGCGAATACGACCGTCGGTATCGCCAGGATAATGTACGAATACCGCCATCCGCTTTGCTCTCCGAATGCGCCGACTATAGCGGCAGCGATAATCGGTGCCACGAAAAATGCCGCATTACCGCCGACGAGGTGAAATCCAAGCGCTCGGCCGCGTTGCTTCGGGTCGACCGATGCCGATATGAGCGGCGTTGCCGCCGGGTGATATCCCCCGGATAAGAACCCCATCACCATCAGGAAAATTATCAACATAACGAAGTTGGCAGAAAGACCGACGAATACGCCGGCTACAGCTACTCCCAGAGTGCCAATCATAATCAGGGGAATCGGCCCGTAGCGGTCGGCGAACCAGCCGGCCGGCAGCTGTCCCGTGGCACTGGCGAGAGCGAAAGCCATCGGTATAGTCGAAGCCTTGGTATATGTCTCTATCTGGAAATAATCACGCATGGAGGGGAACAAAGGCTGCTGGAGTGCCATTATAAAATGATGCGCTGCATGAGCGATTATGAAAAACGGCAGCGAACTCCAGATAAATGAGCGTTTCTTAGGTTCCGGTTGTGTAATTATCGTGTCCTTTCAAAATCATCTTGCGCCTGAAAACGGATGCTGCAATATTTAGTTAAAATTCAACCGTTGGGCTGCTTAAATATTGTATTACCTGGTCGGTAAAGCTAAAATTACGCATATTATACAATGTTTTAAAATATATTACAACATATCGTTTTGCTTAATATCACCACCTCAATAAAGATACAACCATAGTTGCAGATATATAGCTGATTATGATACAAAATAAACAATCGCACGCGGCTATAAGCCGGGGGAGTAAAACGGATTACGCCAGGTAAGTCGGTAAGAAACGAGCCGGAAATTATAATAATGCCAGCCCAGAAGATGGCGGCTATTTATGCCACGGGAGTACCGGAGCAGGTAATGCCGCAGGTCCTGCAGGTACTTTACGGCGCGGTATATGCCCTTAAATTCGACTTTAAAAAAAGCGGCGGCCCGGCGTTAAAAATCCGGGGACTGCGTGTTCGCTTTCCCGATGCTCATCTCGCGCCTTTAAAAGATTGGACAAATGTTATCGGCCTGCCGGTGCCCGAAGATACCACCTCCCTCCCCCAGCAGGTGGGCGCTCCCGAGGTAAAAATAGAAACATGGGAATACGGCACCGTTGCTCAAATTCTCCACCAGGGCTCTTCCGGGCATGAAGAAAATTCCATCAAACGGCTGCACCGCTTCATCATCGCTAGCGGTTATGAGATAATCGGCGTGCATGAAGAAGAATACATCTCACCCCCCGGCGCCAGAGCCCCCAGAACTATCATCAGATACAGGGTAAGAAAAAAATAGAGAGCCCTGAAGCGTATCATTTTACCACAGACTCTATTGACAACCGTATTATGATATGTTACGATATATCGTTATCTATCAAGGAGGGTGTGTGCCATGTTTAACAGACACTTCCCACCGTTTGAACGGCATTCACGCCTGTTCGAAAAAGGCGACCTGAAATACGTCATTCTCAATTTTTTAAAGGACAAACCGAGTCACGGTTACGAGATAATACGCGCCATGGAAAATACCTTTCATGGTTTTTACACCCCCAGCGCCGGCAGCGTCTATCCCACGCTCCAGATGCTGGATGACATGGGCTATGTCAGCTCCTCGGAGCGCGATGGCAAGAAAGTCTATACCATCACCGGGGAAGGTATGAATTTCCTGAAAGAGCAGAAGGACGTAATAGATAAAATAAAGGGGCACATGGAAGAATGGTGTGGACCGCGCGACCACGAGGAATTCCATGACACCATCCGCGAACTCAAGAACCTCGGTCACCTTATCGGCCGGAGGGCCCATAACCTGGAACAAGAGAAATGGGCTGCCATAAAAGACGCCGTTTCCCGCGCCTGCCGCGACATTGAAGACATCGTTGGAAAAGAATAGCTAAAGAAAGGTTAGTAAAAAACGGAAAGACTCAAACTCATTATCCACGGAGCCTGCTCTTTACTATAATGGAACCGACGTGCCAGAACACATCATTGAAGTAAAAAACCTGGTTAAAAAGTACGGTCAGCTGACGGCGGTTGACGATATCAGCTTTAACGTTAATCAGGGCGAAATTTTCGGTTTTCTGGGGCCCAACGGGGCCGGCAAGACCACCACCATCAATATCCTGTGTACTCTCGCCAGGCCGACTGCCGGGCAGGCCACTCTCAACGGGTACGACGTGGTCCGGCAGCAGAACCAGGTACGCCACTCCATTGGCCTCGTCTTCCAGGACTCCAGCCTCGACGACCGGCTCACCGGCCTGCATAACCTGCGTTTTCATGCCATGGTCTATCACGTGCCCGTTTCCGAGCGCGAGAAACGTATTGAGCATGTCCTTAAAATGGTAGACCTCTGGGACAAGCGCAACAAATTCGTGCGCACCTATTCCGGCGGCATGAAACGCCGCCTGGAACTGGCCAGGGGACTGCTGCATTATCCCAAGGTACTGTTCCTCGATGAGCCGACACTGGGGCTGGACCCCCAGACGCGTAACCATATCTGGGAATACGTGCTGGAACTCCAGAAGCGGGAAGGGACCACCGTTTTCCTAACCACCCACTACATGGACGAGGCCGAAAAAGCCACCCGTATAGCCATTATCGACCACGGCAAGCTGGTGGCTATGGACACCCCGATGAAGCTTAAACGCATGGTGGGCAAAGATATTATTACCGTGAGAACCGATGACAATACCCGGGCCGCCGAAGATATCCAGTCACGCTACCAGACCGAGGTGAGACACGACGGCGACCATCTCGCTTTCGCCGTGGATAACGGAGAGGAATTCCTGCCGGTCTTTATCAAGGAATCCGGCACAAAGATAGCCAGTATCAGCCTGCGCCGCCCCACCCTTGAGGACGTTTTCCTCAAGCTTACGGGACGGGAAATCCGCGATGAGGAAGTCGGCGACTCGATTAAGGAGCACCTGCGACAGCGCGGCGGGCGCATGTCGCCGCACTAGGATAATAAATGGACAATCTTATCGGCGTATATACAATCTGGTACCGGGATGTACTCCGCTTCTGGTATGACAAAGCGCGTATGTTCAGCGCGCTTCTATTCCCGATATTCTTCCTCGCCATCTTCGGCAGCGGGCTTCAGAGAAGCATCGGCATGATGGCGGGCGGAGTGGATTTTATTCAGTTCATGTACCCCGGCATTATCGCCATATCCGTTCTCATGGGGGCATTCATGTCCGGCGTATCTATAGTCTGGGACCGCGAGTACGGCTTCCTGAAAGAGGTGCTGGTAGCGCCCATCAGCCGGGTGTCCGTGGCGGTGGGCAGGACGCTGGGCTCGGCCACGGTGGCCACCATACAGGGCATAATGATACTGGTACTGGCGCCCTTTGTTAAAGTTTCCCTTTCCGTCTGGATGGTCCTGGCCCTGCTGCCGTTGATGTTCCTGCTGGCGGCTTCCATGGGGTCGCTGGGAATTCTGCTGGCATCACGCATCAAGTCCACGGAGGCCTTTCAGGCCATCATGCAGATGCTTATGTTCCCCATGATGTTTCTCTCCGGCGTCTTTTTCCCCATGCAGGATCTGCCGGCCTGGATGAGCTTCATCGTGAAAATCAACCCGGCTTCCTACGGCGTCGCCGCTATCCGACAGGTAGTCCTGGGAAACCCGCCGGAGTCCCCCTTTTCCATATACCTGTTCGGCCATGCCGTGACTATCTGGGAGAACATCATGATAATGGCGGCCTTCGGTGTCATTATGACAATCCTGGCGATGTGGTCCTTCGGCCGGCAGGAGTAAACCACGCTGAAAATAAAAACAGCCAGCGAGAGGAATCGAACCTCCGACCGGCGGTTTACGAATTCGTCTATAATGCTATCGCCCTATATTACAACGTAATACAATATACTGATTCGAATTTAAATATTGTTAACGCTTGTCCACCAACTACCGTAAAATACTACCATGAATCGCCGAAGGGATTAGCAAAAGGATTAGCAGTTTATCTAATATTTATTCAGTTAACTTAAACCCTCTTTTAATGGTATAATCAAAAAAAATTAAAGGGAATACCAATGCAAACCACCCAGGCCATTTTCAATGGAAGCAGTCTTTACCGTTCTATTCTACCAATAGGCCATGACAGGCTATGTGATTGTAAACATAGCCACATAAACTGTATGCAGGCCAAAGAATGGCTAAAGAGTCAGTTGGGTGTCTGGCAGTTTTATTATGAATCACGAGATATTCGCAATAAGGAGATTCATCCTGCTACATTTCCCATTTCCCTTGCATCAAAAGTTATTGAGCTCTTTACACATCAGGGAGAATTAGTTTTAGATCCTTTTGTTGGTAGTGGAACTACACTACTAGCTGCCCGAGATTTAAACAGGAATGCAGTCGGTTTTGACTTAAAAGAGGAATACATCAACCTGTGTAACGAACGTTTGGCACAAAATAACCTATTAAATGAATCTCAACAACTTGCGGTTAATGATGATGCCAGATTGAGGTAGGATGGATTTAATGTACACCAAAGTCAGGTAAAATAGAAAGACGGAGGTGTCAGAGTGAAAGGGATTCCACAAGGAAGATATACGAAGGAATTTCGGCAGGAAGCGGTGAAGTTGGTCATAGAG
>DAOUDZ010000042.1:0-40546 GCA_034430575.1 Dehalococcoidales bacterium
GGATGGAATACCGCCATTATGTGTATCAGGGTTGGGATAAAGGAACAGCGAATGAAAATTTCCCCAAGCACACCGGCGGAGCAATCATGCTGGATGCGATAGCTTATTATGACAAGGTCATGGAAAATGAGCCGGAGAAGATTCTGGAATTCTCTGACTGGATGGGCATTCCGCTAGAACCCTATAAGATTACACTAAACCGACTGAAGAACTTGCTTTTAGACCAAATCCAACCTGATGAGGAATAGGTGTTGAGTAATGGCTATTATTGTAAAATCTCGTAGTGAGATTGCCGCTATGCGGCGAGCGGGAAGCGTTGTTGCTTCTATCCTAAAGACACTATCTAAGGAAATAAAAGCCGGAGTCACAACTCGCCACCTCGATGATATCGCGGTAAGCGAGCTAACAAGGTATGGAGCCGCGCCATCATTCAAAGGCTACGGGGGTTTCCCTGCTACCCTCTGCGTATCAATTAATGAAGAGATAGTGCACGGTATTCCTGGTGAGAGGAAGATTCGCGCGGGTGATATTGTTTCCCTGGATTTTGGCGCCATCGTTGATGGCTTTCATGGTGACGCTGCTTTGACGGTAGGAGCAGGCAATATCAGCCCTCAAGCTAAGCAACTTATGGAGACAACCAGAGGTTCACTTGAGGCAGGCATCAACGCAGCTCGGGATGGGGCACGGTTGGGTGATGTCTCAGCAGCTATTCAGTATTACGTTGAGTCGAGAGGCTTCTCAGTGGTGCGTGAATACACCGGGCACGGTATCGGACGAGAGCTGCATGAAGATCCCCAGATACCGAACTTTGGGCCACCAGGTTATGGCCCTGTGCTTCGCAAAGGGATGGCAGTGGCCATTGAACCAATGGTGAATATTGGAGGATGGCAAACCAGGGTTAAAAGCGATAATTGGACGGTTGTTACCGCTGATGGTAGTCATTCGGCTCACTTTGAAAAGACTATTGCTATTACTGATGGAGAAGCAGAGGTTCTTACTCCCTGGGATAGCTGATTAAGGAAAGGCTAAAAGTGTTACGGGAATTGCTGACGATGGCAATGTGAAGGAAAGGCAATTCTAATTAGCACAGTGAGAGGAAGTGAAGAGACATGGGTAAGAAAATCGTTGTTACCGGGAGGGGCGGTACTGGAAAGTCAACATTTGCCGCTTTAGCCAGCCGCTATCTAGCTGCTCCTATGCTGCTTATTGATATCGACCCTGACCAAAGTCTGGCCGAGATGCTTGGAATAGACTTGGAGAAGGAGAAAGTCAGAACCATTTCAGATGCGCTCTATGACATCATTGAAGAGAGAAGGCACGATGGTGGAAATCCCATGCCCCTGCATGACCGGATGGAATATTTGCTTAACCGGGAGTGCCTCTATGAGGGAAAGAGATTTGATCTTATCGTACTGGGGGCAAAGTTAACCGAAGGCTGTTATTGCGTTCCGGATGACTTGATAAAAGCGATAATCCCCAGGCTGGCTAACCACTATCCGAATGTAGTGATTGACTCGCCGGCTGGGTTGGAGCACCTGAACCGTAAAATAGTATCGGATATAGATGACCTGTTTGTGATACTGGACCCGTCTTCAAAATCTCTAAAGCATATAGCGAGAATTAAGGACATTACCCACCAAGTAGGAATCAGGTATGGTCACCTTTACTTGGTGGGCAACTATAACTTTGATAGGGATACCGAAGAATACCTGAAGAGTACCGGGGAGGCTTATCTTGGCAAAATTGAATACGATGCCGATGCCCAGGAATACAATCTGGCTGGCAAGTCACTCCTGGAATTACCGGAGGATGCACCTGCTTCTTCCTCAGTCAGAGAAATATTGGTAAAGGCAGGTGAAATGGAGGGGGCTAAAAGTGGATAAGTGCACTGACGCGTATTTAGCGATGCTCAAATAGGAGGTATATTTTGCCATCAACAAGATCCAAAGTAGAGCTTGGGCCAGCGGGAGCCCGTTATTATGACCTTTTCTTGAACCTGCTTTCGCTAGGGCAGTATTCTCACTTCATCAAAGGGATTGTTGACAAGATGGGCATCAATCCCGGTCAATCAATAATCGACTTCGGTTCAGGTACCGGCAAGAATGACTGCTATATGGCGGAAAAGGCAGGCTCTCAAGGCCGTATTGTGGGGCTAGATATCAGTAACGAGATGCTAGCAAGAGCTTGGAAGCGCTGTCGCAAGCACCCTAATGCCACTTTTGAGAAGCAGCGGATAGAGCTATCCCTGCCATATAAAGAAGAGTTCGATAAGGTGTTTATTTCATTTGTCCTGCACGGGTTTGAGGATGAACAGAAGGCGGGGATTATCAGCAATGCTTACCAAGCTTTGAAAACGGGGGGGAGCTTTTACATCCTGGATTATGCTCAGTTTGACATTGACAGTATGTGGTTTCCCCTTCGCTGGGCATTCGCCCGGTGGGAGTGCCAGCTGGCTGTGGAATTCCTTAAGCTCGATATAAAGGGGATGCTCCGTGCTCAGGGTTTCACCGAGGTCAAAGAAGAGTTTTTCTTCAGGCGGCATCTGCGACTGTTGAGTGCAGTAAAGCCCCCGATTAGCACTATGTGAACAGGGGACGGGAATTACATGAATAAGCTGGAGAAGGCTTTAAGTAATTTGTTAGAACATGGTGAGCTTACAAGCCGTTTGGCTTCAGTCCTAGCCCGCGCTTCTGAAAGAGGCAGAGTAGCCTATCGCGAGGTAGAGAAAATGGTTAATGGTGATGCCCTGATAGCTGAGCTAAAAGGGAGTGGGGTGATGAGTCCAAAGCTGGGTTCGATTGCTGAAGTATCTAGAGAAGGAACCCCCATTTATGAGCTTAATCCATCCCTTTTTACGAGGAAGGCAAGAAAATGATTATAAAGCAATTACGATTGCTAAAGGCACCAAAGTCTGGCCGAGATGCTTGGAATAGATTTGGAGAAGGAGAAAGTCAGAACCATTTCAGATGCACTCTATGACATCATTGAAGAGATAAGGCACGATGGTGGAAATCTTAAAATACGTGCGAGACCAGTACCGACTCCAGAACCCCCCGCAGGCTTTAGCCCCCCCCCCGCACCACCGAAGAATACTGGGAAAGGTGGGGTGGCTTTTAAACCGTCACAGTAGGTGCATTTTCACTTGACATTCACAGAGGCCCCTTAACCGCCCCGCCCCAATCGTTTCTTATCTTTTCCCACCCAATCCGCCCTCGTATCACCCTCTGCTTATCCCGCCAGGCCTCCCCGCATCGTCTCCCTTTCGTAAAGGGAGATGGAGAGGGATTTTGTCCACCCATGCCGCCCTCGTGGCATCTGCGGCTTATCCCTTGAGATATCCTATTCTCTTTTCCACCTCCGTACCATACTATTATCATCGTTGACATGAAACGAGTTGTGGAGTACGATTGTCGTATCATTTATCAGCGGTCAAAGAAATGAGTACAATATATAATATATATTGCGATGAAAGTTGCCATCTTGAGAATGACCAACAACCTATTATGGTTCTTGGTGCAATTTGGTGTCCGTTAGAAAGAGTTCAAGAAATATCAAAGAGAATGCGGGAGATTAAGACTGAGCATAATCTTAGTAAAAAGTTTGAAATAAAATGGACAAAAGTATCTCCTGCAAAATTAAACTTCTACACGGACATTCTAGACTATTTTCTTGACGATGATGACCTGCATTTTAGAGCTTTAGTTATTCCGAACAAACAGGCGCTTCAACATGACCTTTACAAACAAACGCATGATATCTTTTACTATAAAATGTTCTTTAATTTGCTGAAGGTGATTCTAGAACCGGAGGATTGTTATAGAATCTATTTTGATATTAAAGATACAAATAGTGCAAAAAGATTAGCTAAGCTTCATGAGGTTCTATGTAATAATTTATATGACTTCGAAACGCAAATAATCGAAAGATTACAAACTGTGCGTTCTAATGAGGTTGAATTAGTCCAACTAGCTGACTTCCTCACTGGAATAATTTCTTATGCTAACCGAGACCTTGATACAAGTAAAGCAAAAACGAGCTTAGTCAAGCGATTACAGCAAAGGTCAGGTTATACGCTTCACAAGACTACGTTGTTGAGAGAGAACAAAGTTAATATTTTTATCTGGCTTCCACTAGAGGATCAATTATGAGGCCAAGACCGCAGTGGCTACCAAAAGAATTATGTTATGCGAGATATGGGGGCGACTGGGGCAAATTCATTGACGACGTTTATAAAGTTTTCGAAAATGATTTTAAAAAGACTAGACCTGTATATGAATCGCTTCCAGTGAATCATGATTCTAGGATTGAACATGGTAAGGAAGCAGGTTTCTGGCACATAGTAGAAATACAAGATGCTGTTGCTGGTAGTAGAGTACCAGATTTAAGAAGATGCGAGCACATACCGTGGCCCAAGCCGATAATTGAAAATGCTAGTGATATTGCAGTATCAATATGGGAAACTGAAATTAAAAAACCAAAATATGGACGACAAGTTAGGGCAATACTCTGGTTAGAGGACTACGATTATATTATAGTATTGCGCGAAAGGCCTACAGAAATGATAATTATTACTGCTTATTGCGTTATTTATGAATCTCAAAAAAATAAACTTCGAAAGCAGAGAGAAGAATATATAAAACAAAAGACGCCCCGAAGGGCGGCTTAAGAACTCCTTCTACACATGGCAGATGAGTTATTATCATTATAACAATCGGCATGCCTATTTGTCAATAGTAATTTGTCATATATTGAATAATACAGGTGTAACACCCACCAATGTACTAGTGTCAGCACCTACCTACTTAATCAGGTGCAGATTGGTTATTTTTTAAATTAGTCCTCAACTCCCCCTTTTCCCCTTTCTTTCCCCACTCTGTTATAATTAGGCCATGGAAAAACCTCTCCTCGTGCTCTTTGACGGCAATGCCATCGTCCACCGCGCCTTTCACGCCTTCGGCGCCACCCGCTACCGCCAGGAAAGGCCCCTCACCGTCTCCAAAACCGGCGAGGTCGTCAGCGCCGTCTTCGGCTTCGCCTCCATGCTCCTCAAGGTCCTCAACGACCTCCAGCCCACCCACTGCGCCATCGCCTTCGATAAGAAAGGCCCCACCTTCCGCCACGAGCTCTTCGACGACTATAAAGCCCAGCGCCCCCCCATGCCTGAAGAACTCGTCGACCAGCTCGGCAGGGTCAGGCAGCTTGTCGAAGCCTTCCGTATCCCCCTCTATGAATTAGATAAGTATGAAGCCGACGACGTTATCGGCACCTTAAGCAAACAGGCCGCCGACAAAGACATCGACGCCGTCATCGTCACCGGCGACGCCGATACCATGCAGCTCGTTTCTCCCCATGTCAAAGTCCTCTATCCCAAAGCGGGCCGCACCTTCAGCGATACCATCCTCTTCGACGCAGAAGCCGTCAAAGAAAAATACGGCGTCGGCCCGGAGCACATCGCCGACCTTAAAGCCATGGCCGGAGACCCCTCCGATAATATCCCCGGCGTCCCCGGCATCGGCCAAAAGACCGCCGTCAAGCTCATTCAGCAGTTCGGCTCCCTGGAAGACATTTATAACCGCCTCGACGACGTTACCCCGCCCCGCACCCGCGAGCTTCTACAAAACAACGAGGATATCGCCCGCCGGAGCAAAGAACTGGCCACCATCGTCACGCAGACCCCCGTCACCCTCAACCTCGAAGACTGCCGCATCGACCGTTACGACCGCCGGCAGGCCGCCGATTTCTTCCGCGAGCTTGAGTTCTACAGTCTCCTCCCCAAGCTCCCCGGCGCGGTGGGAGAAGGGGAATCGGTAAGCATAGAGACCTCCCCCGCTTCGGGGGATTACCGTGTCGTCGCCGATACCGCAGACCTCGACGAGCTTATCAGTCGTCTCTCGTCGGCGCAGTCCTTCGCCTTCGATACGGAGACAACCGGCCTCAACCCGATGACCGCGCAGCTTGTCGGCATATCCCTCGCCGCCGAGCAGGGCAGGGCGTATTACATACCGGTCGGCCACGTCATCCTCGACGAGATAACGCAGCTACCCGTCGAGCAGGTAATTAACCGACTCAAGCCCATTTTTGAGGACGCTAAGAAACCCAAGATGGCCCACAACGGCAAGTACGACATGATGGTGCTGGCGGAGCAGGGCATAGCTGTCAGCGGCCTCGAGTTCGACTCCATGATTGCCGCCCACCTCCTCGGGGAAAAGGCCCTGGGACTTAAAGCGCTGGCCTTCAGCAGGCTCGGCATCGAGATGACGCCTATTAAGAACCTTATCGGCACCGGCTCCAAACAGATATCGATGGCGAAGGTTGACATAAAACAGGCCGCCGAATATGCCAGCGCCGACGCCGATATGACTTTCCGACTGGTGACTTTGTTTGAAAAAGAGCTTGAAAAACAGGGCTTGATGAAGCTGTTTAAAGAAGTAGAAATGCCCCTTGTTCCCGTCCTCCTCCTCATGGAAAGGAACGGCGTGGCCGTGGACACGGGAATTTTACAGGAAATGTCTGGGAATCTCGGTGGTCAGGTGGCCGCGCTGGAGGCCAGGATATATGACCGCGTCGGTCACGAATTCAATATCAACTCCCCCCAGCAGCTGGGACGCGTCCTCTTTGAAGAACTGCAGTTGCCCACGACCCGCCGCGGCAAGAGCAAATATTCCACCGAGGCATCGATTCTGGAGGAATTTCGTAAAGATTACCCCATAGCCGGTGATGTCCTCGAATACCGCCAGCTTACCAAGATAAAGTCGACTTATATCGATACCCTCCCCACCATTGTCAACCCCAAAACGGGGCGGATTCATACCAGTTTCAACCAGACACGTACCACCACCGGGCGGCTTTCCTCCAGCGACCCCAATATGCAGAATATTCCCGTCAGGGGTGAACTGGGTGGGCAGGTGAGGCAGGCCTTTATCGCCCCGCCCGGCTATAGCCTTATGGGTGGGGACTACTCCCAGATAGACCTGCGGGCCCTGGCGCACCTGTCGCAGGATGAAGGCCTTCTGAAAGCCTTCGAGCATGATGAAGATATCCACGCCGCGACCGCTGCCCGGCTCTTCGGCGTCGAGCCCGCGCAGATAACGCCGGACATGAGGCGCTTTGCCAAGACGGTCAACTTCGGCGTTATCTACGGCATGAGCGACTACGGCCTTGAGCAGGCCACCGAATTTTCCCGCGAGGAAGCCGGCAAGTTCATCAGGGCCTACTTCGAGAAATATCCGGGCATACGTAAGTATCTGGACGATACCAAGGAGCAGGCCAGGCGGGAAGGCTACGTGCAGACGTTGCTGGGTCGGCGGCGCTATATACCCGATATCAACTCGGCCAACCGTCAGGTGAGGGAAGGCGCCGAGCGTATGGCTATCAATATGCCGGTGCAGGGAACATCCGCCGATATCATCAAAGTGGCGATGATAAACCTCTATCACATAATGGAGGAGAAGAAATTGAAAAGCAGGATGCTCCTCCAGGTACACGACGAGCTTGTCTTTGAAGTGCCCGACGACGAAATGGACGCCATGCGCAAGCTCGTGCCGGAGGTGATGGACTCGGCGGTGAAGCTTGACGTCCCGTTAAAGGTGGATACCAAGGTCGGCAGGAACTGGGGTGAGATGAAGTAACCGATGCCTGAATTACCCGAGGTTGAAACAATCAGGACGGAACTCCTGCCCTATATCGTCGGTCGTACCGTTACCGGTGTCGACCTTTTCTGGGAGCGTATCGTACGCCAGCCGGCGCCGGATGAATTCCGCGACCGTCTCGTCGGGCAGAAAATCACCGGGATATCCCGGCGCGGGAAATACCTTTTCTTTCAACTCGGCGGTGGGGAGTTGCTGGTCATGCACATGAAGATGACCGGTTCGCTGCTGATAGACCCAACCGACGCAAGATTTACGCGCGCCGTATTACACATGGATAACGGGACAGCTTTGCATTTCTGGGACCCCCGCAAGTTCGGGGTGATGTGGCTGGACAAAGACGATAGCGCCGTGCTCGCCAGGCTGGGGCCGGAGCCGCTGGGCGATGATTTTACGCACGAAGTCCTGGCGGAAATGGTGCGGAACCGCACCGCGCCGATAAAGCCCGTCATTCTCAACCAATCTATCATCGCCGGCATCGGTAATATGTACGCCGACGAAGCGTTATTCGACGCTAAAATCCACCCCGGGAGACCGGCGGGGAGCCTCTCTCGTGATGAAGTTGACCGACTTTACAACTCAATCAGGCGGGTGCTGCTGAAAGGCCTCAACCGTAAGGGCGCCAGTATCAGGAACTACATCCGACCCGACGGCAGGCCGGGCACCGCCCACGACGAGTTCAACGTGGCCCACGGCACGGGTAAAGACTGTCCCCGCTGCGGCACGCCTGTTAAGCGCATCATCCTGCGGGGACGCGGCACCTATTTCTGCCCCGAATGCCAGCGAGAGGGCTAGTCGTCCCAGAGGCGGAAGGGCGGGTACTCATCGGTCATGAACGTTACGTAAGCTGCCACCCTATATATCCAGCGGTTAAAGCCGATAACCAGTTTGAAGATACTCGGCGGGTATTTCCCCGTGAACAGGAGCACTATACCGGCGAAGATAGCCAGGATAAGTGTTAATGCACCTCCGCCTCCACCACCTCCAGACTGCCAATTACTCATCCCCAAATCCCAAAACCCTGGGAAGAAATAACTAATCGCAGCAATGCCGAGAAAGCCAACAGCTACAAAGAAAGATACCACGCATAAACAAACAAGAGGCGCCCCAAAAAGGGAAGTTACAATATAATGCGGAAAGGCCAGCAGCCACCATTTAACTATCGCCAGTCCGCGGGACATCGTTTCGGTGTAAGGTATTTCCAGGTCGGCGGGATAGTCCGGGTCGGGCTGAAGGCTAAAGGGAGGGTATTTGTCCGTGCCCAGGGCTTCGTAGCTATAGAAACCAGCCCGCCACGACCAGCGCAGGACGCCGACTTTAAAGTCGAACAGGCTCTTCGGGTGTTTTCCCGTGAACAGGATGGCGAATAAAGTGATAATCCATACCACGATGAAGGCTATTCCCAATCCGAGTAAACAAATATAATGAGGTATGGTCAGCAGCCACTTGAGCAGCCACCACCCGCGGGCCGGAGGAATCGTAAGCTCACCTTTGAGGGTTACCGGATAGGCTTTATTCTCCTCGTTCATTTTAGACCTCCTGAAATTCACCCGGTTATAGTGGCATTAGATTATAATAAGTGTATGTAATTGTCAAATAATGCGAAAACACGTCATTCCAGTGCAGGCTGGAATCTATCCCCTAAACTTGTCATTCTGAGCGAAAAACACGTTCTTCCCCCGCTTAACATAACTCTAGAAACAATTCAAAGCTAATTACTCGCTCCTTAGCCTCGAATTGTTTACAGGCACTTTTTGAGGCGTTCTATCTCTTGCATCAACTCGGCGAACTGCCGGGGATACAGCGACTGCACACCATCGGAGAGGGCGCGGGCGGGGTCGTGGTGCACCTCCACGAGAAGGCCGTCGGCGCCGATAGCTATCGCCCCCCGGGATAGCGGAATAACGTAGTCGCGCCGTCCGGCGGCGTGGCTGGGGTCGACGATAATAGGCAGGTGGCTGGCTTCCTTGATGGATGGTATAGCGCTCAAATCGAGCGTGTTACGCGTATTATCCGAGAAGGTGCGGATTCCCCTTTCGCAGAGGATAACCCGGTTGTTTCCTTCCGACATTATGTATTCGGCGGCCATGAGCCACTCGTCGATGGTGGCGGCGAAACCGCGTTTTAACAGGACGGGCTTCGATATCTGGCCGGCGAGGCGGAGCAGGGAATAATTTTGCATGTTCCTGGCCCCGATTTGAATAATATCGGCGTATTTTTCAACGACCGTGAGGTTATCATTATCGGTAGCCTCGGTAACAATCAATAAGCCTGTTTCCTGGCGCACCTTTTGAAGTATTTTCAGTCCTTTTTCGCCCAGTCCCTGGAAGCTGTAGGGAGATGTCCTCGGCTTGAAAGCACCACCTCGAAAGACTTTAGCGCCGTGCTCCTTGACGAAGTGGGCGATAGTGAGCGCCTGTTCATCGCTCTCTACAGCACAGGGGCCGGCCATGATAACCGGCTCTCCGGCGCCGATTTTCACATCGCCGATGGATATAACGGAAGGTTCCAGGTGTGTCTCCCGACTGACGAGTTTATAGGGCTTGGTGACCGGGATAGCCTCTTTAACGCCCTCCATAGCCAGTAGCTGCGTGGCTTCAACCGGGCCCTTGTTGCCGATGATGCAGACGGCCGTCCTCTGGGCGCCGGGCATGGGGACGCCGCGGTAGCCCATTTTCTCGATTTCCTTAATAACGCCACGCACCTGCTCTTCGGTGGCGTCATTTTTCATTACAACAAGCATTCAGCTATTTCTCCTCGGCTGATAGATTTATGGTATATCTAACCTTTCTCTCCCATTATATCCCAGAGGGTATCGGCATACGTTTCAAAGGTGCGTGAATCAAAGAGGACAAATATTACCTCTTTTATAGAAGTAGTTTCCTTGAGGAAAGATACTACCGTTTCAAGGGCTATCCGCGTGGCTCTATCTATAGGGTAGCCGTAGACTCCGGTACTGATGGAAGGGAAGGAGATGGAGGACAGGCTATTTTCGGCCGCCAGTTTCAGGCTTTCCCGATAGGAGCCGGCCAGCAGTTCGGGTTCTCCCCGACCGCCGCCGCGCCAGATTGGCCCAACGGTATGAATGACGTGTCTGGCTTTCATATTTCCGGCGGTGGTGATGACGGCCTGTCCGGTGGGCAGGCGACCCTGCCGGGCGACGATTTGTTTGCATTCTTCCAGTATGGCCGGTCCTCCGGCGTGGTGAATAGCGCCATCGACTCCACCGCCTCCCATGAGGCCGGAGTTGGCGGCATTAACAATAGCATCAGTGACCTGATGGGTAATGTCACCCTGGATTATAGCGAGTTTGGCCTGATTTATGGTATATGTAAGGTTATCACTCATTTTACTCACCCCCTTACCGTCACTCGCGGCCGGTTAGGTAATCCATTGCCCACTGTACGGCATCTTCTCCGGTGATTTCAAGCGTTACATCGGGTTCGATTCCCTGGCCTTCGATGAGGCGTCCGTTGGGAGTAAGCCAGCGGGCGGTGGTGATATACAGGCCGGAGCCGTCGTTAAGGCGGCGCAGCATATTGACGCTGCCCTTGCCGAAGGTGGTATTTCCGGCAACAATGGCACGATGGTGGTCTTGAAGCGCGCCGGAGAGCACTTCACTGCCGCTGGCGCTGGTATTGTCCACCAGGACGACCATCGGCAGGCCGGTGGTTACAGGACTGGTCACTACTTCCAGTGTTGCTATCTTTCCCTGGTTGCTCATCACTTCTACTACGACGCCTTTGCTAATGAAGTGGCTGGCTACTTTAACAACGATATCAAGAAGGCCTCCCGGGTTGCCTCGCAGGTCAAGTATAATGCCTGCGGCGTTTTGTTCTTTAATATCCTGGAGTACTGGTGATAACTCGCTGTCCGTGCGTTCGGAGAACTGGGTGATGGTAATGTAAGCGATATTCCCGCGCATTTCAAAGATGATACTCGGCACTTCTACCCTGGCCCTGATTATCTCAATCTCCACCGGCTCGGTATCGCCCTCATGAAGTACCAGGAGTTTTACCGCCGTACCTTTTGGACCTCGTATTTTGATGATTGCCTCGGCCAGACTCATGTCGATGACGGGTTCGCCGTCTATTTCCATGATGATATCGCCTGCTCTGATGCCGGCCTTATCCGCCGGAGATTCGGCAATAGGAGCAATAATTACCAGCTGCTTATCATCAATGGTTACATAGGCGCCAATGCCGTCGAACACGCCTTCAAGGCTGCTCATTCCAAGTTCGTAGTGTTCGGCTTCCAGATAGGAGGTATAGGGGTCATCCAGCGCTTCAATCATGCCTTGTATGGCGCCGCGGCTTAAATTAGCGGAATCCAGTTTGGACATGTCTACATAATCGGAGAAAATGATGTTCCAGACCTGCTCCACGACATTCAGGCCTTCTTCGTAACCGGAGGAATTACTGAAGCCAAAGAAGAATCCGGCCCCAAAGGCCAGGGCGATAACCACTATAAGCAACAAGCCAATAATGAGCTTTGTTATCTTTGGCATTATATTAGTTCTCCACTTACGCGTTCCGGCAGGGATGACCGTATCATCAAGCCTAAAAAGCGAGCCAAGTAAACCTGTAAGCCGAGTTCTGTTTCCTCCACTTAGTGAAGGACGGTGACCATCTATCTAGCCCTTCCGTTACCGGAAGGGTCAAGCGACCAACCCGGGGATGGGCCGGGCGTCCCTTTATCCCTCTATTCGGTCTTGCTCCGGATGGGGTTTGCCCAGCCGACCGGTCACCCGGCCGCTGGTGAGCTCTTACCTCACCATTTCACCCTTACCCCGATTATTCACCGGGGCGGTATGTTTCTGTGGCACTTTCCGTAGGGTCGCCCCTCCTGGGTGTTACCCAGCATCCTGCCCGGTGGAGCTCGGACTTTCCTCTCCTTCCATAGAAGGAGCGGTCACCCGGTTTACTTGACCCGATTATAGTGTAGTGGAGAGTGAGAGGTTAGTCAACAGAGCCGGGCAATATAATCGGATGATATACGGCCACGCCGGACGCATGATTTTAATACATTTTTAACGGGAATTTTATGAGGAATTAACCTTATTTATCCTAATATTTAGAGTGAAATCACCGCAGGAATTATGTCGGTGGCGGTAGAAATGATGAAATCGTCAGAATGTGAATTAATATCCACATGCCCTTATTATAATCATACTCACGATGGGTGTGAAATACCGGAGCAGTTTAAAGAGCAGTATTGTCGCGGAATCTACATATGGTGCGGCAGGTACCTGGCTTATAGAACAGCAAAACAAAGAATGCCACAGGCGGCGTTTGTTGACCGTCGGTGAGGTCTAGCGAATGTTGTCCAGAGCCTTATTGGCCAGGGCGTCCGCCTCGGAGTTCCGGGTGCGGGGTATATAGGTTATCTTAAAGCTTTCCAGCGCGCCGGTTAGTTTAACGACTTGCTGGTAGAGCGGCCGCAGGGCTGCGTTTTTAATCTTGTAGCGGCCGTTGATTTGATTTACCGCGAGTTCAGAGTCCGACTTTACTATTACCTGTTTAGCGCCTAGGTTGACGGCTTTTTCCAGGGCGGCAATGATGGCGCGGTATTCCGCCTGGTTGTTGGTGGTGATACCGATACGGTGTGAAATACTCGCTATCAGGTCGCCGTTTTCGTCTTTAATGGTGGCGCCGATAGCTGCCGGGCCGGGGTTTCCCCGGGAGGCCCCATCGGCATTAATTATGACTCTGGTTACTTTCAATCTGTCCTTCAGGGAATATACAGGATTCTTCCGCAGGTGCCGCACTGCACGGGCTGGCCGCTACGGGCCCTCTGGAGGGCGCTGGCCGATTGAGATATACGGCAGGCGTGGCAAATTCCCTGTTCTACTTTCGCGACAGCCTGTTTTTTTTGCTGCCGGATTCTTTCATAAAGCTTGATAGCAGTAGAGTCGATTTGCTCGGCCAACTGCCGGCGCTTCTCCTTGAGGTTGTCGAGGCTGGCCTTGAGTTTATCTATATCCACGGCCAGTTGCTTTTGCTGAAGCTGCCATTCTTCTTCGAGTTTCTTGTAATCATCGGTAGCGGCAGACAGGCTCGCTTCGGTTGCTTCTACCTGGTCGATGATTTCCAACGCTTTGTTCTCCAGTTCGTCGCTCCTTGCTTTTATCGTGGTTACCTCGTGCTGGAGGCCGGATAGCTCCTTGGGATTGGTTATCTTGCCGCCGTAGAGTTGCTCTTCGGTGGCGGAAATTTTACTTAGCAGGTCGTCGAACTCGGCTTCAGCATCACGGTGCCGGTGCCTTAGCTCATCCAGGAGTTTTTGCTCGGATTCGATACGGCTGTTAGCAGTATCCAGTACATCTCTAGCTCCCAGCTGACCGACTTTCTGGGCAAGGGATTGTTCTTCCTGCTCAATATTGAGGTCGAGTTCCTGCAGTTGGTAGAGTTGCCTGGTAACAGCCATTTTTATCTCCGTTGCCTATTCTATAACGTGGAACATTATAATATCAAACTTCAAGAGGAGTTGGTGACATTTACAGGTGGAAAATATAGAACGTTAGTGCTATTATCCTTTTCAGGGTATCAAGTCGGGGGGAAATATGAGACTTTTACAATTGGCTGTAAAGCAGCAGAGGTGGGACCTGGCGGCCCACACTATCGTTCTGGCTACCGTCAGGGTACTGAACCAGGGAGTTAAACCGAATGGGCGAAAAAACAAAGAGAAAAAAAGGCGGGCAAAAGGGTAACCGCAACGCTGAAAAACATGGCTTTTACGCCAAGGTGTTCGATGAGGCGGAACAACTCGATTTCAATGCTGCTACGAGTATAGAAGGTATCGATGAAGAGATTGCCTTAATGCGGCTTGAAATAAAAAAAGCAATCTCCGGCGGTGACGATAGAAATTTGCTTTTACTGGTAAAAGCGGCAGGTGTTCTGGAGAAATTGATACGTACACGCTATCAGATTACCACGGCGCAGCGCCGGGGGCTTAAGGAGGCAATCGGGAACGTCATTAAGGATGTTTTGGTGCCGTTAGGGGTTAACATCGGGAGTGCGGCTATAACTGAAAAGATTTCAGGGTAAATTGACATAAAACGAAATACGAATATTCACGAACGAATCATACCTGAAAAGTAGTTAAAAATAATAAAAAAACGAATAACGAATAGCATTAGATATAATGGAAGAAATAAAAGTCATAAACCAGTTGAGACCTTACCAGCGGGCGGTGGCGGCGGCGGTGCTGGATAGCGTCTTCGAGGGGAAAGGGCTTACCTTCTCGGTGGAGATAGCGCGGCAGGGTGGCAAAAACGAGCTTTCCGCGCAGCTGGAACTGTCACTGCTGACTCTCAACATGGTAAAGAGCAGGAACCTGATAAAATGCTCGCCGACCTTCAAACCGCAGGCGGCGATATCCATGCGACGTCTCAAGGATAGGCTTAACGACGCCGGATTCTGGGGTATATGGGAATCCGAACTCGGCTATATCGTCAGGCTCGGCAATGCGCGGGCGATATTCCTCTCGGCGGAGGAAACAGCGAATGTGGTTGGCAACACGGCCCACCTGCTCCTGGAAATCGACGAATCGCAGGACGTCGGCAAGGAAAAATACACCAAGGAGTTCAAGCCGATGGGGGCGACGACCAACGTCACGACCGTCCACTACGGCACGACCTGGGACGACAGCACGCTGCTCGAGGAGGTCAAGCAGACGAACCTCGAATGGGAGCGCAAAGACGGCGTGAAGCGGCACTTCCGCTACGACTGGGAGGAGGTGGCGAAGTACGTGCCGGAATACCGCGCCTACGTGGAGAGCGAACGGGAGCGGCTCGGGGAGAACCACCCGCTGTTCCTGACGCAGTACCGGCTGCTGCCGATACGCGGCGGGGGCGGATTCCTCAACGAACAGCAGAGGGCGCAGATGCAGGGCGAACACTCACGGAAGCGACACGGCGAGCCGGGGAAGGTCTACGTGGCGGGAATCGACCTCGCCGGAGAAGCGGAGGAAATCGAAGGGAGCTATGCAAAAGCGGCCAGGCCAAAGCGCGATTCCACTGTGGTGACTATCGGCGAGCTGGACTTTTCGTCGGTCGATGAAATCGTCGGGGAGCCGGTCGTCAGAGTCGTCGAGCATTACCGCTGGACAGGCATAAAACATACCGGGCTGTACGCTCGGCTGGCGGACATCATCGGGAAGGTGTGGCGGTGCCGGAGGGTCGCCGTGGACGCTACGGGAGTGGGGGAGCCGGTGGCATCTTTCCTGCGGAAGAAGCTCGGGCGGCGGGTGACGCCGTTCAAGTTCACGCAGAAATCGAAGAGCGAGCTGGGGTTCAACCTGCTGGCGGCGGTCAACGCGGGGCGGCTCAAGGTGTATAAAGGGGACGGCTCCGAGGAGTATGAAGAGTTCTGGCAGGAGATGGAGAAGGCCAAAAGCACCTACCGGGCGAGCCAGACGATGAACTTCTACGTGGACGCAGCGCAGGGCCACGACGACTTCCTGATGAGCCTGGCACTCACGCTGGAAGCGGCAAGATTATATGAGCCGAGAGAGGCAAGGGGGGAGTGAGGGGGAGTGACTAAAGTATGGGAAAAGTACCTCTATTTACTTAAATATTATCATTACAATGGTGAAAATTTGCATTGTGTATTATTGTGAATTTTAATAAATAGTGTTAAAATTTTCAAGCCAATGAATGAAGAAAAACGTATACAAGATATTAAGCAGACATTAGAATCGTTCCTTCAAGAGTTTGCAGAATATGAAGCAGAAGTTGATGGTGAACATCGCTCAGAAGAACTGCTGGAAATGCGCTCGAATCTACAAAGGAAAGAACCTAAAGTTACTAAAATATTAATAGAAGACCAAGGTGGAGCGATATTTCGTCTAGAACATATTGGAGACGTACAATTACAGGCATTATTACAACTTGCAGTTGCGGGAGGTAATAATGAAGACCCAATAAACTTTGATACTTTTAAAAATGCTGCAAGAAGCGTAATTAATCATGCTTTGGGAAAATTAGACGTGGGTTTATGGCCTGAAGAAAAACCTCAACCAGTGTTAAAAATAAACGACGACGAGTTAAGAGACCGTTGTACGGACTTGCTAAAAGCCCCTAGGAATTATGATAGAGTAGTTCGTGAGGCAACTATTGTTTTAGAAGACCGTATTAGGAAAAAACCGTCACACGAAGTATTATCCCGTTTGATTCCCAACTCTAGTGAACAAAATGGGAGGAATTTAATAGATACATTATTTAAGGTTGATAGTCCTATATTATCAATAAGTGACGATAGAAATGAAAGATTGAAATTCCGTGATATATTGATTGGAGTTATTTCATATCTGCGTAATCCGTACCACCATTATTTGGATGACAACACAGAATGGTCTTGGGCATGGTCAACTGTTGGTTTTATAGATGTGCTATTAAATGAGGTTGATAGTTGTAAAATAATAGAGCATTAGGGAATCTAAGCGGTATCTCAATCCATCCCCCTAGCCCCCTTCCTTTGATAAAGGAAGGGGGAATTTTTACAAGTGAAATCGTGCATATTGTTTATTCTGTTATCAAAGGCCAGTGCCGTGAATGATGAAAAAAGACGCTGCCTCCTTTACCCCACCAGGGTTGAGGGTGGTGGAGGTCTAACGGGTTAAGCCGCAGATGGTGCGAGGGTGGTTTGGGTGGGAAAAGATAAGAAGCGATGGGGGAGGGGAAAAGGGGGCTGGATTCCCGCTTTCGCGGGAATGACAAGGAATGGGTGGGGGGAATAGGGGGGGCACTAAAGCCCCCTTATTTTTTTAAAATATTAAGACCCCCTCTCCTCCGGGAGGCAGGGTCCGAAGGAGAGGGGGCAACAAAGGGGGGTGGGGGAATGCAGTATATTGAATTCTTAATAGTAGAAGGCCGTTCTCCTGCCGAGCCAGTAGCCGATACCGAAGAGAAGTACCGCACCGATACCGAGCAGGGTATAAAGCGCCCAATTGGGGAAGTCGCTGCCGCTGGCGCTTACGTAGAATTCACCGGTACCGGTCCAGTCACTGGGGTTGGAGGCGGCATCCAGCGCCCGTACTCTCCAGTAATAGGCGTCTTTGCGGCCGGCGAGCTTTAACTCTTCGACTTCGGTGAGGGTGTACTCGGATGTATCAATATCCGTTAACTCCAGCGCTATAGAGCTCTCCGCGAAGGTATCATCGGTGGCAATCTGGAGGTTATAGGTAACGGGCATGCTGTCATCGGTAACGTCTTCCCAGTCGAAGAGAGACGGTGATTTTAGCTTTACACCCATCTCCGGCAGCAGAGGCGCCGGAATTTCGGGCGATACAGATTCGACTGTAAAAGTAATAGTATTGGTATTTATTCCATCGCTGACGGTGATAACATGGTCGCCGAATTTACTGGCCGGCGACTGGAAGATGGCCATGACGAGCCCACTGGCATCAGCGTTTTCCGTGGTGACTTCAACATCATCGTACTTAACGGTTACCGTGGCGCCAGGAATAAAGCCGGCACCGCCAATGCCAATATTGGAGCCGACTGTATCACCGCTCGCGCTTATGGACAGCTGCGGTTTTATAGTAGGTTCAGGTTGGGGGGATGGGCCGGGTTCAGGCGTCGGTTCAAGTTCGGGTGTCGGTTCGGGGGGAGGAGCTACATTGAGATTGAAGCTGGCGGTAGCCACATAGTTACCATCATCGGCTTCTATAAGATAGACCCTGGCGGTTAGCCCTTCCGGCACGATGAAGGAAGTTGAAAAACTGCCTTTAGTATCGGCTATCACCCCTGTTAGTGTTTCAACCGGGTAGGCATTAAAGTAAATTATAGGTTGAGCCCTTCTGCTGAAACCGGCGCAGCTTAACGATACCGTGGTGCCGGCTTCTCCCGACTGCGGCGAGATGAGGATATCCGGCTGGACGGTGAACGTTTCGCTGACATCACTGCTGCCCACGGTAACGGTGATGGTGTGAGAACCGGCGACACTTTCCGGCACATAGAGATAGGAATCAAAGTTGCCGGACGTGCCGGTTATGGTATCGCCGTCTCCAATAGGAACTGCGGCACTATCATATTCAACGGAAATAGCCGTTGTTGGGGCGAAACCGGTGCCGACAATCCGCACGGCGGTATCTACTGGGCCGGTGACGGGGGAAATGGTGATGGCACCGGCGGCTACGGTGAACGTGGCCGCGGACCTAATTACCTGGCTTTCGCCGCTTAGCGTAGTTATGGTAACGTAAATATAATACGTGCCGGAGGTTACGGCAACAGAAGCTGCGCTAGTGGAATTAGTCATTGTCGATGGTATTTGAAAAGTGGTTGAGAATGTTCCAGGACTGGGATCATCTAAAAATGCTATCAGAGTGTTTGTTAAGACTTTATAAACAGTAACGTTAGTATCAATAAGTTGAGCGATATTGGCTTGGACGGAGGAAAAAATTATTCTGGCATATCGTTCCTGGACTGTTGAAGTGAAGTTGGTGCCGGTGATGGTAACAGTATCGCCGACTTTACCCGAGGATACAGACAGCGCGATATCGTTAGTGGCCATGGCAGGGAGAGCCGGTACGGCCATCAGTAAAAGCGACAGAATAAGCACAATCCCGAGCATTCTAAGAATTCTTGAGTATTTCATTACAACCTCCCACACGTTGTTTTAACACGAATTGTCAATTTTAATTTTATTGTATTAATAAATTATTAATGTTTCGTTAAGCGCTTTAAGTACCCCTTTTATTTATAACGTTCCTATTATTAAAAAGTTAGTCCGGCGGCTGGTAAGCCGTACGTCTGCCTATCCGGAAAGCCAGGAAAATGATGATGATAACCGCTATTCCTATTAAGGTATATATAGCCCATCCCGGGAAAGAGAAGGCCGGTTTAATGTAGAAGGAACCCGGAGCGGAC
The DNA here is from genome assembly GCA_034430575.1 of Dehalococcoidales bacterium. GTDB lineage: Bacteria > Chloroflexota > Dehalococcoidia > Dehalococcoidales > RBG-16-60-22 > JAFGPF01. The sequence goes on from DAOUDZ010000042.1 coordinate 19,516, forward strand.
CATTCGCTTTCATTGCCGGCACCGTCAACGGATTTCACCCTCCAGTAGTGTGTTATTTCCCGTTCGAGTTCCAGTTCGTCCTCTTCCCCGATAAGATAATCGGATGCAATCAGCCCGTTTTCTTCAAAGATGATAGAAGTGAAATTCAGGTCCGTGGCGATCTGAAAATTGTAAGTTACCGGCGGGCTAAGGCTGGTAACGGTCTGCCAGTTAAACATTATCGATTCTTCTGCTCTGCTATCCGAGGCGGGCAGCAACAGGAGCGGCGTGGGCGGCGCATTCACGTAGAATGTCCATGGAGGAGACCACTCGCTTTCATTGCCGGCGCTGTCTATGGCTTTTACCCTCCAGAAATAGGGGGCCTGTTGAGCTACAGCGAGGAGCTTTTCTTCGGCCGAGAGCGTGTATTCGGATATGACCAGCCCTTCCTTATGCAGGACTATGGTGGAGAAATTCTGGTCGGAGGCTACCTGCAGGTCGTAAACCACGGGCAGGGACATATCGGTGACGTCATGCCAGTCGAGGTAAGCCTCGGCCCGGGTTGCACTGCTGTTGGTGGGCATCAGCATATCAGGGACCTGAGGCGGGTCAGATTCCACCGTGAAGGCAATAAGTTTTGTGGTGGTACCGTCGCTGATGGTGACAACGTGGCTGCCGCCGTTGCTCGGGGGGATATCAAAGGTGGAAGCAAAGTCGCCGTTATTATCGGCGGTGTCTATGGCGACGCGCAAGTTGTCGTAGTCGACCGTAACCGTTTGTCCGACTTCAAAACCGCTGCCTGTAACGGTGATTTTACTGCCGACGGGGCCATCAGTCCGGCTCAAGCTGACCCCGGCGGTGACGGTGAATACACCTACATCGATATTGCCTTCGTTGTCTTTTGCCGTGATATCATACTGGCCGGGTTTTACCCTGGGTACGTTGAAGGTGATATCGAAGTTACCGTAGTCGTCTGTCCTGGCTACGGCGCTCTTGTACACCCCGAAGTTGATAACGACATCTGTCCGCGAGCCGAATCCGGTCCCTCCGATATTCAGCAAATCTCCGGGGCCGGCCGAGTCCAGATTAAGGGAAATAACGGGCAGCACTTCAAATTCGATTTCCGCGGAGTTTCCTTCGTCGTTCACGGCAGTTATCGTATGTATGCCGCCGGGGCTGCCGGGGATGACGAAATTATAGGTGAACCTGCCGACGGACAAGGCGGTCACGGTGCCGATTTTATCTATGGTGATATTAGAGTAGAACAGGTTTACAGCTCTGCCGACGTAAAAACCGCTGCCGCTGATAGCGACTTCGGTGCCGACGGCCCCTTCATAAATGTCCAGGGCTACCCCGGTTTCTTCGAGAATAAAGAAATTCTTGGCCAGCATCGAGGTGGAAGCAATTTCGCTTCTGGCTTCAATCCAGTGCCGTCCGGACGTGATATCCGGGGAGACACTATACTGGATGGAGAAAGTGCCGTCCTGGGGAGTGGTGGGGCTGCCGTCTATCTCATCTGCGTCAAAGAAGACAAGGATATTATCTCCGTTGTAAGAATCAAAAACAGTACCGGTTATGGTTATCATAGTGCCGGCGGCTCCAAAGGCGGGGTCCAAAGTGATTACAGGGGCCGCCAGGGCAGGGGCGCTTATCGAGAGCGCAGCCAGCAACGGTATAATTATTACCAGTGGGAGCAGGCATTTATGGTATTTTACAGGGCAGTTTGCCTTTTTCATACCGGCCTCCTTACGGACGGAAAAGGGCTAACGATTTGTACTGGTTTGTCTTCTTTAGCTCCTTTCATTCCAGCAACCTTTTCCTGGCACCGCGACTGGGGTTATAAGTCCCGGCGAAGTTGTCCAGGGTATCCTTATTAATCAGCCAGGTATTATGGATTTTATTAGCCGGCAGGTCACCCTGGCGGATGAGCCTTTTCACCGTTTCCGGGTGAACCTTAAGTCGGCGGCTGGCCTCAATTACGTTAAGATAATTATCCCAGACCGGCATAGCGTTTCCTTGACATTCCTTTAGTTAATATTGCTTTGCTAAAGCAATTATAACGTTCCCGAGCACATTTGTCAAGTATCGGCGCCAAAAGTATGACAAATTCACGTTGACGGAATAGAACATATGTGCTATTCTAACCCTGTTTGGTTTGAGAGGTGAGCTATGGATTTGTTGACGCGTGAGACTGGCGATGCTGAAACGGAAGAGAAGGAGGAACCCAGTAAGAACCCGCCGGATTTACCGCCGGAATACTGCCACTACCGTGATGAAGGATGCGAGTATGCCGATTCTTGTTTGAACTGCCCGTTCCCGAAGTGTCTTTACGACGAACCGAGGGGGAGGCAGCGCTGGTTGAAGGAGTTGCGCAACAGTGAGATAAACAGGCTGTTTTCCGGCGGATGGGGCGTAAGCGAACTGGCGGGGATGTTCGGGGTGAGCCAGAGGACGATACAGAGGGCGTTAAAAAATAAGCCGACTTGTTCATTATTTAAATAGAGAGAAGAAAAACGACATACGTGAACAAAAAGAATAAAGGAGAGCGAGTTATCCATGAATGATACGATTCCGGCGCAGCTGACACGACTTGACACAGAAAGGATGAAAGGTTATAGAGAGTCCCTTAATTTTTATAACGGCAGGCAGTGGGAGGGGAGAGAAAGGCGGGGCGAGAGACGCCTGATTTTCAACTACGCGCGGGTATTTGTGGAAAAGATAACGTCGTATTTGATAACCGGCATAAATTTTGCCGCGGACCCTTTTGAAGATTCCGGCGACGCGAGGGCCAGGGCAAGGAAAGCAGAGGCAGCCCTCTATAAGGTATATGCGGAGAACCAGCTTGAGCAGCTCGACCTTGAGACGGAAATCGATTGCGCCGTGCTGGGAGACGCCTGCTATAAGGTTACCTGGGATAACGCGGAGAAGATGGTCAGGGTGACGGCACCGGATATCCAGGGTATTTACGCATGGTGCTCCGGAGACGATATGTCGCGGGTGTGGCGTGTGGCTTCAAGATACCGGTTGTCCGCCGAGGAGACGGAGCTTATCTACGGGGTAAAGCCCCCGAAGAAGACGGCGATAATAACCGAACTATGGACGGACAGGGATTTTGAACTGTACCTGGACAACAATCTGCTGGAGGCCAAGCCCAATCCGTACGGTTTTATACCGTTCATCGTCTTTCCGAACCTGCGTGAGCCTAAAAAGTTCTGGGGGGTTTCCGACCTGCCGCAAATAATGGAGAGCCAGCGGGAGCTGAACCGGGCGATGAGCCAGCTTTCGCGCATATTAGAACTATCCGGGAATCCCATCGCCGTGCTGGAGAACGTGGAGGAGTCCGAGGATATCGCCATCAGGCCGGGGGCGGTGTGGAACATCCCGGAGGACGCCAAGGCCTACCTGCTGGACCTGCTACAGGGTGGGGGCGTCAACCTGCATATTAATTATATAGACCTTATATACCGCGTACTGCACGACCTATCAGAGTCGCCGCGGTCGGCCTTTGGGGGAATCGAAAAGGATATGTCCGGCGTGGCGCTGGAGATAGAGCTACAACCGCTTTTACAGAAGGTGAGGCGCAAGAGGATTATACGGACGGCGGTGTATAACCGGCGCAATGAAATGATTCTCAAGCTTCTGGAAAAGTATCAGGGCGAGGACTATGGGGAGAACCAGTTGCGGGTGGTGTGGGGGCCGGTGCTGCCCAAGGACATGGAGAGAAAGGTGGGCAGCGAGCAGGTCATGGTGCAGACGGGAATACACTCCCGGAGGACGGCCATGGACGAGCTAGGTGTGCGTGACCCCGATTATGAGTTCACACAGTGGCTGGAAGAGAGGGAGTCCATTCTCAAGATGAATAAAGAGCTTAATGCCAAATCTGCCAGGGGTGGAGCGAGAGAGGGAGATGTGCCGTCCCGGGCGGAAGGCGTTGAGGAGTAATCAGGAGGAATGATGGTTACGGAAAAAGAACAGGAAACGAACCCGGAAGAGGAAAGCGGCAGGGACGAGGTTGATAGTCCCGGACAGGAAGAGGAAGCGCTGAAACGCGAGTTGGAGTCCAGGGAGGCCACCATTATAAGACTGGAGCAGGCGCTGGCGGCTAAAGACAATGAAATCGCCGACCTGAATAAGTCGCTGGACGAGGCGAAAAAGGAATCGGTTGAAATAGTCAAGTCGCTGGCACAGGCGGTAGCCGCCTACAAGGAACTCGTGATGGAGGCGAACCCCGGAGTCATGGATGAATTGATAAGCGGGGAGACAATCGAGGAAGTCAACGAATCGATGAAGAATGCCCGGGCACTCATAGAAAGAGTCAGGCAGGAAATAGAGGCGGAGGCGGCGAAAACGAGAGTTCCCGCCGGCGCTCCGCAGAGGATGCCCGCAGACCTGTCAGTGCTGTCGGCGCGGGAGAAAATCAAGTACGCGATAGGGGGTTCTTCGTCCTGATGTGATATATAACGACGGGTAGAGAATTCAAGTTAGTCAGGAAACCAATATAAGGAGGTAGAGTAACAATGGCTTTAACTATAGAAGAGGCAGCCAAGCTGTCAAACGATATGCTGATGCAGGGGGTGGTGGAGACAATCGTCAAAGACTCGCCGGTTCTCCAGAGAATACCCTTTATAGAAATCGTGGGGAACGGCCTGACCTACAACCAGGAGAAGACCCTGCCGAACATCGACTTTTACGATGTCGGCGATACCTGGGCGGAATCGACGTCAACCTTCGAGCAGATAACGGCCAACCTTAAGATTATGGGCGGGGACGCCGACGTGGACAACTTCCTTAAGTCGACCCGCAGCAACGTTCAGGATCTGGAGGCGGCGGTCATCGAATTGAAGGCCAAGGCCCTGCGGGACAAGTTCGAGGAAATCTTTATCTACGGTGATTCCGGCACTGACGCCAAGCAGTTCGACGGGCTCCGGATGCTTATCGATACCGAGAGCGCCGGCGACCAGGTAATAGCCATGAGCGCAAGCGGCGCCACGCTGACGCTGAATAAACTGGACGAGCTTATCGACGCCGTCAAGGGCGGCAAACCGGACATGCTCATCATGAGTCGGCGCTCTCGTAGAAAGATCAATGCTTTAATCCGGGCGGCGGGTGGGGTTATGGCCGAGACCGACCGCGATAAGTGGGGGAACTTTGTCCAGCTCTGGGACGGCGTGCCCATCGGCACGAACGACTGGATACTGGACACACATATCGTCAGCGGCGGTGTAGAAACGGCCACCACCGGAGGCACAAGCTCCACGATATACGCCGTGCAGTTCGGGGAGGGGGCCCTCTGCGGGCTGACCAGCCCGGGACACCTGCAGGCAGAGCCGGTAGGGCCGCTGGAGAACAAGGACGCCTCGCGGACCAGGGTCAAGTGGTACGTCTCGCTGGCGCTATTTTCGTCCATAAAGGCGGCGGTGTTGGTCGGCGTCAAGGACTAAAACTTTACATAATGATAGACAGGGGGAGGGAACTCCCTCCCCCGTACGGGAGGAAAAATATGGTAATGGCAGTGATAGAACACATGGAACATCCCCTGGGCAGGGGCAACCTGACGGCGGACGGAGTCCAGTGGAGCGCGGAGCACACAACGACCACCGACGACTACGAGGAAGTCGAGAGTGTGATGGTTTCTCCGCCGGCATTGGGCGAGGTACTGGAGTATGAGTTCGGGCTTACCTGCGTGGTAAAGTCCAGCGGCGCCGCCGAGTCTGTCCTTTTCAAGTGGCAGGCGCGCAACCGGGGCGGCACCTGGGTAGACTTACACGGTGAGGTGACCTACCCGGCCAACGCCTCTGCCTACAAGGAATATACCTACAGCGGGCGTTTCAGTCCGGTAGAGAACTTCAATACGATACCTTTCGATGTCCGGCTGGTGGTAAAGTCGGGCGGGGCCGGTGGGGAAAACGCCGTGGGAAAGACCAAGAACTCAAGCTATGTCAAGGTAATCTATTCAGCTTCGTGAGGTGTGAAGTGAACGCTATATTTGACCCCAGTTTGGTGCTTTATCTACCCTTACATGAAGCGGATGGCAGTTCATTCATGTCCAGGGATGCTTACGGGCATCTATGTATGGTTACGGGTGCTTTATGGTCTCCACGAGTCAGGAGTTTTGATGGCACAGACGATTATATCTCAATCACCTATAGTAATTCATTCGCCTCTGCATCAGGAATATCAGTAGGTTGTTGGTATAAGCCGCACGCAAACGAGACATCAACTAGGTTGGTTAGTTTTTCAGGAGCAGACAATAAAAGAGGTTGGCTATTAAGGCAGGCAGGATATAAACCTAGGTTCTCTATCCATGATGGAACAGGTTGGGTGAGTGTTTATTCTACTAGCACTCAAACACTAAACCAATTTTACTTTGTTATGGGGACATACGATAAAACTTCTTTGAAAATATACTTGGATGGTAGCCTTGATTGTACTCCTACGGCGGAAACCGACGATATATCTTATTTACAAAATTCAGGGTTATTTATCGGTGTCAGAGAAGGCCTCGATCCTACTGAGTTCTTTGATGGAGATATAGGCGATGTTTTCGTTTACAATAGAGCCTTAACTCCCGCGGAAATCCAGAATATTTTTCTAGCTACTAAATGGAGGTATCAATGAACTTAACAGAAGTGAGGGGAATCGTCCGGCGCGACCTGCGTGACGAGGACATCGGCAACTACCGCTGGACGGACGACGAGCTTGACCGGCACATCGCTCACGCCGTCAAGGATTTCTCCGAGTCGATACCGTACGAGCAGAAGGCGACAAAGGCCACGACAGCAGGTGCCAGGGACTTGGATATATCTACGTTAACCGACAGGGTCATGGCGGAGGCGGTGGAATACCCGGTGGACAAGTACCCCAGGAGATACCAGCCGTTTTCCCTGTGGGGTGATACTCTCACTATCCTCGGGGAGGAGGTGCCGGATGGCTCAAACGCCTATATATACTATGGTAAGCTCCATACGCTTGATGCCGAAGGTTCCACCATACCCGCGCAGCATGAAGACCTGCTCGCGGCCGGGGCCGGCGGCTACGCCGCGGTGGAGTGGGCAGTCTATGCGGTCAACCGGGTGAATGTCGGCGGGACGGTGACGCCCAAGGAATTTCTCGAATGGGGCAACCGGAAGCTGAAGTATTTCCGGCAGGAACTGAGGAGACTGGGGCGAAGGAACCGTGTCAGGGTTAGCACCCTCTACCGTCCGTACTATCCCATCGTCTCAAAATCGACGGATTACGGCCCGTAGTGAAAGGAGAACAATGCGCGAACTGACATCGACACTATTGGCCGCACAGAAGCAGGAAGCGGGGGTCCCGCACGTTAAAATCGAGGCTTTCAACAAGATTGCCGGGGTGGTCAGGCAGGACTGGGACAGGCTTTACAACGGCTCCGAGGACGAATACCACCATGCCATGACCATACCCGGCGACGGCTCTCTCGTCAGGGCGAGGATAACGCCGCCCGTCGATTCCCGTAAGCTGTACCGCCAGCGGGTGGACGGCCCGTCCCCGGAGAGCGACTTCAGCCAGTGGACTTACACCGGCCAGTACAATGCCATCGCGGCAGGAGCGGCTTCGCTGGGGGCAGAGGTCTCCATATTCTGGATAAAGACAAACCGGGAAATCAGGCGCATTAAGAGCACGGATTACGGCGTTAACTGGAGCAGCCCCGAGCTAATCGATTATACGCCGACTACGGCTGTCTACGGACTGGCGGGGGCGTATAAGCCCAACGGCGACCTAGCTTTGTTCTTTGCCGACCAGTCTAACCTTTACGTTAAGAAGAATACCGGCGGACAATGGCAGTCGAAAATGGCCTGGGGCAAGACAACCGGCGATTTATCGGGCGTCGGCGCCGTTTATGACGGCGACTGGAACCTGCTGGTCACGGGGAAAGATACGGCGGGCAACTACAAGCTGTGGAGCCTGGTTTACGGGGACGGCGGCGATGTTACCTCCGGGGCGTGGTCGGCATTGAATGAGCTGGCCTCGGCGCCTTCGGGCGGGGATTTCGAGTACCGTTGGCCTTTTTTAGATAAGCCGGATGTCCACCGCTGTTTCTTCATCGAAAAATTTACCGGCACCGAAGCATACAGTCGGCCGTTCCTGTCGCATTCCGTCGTCGGTACAAAATTCGTTGACGGGCTGTGGCAGGAGCCAGTGCCGTTCAATTTAACTTTAGAATACGGCCTGGCTATGGCGCATTACGGCGATTACAGCTGGTTATCATGTCCCGATGGAGTCTGGCGGGCTTTTCTGACTGCCCAGAGCCTCGACCTGACGGTGGACGTTATCGGCGCGCGGCAGGAATACGGGGAAAACTCGGGCGGCTTGACGGTAGAGTTGAGGAACGACGACGGCAGGTACGCCGCGCCGGGTCAGGGCGAATTGTCCGTGCTGGGCGCGGGCTGCCAGCTGGAGTTCAGCCCCGGCTACGCTACCGCCGCCGGAAGCGAGTACAGCGCCGGTCATAGCTTTTATATAGAGTCGGTAGAGCATACGAGCGCGGGCGGTAGGGCCAGCCTTATTTTGCACGCCAGGGACGGATGGGGGGCGCTTAACGACTGGAAGGCCAGGCACCAGTTCCGCTGGAACAGGACTTCCGATGATTTCAGCGTCAAGGAGATAATCGCCTCGATTTTGGCCAGGGTGGGGATAAAGCTGGAAGCGATAACGCAGTCGGCAGCGATAGCAGGCTTTTATCCCGATTTTACCGTAAGCCCGGGCAATAGCGGTCGGGAGGTGATACGGAAATTGCTATCCTTTGTCCCCGATGTCATTTTCATCGAAGGCAACAAGGCATATGTTATAAATCCGCAGTCGTCGGACAGCTCCGTTTACAGCTACGGCAGCGGGCACCCGCTGTGGGAGGGGAGATACTTCAAAAAGGCCATGGAGACGAGCCGGGTGCAGGTGGAAGGATATGATACCGGCAACATGATACTGGTCGGCAGTTTTGCCTGGGATGAAATCGACCGACTCTGCGACCGTCCGGTATGGGTGGAGGACAGGAGTATCGGCAGCGTGACCGAAGCGCAGCAGAGGGGGCAGGCTTATCTAAGGCAGGCCGAGGTGGAAGCGGAGGGGGGTAATATTATAGTGACGGTGAACTGCGGGCAGCAGCTCTACGACGTAATCGACGTGACCGATACACGGGCGGGACTGGATGCGGAGAGAAAAAGGGTGCTGGGTATTATCCTGGTTTATGACCCCACGCGGGGAGAATACAGCCAGAGGTTGAGCCTGGGAGCGGTATAGGCAAGGTAAGAAGGAGGCATAGAAGATGAGGTTGAGGAAAGGGGAACTGAAGAGTTTTAATTCAGGCAGCTATACGGCGACAGTCAGGCTCGCCAGCAGCTATAAGGTCTACCTGGAAGACGTGGCAGTAGCCAGGAATATACCGTCGGCGGAAATGGTTACCGGACGCAGGGTAGCCGTAATATTCTTCGATGAGCACAGTCCCAGGGATGTGGTGGTGGCGGTGGTCTATACCTAGAGATGGGGTTTGCTAAGGATTTCCTCGGGAGTGAGCGGGCGTTTCCGCGCGCACCCCGGTACGCCTTTCTCCATGGCTCCGTGGAATGGTTGTACCGGTTTTTTAACCTCGGGTTCCGGTTCTGCAGCGGGAGCATCAATCTTAACAGCTTTTGTTTCCTTCGAGGTTTCTATCTTGCCCATGTTCTCCACGAGGGAAATCAGCACGCGGTTTTGCTCGGCGGCGCCTTTCTTTAGTTCGTGAGAGGCCTCGGAGAGACCCTGAATGGCGCTGGTATGGCTGGCCAGGTGCTGGGCATATTCCGAGATGGCGGCGGCAAACTTATCCAGCGCCTGTTCCGTGTTATTCATCTTCTGTTCCGTGGCTTCTATTTTGCGTGTCAGCGCCCGGTTGGCGCGTTTTTCTTCGTTTAATGACGGGGGCGAATATACCGCGGTGCACCAGTTTGCCGCCCCGGGTTATCTCGCCGCCGTAGAGGAAGAAAGCTAGCAGCGCCAGGGCGATAATGATGAATATCACACCCTGCTGGCTCTGGAAGAACAGGAGCGGGAGACCGAGGGCCGGTATCTGGCTGCCCACCGTGCCTCTGATGTCCTGGGGTTCTACGGGGTCGATGGTAAGCAGCCCGCCGGATTGAAGAGTGGGTTCCATACTGGAGCCGAAGATAGGCATGAACGGCAGTGTCCCTCTCACAGAGAGGAAGGCTGCGATACAGGCTACGGTTACAAATATTAGTCCAATGGCACGTTTCATGATACTGTTACTTGTGCCTTATCTCTGGCTGACCTCACAATAAAATTCAGGTGTAATGCTCCAGCCGGCCCCCCATTCATCGGGGTCATCTGAAACCAGGCTATAGCTGCCGCCAGCGGCATAGCGGAAGTAAACAGTGACGGAGGTTATCTCCTCGTCGCCGGAGTAGGCGGGGTTTGTAAGGTTGTACAGGTCCCTCCCCCAGCTGTTTGAAGTTAAGGTGGATACATAGGTAGTTCCGTCATCGGCGGGCATTTCATCCACTTTGTCCCAGTGTTCGCCGGAACCGGGGTGCTGGGTGGGCAGCTCGGTATCATGGGAATAAAGGAGCGGGTATGGTTACTGGGCGGGACCATAGAGGTGAATTCGAAACCGAGACAGGGGACTACCCTGCTTGTTCATGTCCCGGCCTGATAATTAGAGTTTTCCTCGCTGTTTAAGTTATATACCTAAGGAAACTCTGATTAAGTCCTGATTCATGAGATAATAAAGATAGTGAATATCTTATGAAAGGGACAGATAAATATGAGGAGTGTATCATTTGCCAGTCTGGCGTATGAGAACAAGAAAAAGAAGACCAGACGCGAGAAGTTTCTGGAGGAAGATGAGGCGATTTGCGGATATTGAGCTTGAAGTAGATGTGATACCGGATGAGACGACGATTTTGAACTTTCGGCACCTGCTGGAAAGATATAGCCTGACGAAAAAGATATTTGAGAAGACACAGCAATATCTTTCGGAAAAGGGGTTGTTATTACGAGAGGGGACCATAGTTGACGCCACTATTATCAATGCACCATCCTCGACCAAGAACCGGGACAAGACGAGAGACAAAGAGATGCGGCAGACTAAGAAGGGGAATCAATGGTATTTTGGGATGAAGGCACATGTGGTCACGGATACAGGGAGGGGTTTGGCGCATAGCGTCGTGGTCACGGATGCTGCCGTTCATGATTCACGAGTCATGGATGAACTGCTTCATGGAGAGGAGCTGGCTGTTTATGGTGATAAAGCCTATGCCAATGAAGGAAAGAAAAGAGAGTATGAAGCCAGAGGCATCGAGTGGCGTATAAATCGGAAAGCCAATAGAGGTCAAAAACTTACCATGGAAGACCAGGATTGCAATCATCGTCAGAGCCAAATACGAGCCAAAGGGGAACATGCTTTTCTGGTGGTGAAACATCTCTGGCATTACCAGAAGGTGAGATACAAGGGATTATATAAAAATGGGGTACAGGTGTTTAGCCTGTTTGCCCTGGCTAATTTGTATCCGGTGCGCCATGATTTACGGATGATGGGGGCTTAGTATGCCCAAAATCAGGGAAGTTACCCTCAAAGAGAGGGAGACAATGTTATAAAGTACATAATTTAGCCTTCTAAAATCTGTTTAAGCAGTCAAAACCTGTTAATTGTATGCTTTAGAGGGCTTGTTCAGAGGTTTCCTTAAGTTTGACTGTTTATATTCTCTGTAAAGTGGGCGGTCCTCCTGCCTGCCCGGACAGATGGAGTACCGGCCAACTTGTTTTTTTCTTCATCTACATACGCAACCTCCCTTTCACACGAGATTGCCATATTTCAGGCCAGTTCACCTATAATTGTTTTTAAGCGTTCCATTAAATTATCTTTAAACTCGTTGAATTCTGCTTGGGTAACATATTCGGCAACTTTGCCGTCTGTTTTACCCGAGCTCCTGATGATGACAGGCAGACTTCTCTGCGTAATTTCAATGACGGCCCTCGCCCGTTCATTGCTGATAAGTTTATTAAGTATCAGTCTTAGATTGCGCCGGATAGTTTCTTCGGTTACGTCCAGCTTGGCGGCGACCTGCTCGATGATATTGCCGTCGGCGATAGCGGTCAGCACTTGGGTTTCCCTGGGGGTGAGGACGGCGAGAATATTATCGAGCTGTTCGTTCAGGGCGGCTATGTCCTCAAACTCCGCGATAACCATCAGGGCCAGGCCGGGGAGGAGGAGTTCTTCCATGATGGGCTGGCTGCCTTGAGCGACTACCCTGATGACATCAAGGAGGTATTCGGGGTCGGTGTCTTTGGTGATGCAGGCGCTGACCCCGCTCTTAATAGCGGCGAAGAGGTTTGCTTCCTCTCTTTTATCCAAGGTCAGAATTACCGAAGTCGAGGGGAGATTACGTTTGATGCGGCGGGTTATCTCGGCGCCGTCGGTTTTAACGTCCTGCATGCTCAAGATAGCTATGTTGGGCGGATTGGATTCAATGAGTTTAAAAGCTTCCTGGTTGCTGGTGGTCTCACCGATGACCTCAAAATCTTCTTCACCCGAGAGGATGAAGTGTATGCCTTCCCGGAAGAGCACCTGCGAGTCTGATAAAAATACTTTTACTTTTTCCATTTTTATGTTTCTCTGGTGAGTCCTAGTGCTTTTTAACTATTTCTATTGTGACACAGGTTCATAAAGATGTATCTAAGAATCATAAAGTTTTTATAAAGATAACGTAAACTTTTAGTAAAGAATAGGGGGCGGTTTTGGGGTTGAAGAAAGGGGTGGGACGGTGGTGTAAACCGTGAGTGTTGCGAGGGCGGATTGGGCGGGAAAAGATAATGGAAAAAGGTGGGGGAATGTTAGCTGCTGGCGGGGCGGATAAATTTGTAGCCGATGCCGTGCTCGGTGACGATGATATTGGGCGTTTCGGTGTTATCTTCGAGTTTCTGCCGGAGGTGCTGGATGTGGACGCGGAGCAGGTCCCTGGCGTCGACGTAATTGTCTCCCCAGACTTTGGTGAGCAGGCTTTCGTGGGAGAGTATGCGTCCTTCGTTCCTGATGAGGTAATAGAGCAGTTTTCTTTCGGTGGAGGTGAGTTTAATCGACTCGCCGTTTATCATAACTTCATTGCGGTTAAAATCTACGGATAGCTTGCCGCTGGTGAAGGGGCGTTCTTCATCGGTTATGGCGAGTCCCTGGGCGCGGCGCAGGACCGCCTGCACCCGGGCAATCAGTTCGATGTGGCTGAAAGGCTTGGTAATATAATCGTCGGCGCCGAGTTCGAGTCCCTTGGCGACGTCCGTATCCTCGCCCCTGACGGTAAGCATGAGTATGGGTACTTCGGCGAAGCGGCGTATTTCTCTCAATACCTGGTATCCGTCCATATCGGGCAGGCCGATATCCAGGATAACGACGTCCGGGCTTTCGCTTTCGACGAGTTCGATGCCTTTTTGGCCGTTGGCGGCTGATATCACCGCGGTACCGCTCCAGCGCAACTGGAAGCAAAGAGAGACGACTTCGATAATCCCGGGGTCATCTTCTATAACCAGAACCTTCATGTTACTCCTTAAACCGTTATATAGGCTGTTTTGCGGCCCGCCGCGGGATAAAGAAGGAGAACGTACTGCCTTTGCCCGGTTCGCTATCCACCCAGATTCTGCCGCCGTGAAGCTCGACTACCTGTTTGGAGAGGGCAAGCCCCAGGCCCAGTCCCGGGTGGCGCTGCCTGTCGGAACTCAAGCGACTGTACGGTTTAAATAACCTGTCCTGCTCTTCTTTGGCGATGCCGATACCATTGTCATGTACGCCTACGACCAGACCGGTGTCCTCTTTTCTCACCCGTACGGTGATGGTGCCCCTTTCCGGGGTGAACTTGGTGGCGTTGGTCAGGAGATTAAGCAATACCTGCTCCAGTCGTTGCCCGTCTCCGTGGATGATGGGGATGAAGTCCGGCAGGTCGGTGTTCAGCGTTTGCTGCTTACCGCGTAACAGGGGACTTATCTGCATGCACGTGCCGAGAACGAGCGACTTCATGTCTACCGGCTCAAGCTCTAGCATTAACTTGCCGCTGCCCGTCTTGACGATATCCAGCAGTTCGGCGAGTCGCGTTTCCAGGGTATTGGCGTTGCGGATAATAGTCTGAATCAGCTTCTGGGAAGATTCATCAGCGGTGGTTTCAAGTTCCTCGGCCAGCAGGCCGCCGGCGGCAATAATCGAGGTCAGGGGAGTTTTAAGTTCATGGCTTAGAGTATCTATGAATCTTAGCCATTCCTCTTCTTTGGTTTCCATAAGGGCTATTCTTCCTGCACCTTCACCTGAACGCGGTTGATTTTAATTTAATGTAGCACGTTTTCTGCTGCGTATCAAGTGCCGCCCGCCGCGGGGAAAGGTACGCCCTTGCCTTTTAAGGAGACGATACCGTAACCGGCCGGCCCTATTTTGCCATGCCCCGGGCAACGCTTTTCAGGAGACTCAAGATACCGATGACGGAACGCTGTACTTCAGGGGGTTCTTCTGCAAGCATCCTGGCGACATAGGGGTCCAGCTGGCGGCCACTGTAGCGGGTATTGCTTTCCTCGGCTACGCCGGGCGTTTGAGGAGAGAGAAAGCCGGCCAGGGTAAACAGTTCATCCTCGTCAAAGCCAAGCGGCCTGGCGATTTTGCGCAAAATCCGTGCCGATGGAAAGCGCTCGCCCCTTTCTATGCGGCCCAGGTGAGATGAAGAAACGCTAGATTCCGCGGCAAGTTCCTGCAGAGTTAACGGTACTGTTATCCTCTGCTGCTTGAGTATTCTGCCTAAATCATTATTTGCGTAATCCATAGTGTATTTATTATAATTTGCCAATTGGCAAATGTCAACCCTTTCGTATACTCGTTCTGGGCATTCTGTCCATTTTTTGGCTATCTGGTAAGTGAATTATAGCTTCTTGACGGGCTTATGCGCCGAAGATATAATTATGACGGCTATAAAGGTATAATATCCAGTAGAATTAGATAAAAGCTTGAGGCGTTTCTCACAGGATAGTACGTCTCGGCTTTTTCATGTGTCCGGGGGGAAATACGGCGTAATGAAAAAATATTATGATGTTATTATCACCGGCGGTGGCCCGGCGGGTATCTTCGCGGCGCTGGAGCTTACCCAGGCTAAAGGGCTGAATATTCTCCTTATTGAGAAAGGCAAGGATATCAGCCAGCGGCGGTGCCCGGTGCGGGACACGGGGGGTGCCTGCGTGGGGTGTCAGCCGTGCAATCTGGTCTGCGGACTGGGTGGGGCGGGCGCGTTTAGCGATGGTAAACTGGTGCTATCTTCGGAGGTTGGCGGGCATCTCGGCGAATACCTGGATGAAGAACACACGGCCGGGCTGATTAAGTATGTCGACGAGCTGTATCTCAAGTTCGGGGCTTCAAAGAAGGTCTACGGCAAGGGTAGCGCCGTTGAGGAGATAGGCCGAAAGGCCGGCGAGGCCGGAATGCGTCTGATACCTACCCCGATGCGCCACATGGGGACAGAAAACGGCTTCAATGTGCTCAAGGCTATGCAGGACTATTTGATGCCGCGCCTGGAGTTCAAGCTGGGCTCGATGGTAGCCAAGGTGCTGGTGGAAGACGGCGCCGTTAAAGGAGTGGAAACCGAGGACGGCGAAAAGTATTTTTGCAAGTACCTGGTGCTGGCACCGGGCAGAGAAGGGGCCGACTGGTTATCGCGTGATGCCGAAAGACTAAAGCTGACCATGCATCGCAATCCCATAGATGTCGGTGTGAGGGTGGAAGTGCCGGCCACGGTGATGAAAAAACTGACCGATGTGCTTTATGAGATAAAGCTGGAATATATGTCGCAGAGCTTTAACGACCGTATCCGTACGTTCTGCATGTGCCCCGCCGGCGAGGTTATCATGGAGTCTACCGGCGGAACCGACCCCGTAGTGACGGTCAACGGGCACAGCTATGCCAGCCGAAAGAGTAAGAATACCAATTTCGCCCTGCTGGTAAGCACCGATTTTACCGAACCGTTTCACGAGCCGATTGCCTACGGCAAGTACCTGGCCAGGCTGGCGAATATTCTGGGAGGGGGGGTGCTGGTGCAGCGCTTCGGCGACCTGCTGGAGGGCCGGCGTTCCACTCCCGGACGCATCGAAAAAGGCAAGGTCAGACCCAGCTTAAAAAGCGCCGCGCCGGGCGATTTGAGTTTCGCGCTTCCCTTTCGCCACCTTACCGGTCTGATAGAAATGCTGATGGCCATGGATAAGCTGACGCCGGGCGTGGCTTCTCCGGATACCCTGCTTTACGGGATAGAGGTGAAGTTCTATTCTATTAGACCGCAGCTCAATGCCTGCCTGGAGACGGAAATCCGCAACATGTTCGCCGCGGGCGATGGCACGGGGGTCAGCCGGGGGCTGGTGCAGGCATCCGCGTCCGGGCTGGTAGCTGCCGTCGAGATAATGAGGAGAATAGAGCAGGAGTAAATTTTCTCAATGTACGGGCTGCCCATCTTGACAGGACGCTCCGAGCCGATTACAATATTATGGTGTGTTTCATTTCTTTTATGAAGCACACGGGCCTTGATTGATTTTGGGGGTTGAGCCAGAACGAACGGCGCCCCCTATAATATTGGGATATAAAATTCGGAAGGGATGTGATGCTCATTGGCTGAAGTAACAGCTGGAGACGAAGAGAGCTTTGACAGTTTGCTCAAACGGTTCAACCGAAAGGTGCAGCAGGACGGTATTTTAGCGGAACTGCGGCGCCGGGAACACTATGAGAAACCGAGCATCAAGCGCAAGCGTAAGAAGGCGGCCAAGAAACGCGGAGCTGCCAAAAGTGCCAGAATATACCGGCGTTAACACGCGTACGCTTTAGATAAGACCGACTTAGAACGGGAAAACAGGTAAACAGATCATCATGGAGCAGGAAGCAGACCTCAAGCGCAGCATAACCGACGATATCAAAGTGGCGATGAAGAGCGGGGATGTGGTAAAAAAGGACACTCTCCGCATGCTGATAGCGTCGGTTAACAACGCCGAAAAAGCCAGGCAGTCCGCCTTGGACAATGCCGATATCCTGGGGCTCATCGCCAAGGAAGTCAAGCGGCACCAGGAGAGCATCGACGCTTTCAAGCAGGGTAACCGGCAGGACCTGGTGGATAAAGAGGAAGCGGAGATGGCCATCCTTCAGAGCTATCTGCCCGAGCAAATGTCCCGCGAAGATATAGCGGCGGCGGCACGGGAGGTAATGGGGGTGGCGGGGGCGCAGGGCCCCGGCGACAAGGGCAAAGTGATGAAAGAGCTGATGCCCAAGCTCAAGGGGAAGGCGGACGGGAAAGAAATCAACGACGTGGTGACGGAGCTACTGGGGCAGTAGGGTTACGCCAGCGCCTTTCCCAACTCCTCGCAAAGCCTCTCGTACTTCATTCCAGAGTCTATTACAGACCACGGTAATTTCTGTTCCGTACCCCATCTCTGGTTGACATAATAGTCAATATCCAGGTTGCAGGCCTCAACGGCATTACGCCATCCGGCCAGCGATACCTCTTCCATATTCGCCAGGACTTCGGCTACCTTTTCATCGCCGCGGGCCAGGACTCCCTGGACATGGCTCCAGGCGGGGCTTTCCTCGTTTAGCTTGACGCCCTTCAGGGGTAGGGTGCTGCTCAACATGGCGAGGCGGCTTGTCAGCGTGTCATGGGAAGCCATGGGCAGCCACTGGAAAGGCGTACCCGCCTTGGGGACGAAGGGGGCTGCATTGAGGGTGAGGCGGATACCGCCCTGTTTACGGTCGAGCCTGTCTTTGATGGCCAGAGTCAGATTTAGTATCTCTTCGATGTCTTCGTCGGTCTCGGTCGGCAGGCCGACGATGAAATAGAGCTTGAGCTGCGTAAAGCGATGGCCGGCAATTCTATCGGCGACTTCAAGAATTTCATCTTCGGAAGTGCCCTTTTTTATGACGTCGCGGAGTCGCTGCGAGCCTGCCTCGGGGGCGATGGCTATGGACTGCGTCTTGCCTTTGTCCAGCGGGTCCAGGATATCCGTAGTAATAGAGCCTATCCTTAGAGAGCTTATTGAAATTTCAGCCCTTAGCTGGTTAAGTCCGGTCAGCAGTTCCTTTATCTGGGGATGGTCGGTAACGGCCGGACCCACCAGCCCGATGCGCCGGCGCCGGCTCAAGCCGTCCTTCGCCTGTTTGAGGAGATTGTCCACGGAGCGAAAGCGCATGGGGGAGAAAGCGGTATTCACCATGCAGAAACGGCAGCCGCGCTGGCAGCCGCGCTCCGCCTCGATGAGGTATAAATCGCCGAGCTCGGTGTCCTTCGTGAGTATCACCGAGGTGGCGGGAGATTCGTCTAGGCTGACGGCGTACTGACGCGTTACGTTATTCTCCGGGGGGTGGGCGGGCACGTAGACGCCGGGCAGGGTCGCCAGCTTTTTTAGAAGTTCGCCCCTGGTCTCCTCCCCGGGAAGGATGCTTTCCAGCATGACGGGAATCATGCCGGGGGCGATGGCCTCGGCTTCGCCGATGCAAAAGCAGTCGAAGAACGGGGCAAGGGGCGTGGGATTGGCGGTAACGCAAGGGCCACCGGCGATAATCAGGGGATAGGTCTCGTCGCGGTCGGCGGCGTATAGCGGTATACCGCTGGCTTTGAGGATATTTACGACGTTAAAGTAATCCAGTTCGTAGGAAATAGAGAAAGCGATAACGGCAAAATCGGTAAGTGGTCGCCCGGACTCCAGGGCGACGGGCGCTTTCTTATCTTCTTTTTCGTAAAATGCACGCTCGCAAACGACCCTCAACTCGCTGTTCAGAAGCCTGTAGACAACATGGACTCCCAGGTTGGACATGCCCAGGAAATAGGAGTTAGGGTAGACGAGGGCAACCGACAACCTGCCGCCCCAGTCTTTGATAATATTGTCTTCTTCCCGGGAAAGACGCGGACTGGGGCGGCCCTTGGCTTCCCGGACTTTTTTGGCTCTGTCCCTCATCAGCTTCTTCCCGAAAGCCGCGAGCTATTTCCAGCAGTCTTTCAGCAGGCGGGAATTTATTGCTATTATCTGGTCGGCGACATTCCTCAATTGCTGGGAAGTGCCCTGCTTGCCAAACAGGGCTACCTCGACATGCTTCCCGTTGTCCTTAACGGCTTGGACGGCGCCGGCGAAATCGTTATCTCCGGCGATGAGGATACCGACATCGTAATTGCCCTTATAACTGTGGGTTATCATATCGGTAGCCAGCTGCACGTCGGTGCCCTTTTCGTAGGGCGGTACGGTCGGCCACTGGTTGGTGTAGACCAGACGACCCAGTCGTAACTCGGTATAGGGAATGGCATTAATGCCGGCAAAGAAAGCCTCCTGTTGCTTGTAGATCTCGGGCTCCTGTTTCTGTCCAACTTTGGCGTTATAATAATAGATTCTAATTAGCTGGCGTTTGCGTAAAATTTTTCGGCAGAATTTACCCAGGTCCAGGTCTGTCCTTTGAAAATGATTTTTAAGAGAATGGTAGAGATTACTTCCGTCAACGAATACCATCACCCTCTCCTCCATATCTTGCCTCCCTTCATCAAGATGTATAATTAATTCTGTTTATTTTACTCTATTATAAGCGTTTTATGGTAAGAATGCGACTTTATGTTAGACGCAGTTGCCTGTAGCTGAAGGCGAATGTTATAATTGGCGGGTAAAGTACCTGTAAAAAAACGATTCCGGGAGTTAATTATGAAGTTAAGTCGGGAAGAGGTACTGCATATCGCCCGCCTGGCCAGGGTCGCCCTTACCGAGGAGGAAATCACTCGTTTCAGCGAGCAGTTGTCTAATCTTCTGGAGAATTTCGAGGTATTACAGCAGGTGGATACCACCGATGTGCCTCCCACGGCGCAGTCCGTAGCTCTCCAGAGCATCATGCGTGAGGACGAGGTGGCGCCCTCGCTGCCCTCGGAAGATATTCTGGCTAACGCGCCGCGGCGGGAGGGTGACTACTTCAGGGTCAGGGCGGTGCTGGAGTAATGAGTATGCAAACTACGATACATGAAGCAAGCAAGCTATTAAGGGAAAAGAAAATTTCCTCCGTCGAACTGACGAAGGAATATCTGGGGCGCATCGAGCAGGTCGAGCCGAAAGTCAAGGCCATGGTGACGGTCACCGATGAACTGGCGCTGGAGCAGGCCCGGAAGGCCGATGAAATCATTGCCGCCGGCAACGGCAGCCCGCTGATGGGAATACCGATAGCCATCAAGGACGTTATCTGTACCAAAGGCGTGAGGACGACGTGCTCGGCGAAGATGCTGGAAAACTTCGTGCCGCCCTATGACGCCGCGGTCATGGAGAAGCTGAACGAATGCGGCGCGGTAATGGTGGGCAAGGCCAACATGGACGAGTTCGCTATGGGTTCTTCGACGGAGAACTCGGCGCTGTTCGTGACCCATAATCCTTGGGACGTGAGCCGCGTGCCCGGCGGGAGCAGCGGGGGTTCGGCGGTGGCGGTGGCGGCGGGGGAGGCTGTCTGCGCCCTGGGGTCGGACACGGGCGGCAGCATCCGCCAGCCGGCAGGCTTTTGCAGCGTCGTCGGCCTGAAGCCCACGTACGGCAGGGTAAGCCGCTACGGGCTGGTGGCTTTCGCCAGCTCCCTCGACCAGATTGGGCCGCTGACGCAGGACGTTACCGACTGCGCCCTTATGATGAACGCCATCGCCGGAGACGATAAACGCGACTCCACCTCTGTGCCCGAGCCGGTGCCCGATTATACGAAGTGCCTGAAAACAGATTTGAAAGGTATGCGACTCGGCGTGCCGAAGGAATATTACGTCGAGGGGATGCAGCCGGAGGTGGCGGCGGCCATGAAGGCGGCGCATAAGAAGCTGGAGGAACTGGGCGCCGAACTCGAAGAGATGTCCCTGCCTCATACCCCCTATGCCCTGGCGGTCTATTACATAATCGCCCCCTCCGAGGCCTCGGCCAACCTGGCGCGGTACGACGGCGTAAAGTACGGCTACTCATATCCGGGCGACAGCATGTGGGAGTCCATGGAGAAGACGCGCGGTAACGGGTTCGGGCCGGAGGTAAAGCGCCGGATTATGCTGGGCAC
>DAOUDZ010000043.1:0-1776 GCA_034430575.1 Dehalococcoidales bacterium
CCTGGTCGGGTTGTCTCCCGGGGAGATCAAATTATGGGCTGATGCCGAGATCGGCTGGGTAGTCGAGTCGACAGCCGCCCCGGGCGCCCCGGTGGTCCGGAAACTCGTCCCGGACCAGGTGGCCGAGCTGCTGCTCACCGGTAAAATGACTCACGAGCTCGAGGAGGTCCTCATGGCGCCAGACACTTACGAGGGAGAGTGATTTACCATGCTGAAAAACTTTTTTAACCCGTTCGATCCCACGCCCAGGCCGGTTAGCTCCCCGCTTTTATCGAATTATGTCCAGCTGTTCCCCGGGGTCCCCTGTAGGATGCACTTCACCGACGATTATCTCATAGAGCGGACCATCCAGGACAAGGAAACCGGCAAGCCGAAGACGATCAAGTCCCTGGTGTTCTACTGCAACGAAGTAGACGGCGAGCCGAGCTCCAGGTCGTTTTCCATCCTGTCACAGAAGCTGGCTGGCCACTTCGAGCCATTCCTGCCCGGTAAACGGTATCTCGACTACGACTTTATCATAACTCAGATGGGCGACGGGTTTCTCAAGGACTGGAACGTCCAGATGATACAGCGCCCCAAGAGTGAGTAGGGGCCCCCGCTGACGTGTATAGCCGCCCCTGACAACATATCATTAGCATATCATTTACATGCCAAAAGGCGCCATTCCCAAGCCTGGAAAACTCACCTGCAGACGCCATAAAAGGGCAGAATTCTGCTGCCGGCGCAAAAATTTACCGGGCGGTTTTCAGTTTTCCGCCCGGTAAAAAATCGTAGCCGAATTCGCAGGCCCCTCGCGTCTGGAGGGGGTAGGGACAAAACAGTTCGGATGCCAAACAGTTTAGTCCCCCCCTGCCTTTTCCGCGGCCTCCGCTTCCGCGTCTTTCCGGAGCTTGCCGAGTCGCCAGATTTCGCCGAAGCAGGCCGGACAGATCATGGCCGGCCGCAGGTACCGCGGCTCGACTTCCTGTTTACATGCCTCGCAGTGATAGACGATCGGCGCCGGTGTTTCCCTGGGGCCGGCATCGACCGGCTGCTGCTTGACTGCCTGCATCATTCCCAGCGTATTGTCGACGAGTTCCTTGACGTCTTTGACGCGCAGCCGGTAGACGGTTGTCTTAGCCAGTACCTCGTCCTGCTGGAGAGGAAACGGGAGCCGGGCTAGCTCGAACGCGACGCCGACGCCGATCGCCTCCTGGTCCAGCGCCATGAGGACCTCCTCGGAGGCCGTGGAGATCTTGATCAGCTTTTCCACATACTCCCGGCCGAGGCCCGTTTTTTCCCCGATTTTCTCCGAGTCGAGCCCGTACTCGGTATACAGAGCTTCGATCACGCGGACCATATCGCCGACGGGGGGCTTGCCGCGGACTTTGTCCAGGAACAGGTTACGACACAGGAGATCGCTCATATCCCCCTCGAGGACCGCGACGTCGATCGGCGCGTCGCCGGCAGCGATAACGTCCTGGAGCCGGTGCAGGCCGTCGACCAGGACCAGGTCCTCCCCGATTTTCTGCACGAGGATCGGCGAGACAATGCCCGCCTCTTTAACGCTGTTCCGGAGGAGCTCCCTCGTCTCCTGATCGAACCTTGCTGTCACCCGGACCTCCGGGATCTTTATCTGGCTTGGCTTTGCTCTTATGAGTTTCACCGATATTTCCCTCCCTGACTTTAACATTCACGTCGAACGGAACCTCGACGAACACCCGCGGCGTACGGCCGTTTTTTAACTTCCCCAGGATCTCCCTGGCGACGGCCGCAACGTCGCCGCACTCGACCGGG
>DAOUDZ010000044.1:0-57728 GCA_034430575.1 Dehalococcoidales bacterium
CGCGGGGCTTCTCTCGTCCAGCGGGGGTGCTGCGTCCAGCGGATGAAACGCTCCGGGTGGGGCATCAGGGCGAAGATTCTTCCCGAATCGTCACAGATACCGGCGATGTTCCTTAATGAGCCGTTAGGATTATGCGGATAGCCCGCCGTGGTATCTCCATTTTCATCGGCGTAATAGACCACGGCATTAAGTTTGTCCAGTACGTCTGGCTCCGCCACCAGCTTTCCCTCCCCGTGATTGACCGGTATATACAGGCTCTTTATCCCCCGCGTGAAGACACACGGGCTTTTCTCATTCACCTTGAGATAAATCCAGCGGCATTCGAATTTACCCGAATCGTTACTGGTCAGGGTTACCGGTTGGGCGCCATGTCCCTGTATGCCCGGTAAAATCCCCGTTTTTACCAGTACCTGAAAGCCGTTGCAGACGCCCATGACGAGCTTACCGTCTTCAACGAACTTCTTAATGTCCTCTCCCAGCCTTAGCCTGATTTCGTTGGCAAATATTTTACCCGCGGAGATGTCGTCGCCGTAGGTAAAGCCGCCGGGGATGACAAGTATCTGGTAGTCCTTCAGGCTTTTCTCCTTCCGGAAAAGCTCGGTAACCAGAGCCGAGTCGACCTCGGCCCCGGCCATCTCGAAGGCTACCTGCGTCTCGAAATCGCAGTTGGTCCCGGGGGCCCGCAGCATTAGAGTCTTTACTTTAGCCATTCTCTACCTTCCGGTGTGAAATCTTCTACATTTACGTAATTAGCCCGGTATTGCATGTTCATACCTTCTGACTTATAAAAATTACCATCTCAACGGTTTCTGCCAGGCTTCTTTCAGCTCGGCGATATCGGCGCCAAGCACCACCCCGCCGTTACGTCCGTAGACCTCGAATTTATTATTATCCGTTACCCGCCCGATTTCGGCGAAAGCAACGCCATACATCATCTTCTCGAACTCATCCTTGTGCTCCGGGGCAATTTCGGCGAGGAAGCGGGTGTTTGACTCGGAGAAGATGATAAAATCGTCGCGTTCTATTATTTCCGCCAACGGCACGTCTTTAAGATTAACGGTCATGCCGAGTCCTCCGGCAAAGGCCATTTCCGCCGCCGCCGCCCCGATTCCCCCCTCGGAGCAGTCGTGGCAGGCTTTAACCGTCCCCTTTGCCATAGCTCTGGAAAGGGCGTCCATGAGCTTCTTGCCTTTTTCGGGATTGACTTTAGGCACGCTGTTGCCGACATAGCCTTTGTTGGCATAGTAATGCGAGCCGCCCAGCTCTTTATACGTCTCGCCGATGATGTAAATCGGGTCGCCCGCCCGCTTGCAGTCCATGGAGACGGCCCTGCCGGCGTCGTCTGTAACCGCCATGGCGGAGATGAGGAGCGTGGGCGGGATGCAGATGCTTTCATCGCCCGTCTCGTACTCGTTATAGAGGCTGTCCTTGCCGGATATGAAAGGTGTGCCGTAGATGATGGCCGTATCGTAGCAGGCCTGCGCCGCCCGCACTAAAGAGCCGAGCCGGTCGGGCTTTTCCGGGTTGCCCCAGCAGAAGTTATCGAGCAGGGCTACCTGCTCCAGGCTGCCGCCCACGGCGATAACCTGCCGCAGGGCCTCGTCGATGGCAGAGGCAGCCATCCAGTAGGTATCGATATCCCCGTATTTGGGATTAATGCCGTTGGATACGATAATACCCTTCCTGGAGTCGGGCAGGGGCTGGATAACGGCGGCATCGCCGGGGCCGTCGCTAGCCGCGCCGACCAGGGGTTTCAACACGCTGGAACCCTGCACTTCATGGTCGTACTGTCTTATCACCCATTCCTTGGAGCAGACATTCCAGGCACCGAGTATCTTTTTCAGGTCTTCCGTAAGGTCTTGTGATGGGGCAAAGTCCGGCTCGGACTGCAGCGGCGGCTGCCACGATGCCGCGGTTTCCAGTTGGGGAAGCCCGCCGTGCAGGAAAGCCATATCGAGGTCGCCGACCAGGTTGCCCTGGTAGTATAATTCAAGTCGCTTCGTATCGGTATATTCACCGATGACCGTTGCTTCGACATCCTCGTTCCGGAAAAGCGTGAGGATTTGCTCTATCTTATCCGGCGGAACGGCCAGCAACATGCGTTCCTGCGATTCGGATACCCATATCTCGAAATAGGACAGCCCGGCGTATTTCAAGGGTACTTTCTCAAGGTCGACACGTACGCCTGTCTCTTCGCCGGTTTCACCCACCGCCGAGGAAAGGCCGCCGCCGCCGCAGTCGGTAATACGGCGGTACAGACCGAGGTCGCGCGCTTTGATGATGGCATCGAGGGCTTTCTTCTCGACAATCGGGTTGCCGATTTGCACCGAACTGGACGAGATGGTCTCGGATTCTTTGTTAAGTTCACCGGAAGCGAAAGTAACGCCGTGGATGCCGTCGCGGCCTGTCTTGCCACCCACCACCACCACGAGGTCGCCAGGCTTTTGCTGCCCTTTCTGGCTCATATTCCTGGGCATGAGCCCCACGGTGCCGCAGTAGACCAGGGGGTTGCCCACGTAACGCTCGTCGAAGATGATGGCTCCGTTGGAAGTGGCGATGCCCATGCGGTTGCCATAATCGGCTACACCGGCGCGGACGCCTTTGAAAATGCGTCTCGGGTGCAGCACTCCCTTGGGCAGGTCGTCGTGAGGCAGGTCGGGCGGACCGAAGCAGAAGACATCGGTGTTCAGAATAGGTTTGGCGCCCAGCCCCGTACCGAGGGGGTCGCGTATCACTCCCCCGATGCCCGTTGCCGCCCCTCCGTAAGGCTCCACCGCCGAGGGGTGATTATGGGTTTCCACCTTGAAGCAGATAGCATAGCGACCGTCGAAATCGATAGCGCCGGCGTTATCTTTAAATACCGAGAGGCACCAGGGCTTGTTCAGCTCCTCGGTAACTCGCATGACGGTGCTTTTCATCAGGTTATCGATAATTTCCCCGTCCAGATTAATTTTAGCCTTGAAGGTCTTGTGAATACAGTGCTCCGACCATGTTTGCGCCAGCGTCTCCAGCTCGATATCGGTCGGTTTACGGCCCAGCTTGCGGAAGTAGTCCTGGATTATCCTCATCTCTTTCAGGTTCAGCCAGAACCTGTCCTTGCTCAAGTCCATCAGGGCGTTATCGTCCATGCTGTCTATGTTGATAGTCTCCAGGGAGAACTGGTAGGTCGCCGAGGGGAGCGCCACGCCCTCTTTCTTGGCGACGATGTGCTGGACGACGCTGTTGACCAGCAGCTTATCGCAGATGGACTGTAGAGTATCGCCGGGGAAATCACCCCACAGCAGGTATTTCTTGGCTGTCCTGACCGCCTCAACGGTGGTTATGCCGAGGTCTTCGATTCCCTTCCTGACGCTGTCCATGACGGGGTCCATGACACCGGGGTTATAGGCAACCTCGACGAGACGGGCGTCGGCGGGGGGCGGTGTTTCCTGATACGAATACTCTTCTACGATGGGGTCGGCCAGTAGCTCCCGGCAGATTCTCATCACTTCTTTTTCGCTGATGTTGCCTTCGAGCAGGTAGACACTGCTGACCCGGACGCGCTGTACCGTTTTAATACCGAGGTCGAGGATATCCTTTTCCAGCGCTTCCGCCTGGGGGTCGGCGAACCCTTCCTTTACCGTAACCTCTATGCGAATCAATTGAAATGCCTCTCCTTCACCTATAATAAAACACTACATGCCCGCTCGTCTATCCACCCGGTTGATTAAAAAAGACAGCCACCGGCTCGGCTCCGCCGTCTGGCCGAAATCGAAATCCTCGTAAGCGGCTTCAACGGCTTCGGCGAAGTACTTCCCGCCGATGGCTTTATTATGCACAAAGTCCAGCATACTTTGAAAGGCCCGACTATCCACAGCATAGGGGAACAGCGACAGGACATCAAGTACCCGCAATATACCGTATTTCACCGCCGGATACTGCAAACTTTTAAATCGCCTGCCGATTCCGAATCCGTATAGATGTGTCCTTTCTTCCCAGTGCGTCAATAGCAGGTCGATGGCGCCGTTGAGTTTGGGATTTCTCCGGTATTGCTCGTACTGGCCGAGCAGCCTGAGGATGTTAAGATTATCCATGGGACATGATTCCCTGCCGAAGTCATCGCCGTAGCAGTCCCAGCCGCCGTTGGACATCTGTGTACTGAAGATATCATGGATGTATTTATCCAGGCGCGGGTCTTCCCGATAGCCCATCATGGCCAGCGAAGACAGGAGAATGGCGGACATGCAATAGTAGTTATCCTGGACATTCGGCGGGATGATAAAAGAGCCGTTTCCTGATTGAAAACGGAATATTCCCTCCGCTTCACTTTCCAGTCCGGCATCGCGGACGGTAAGCCCGATATCGGCTAGGAAAAAGAGGTCCCAGTAAGCCTTGCCGGCCTCGGTGTAATGCACCCTCCCGGTTTTCAGGGCCGGAATGCCGGCGCTGCCGCCCTTCAGCCTGCTTATGATTCCCCTGATTGAGCTGTCCTGAAGAACCGGGCTGACATCGGGTTGCTTGTCCAGAAGCTGGAGTTCGACGGCATACTTGAGCCACGCAGGGCCTTCCAGCAACCAGTCGAGGATTTCTTTATCCAAAATTCGCGCCTGCTTATCTACTCTCTCGGCATCTTACTGGGGGTGTTCTGACTCTTCTATTTTAGCGTTTTTTCAGGCGGGCGTAAAGTCTGCGCCACGAGTAATTAACCGCGAAAATAAATAAGGTAAACCTGTTTTTAGCGGACTGTAAAAGTGGTAAAATTCTAAGACCATATTGGTAGTTCGGCAGGGTTATGTAATATTTTTTATATCGATTTGTGACTTTTATCTTTGCAACGCCCGCCGGTTGATGGTTCAATAGATACAGTTGGATTTAAAACTTGAGAGGAGAAACCTGATAGAGAACGAACTTTCCTGAAAATATATCATCGAAAGGAGAGATGCTATGTTGAAGCTATCGACAACATCCAAACTCACACCTGAAGAGATTATCAAGCGGGCCGTGAAATTCTTCGGTCCCGATGGCTACGGTCTTGAAGTCACGGAACAGGATAAATGCTGCGGCCAGTTTGAGGGCGGCGGTGGTGGTGTTAGAGTTATCGCATCTACCGAGGACAACGGGAGTACCGTGGATATCGAATCCAGGGAGTGGGATTACCAGGTTAAGGAATTCATCGGGAAAATTAAATAAGATAGCCGTGGCGGATGGTACAGTCCGTCGAGATATAATTCATACTTAAAAAGGGGGGATGAAAAATGGTTTATGCGGCAAAAGACTATAGCAGGCTTATCGGGATGGATGGCTTTAGCGAGACGCTTCTGACCAACCATTTCACGCTTTACCAGGGCTACGTGACCAATACCAATAAGCTGGTGGATATACTGGCTGCTATGTTGAAAGAAAGCAAAACCGCTACTCCGGAGTACGCCGAGCTCAAGCGTCGTTTCGGTTTTGAATTTAATGGTATGCGCCTCCACGAATACTACTTCGGTAACCTGGGAGGCAAGACCCCCCTGGATAAGTCAGGGTCTCTCGCGAAGAAGCTGGCCGACGCTTACGGAAGCTACGATGCCTGGGAGCAGGACTTTCGGGCTACCGGGGCAATGCGGGGCATCGGCTGGGTGGTGCTTTACCAGGACGATGCAACCGGCGGGCTGTTCAACCAGTGGATTAACGAGCATGAGGTCGGTCATCTTACCGGCTGCCGCCCTGTTCTGGTAATGGACGTTTTTGAGCATGCCTTTATGATTGACTACGGTCTGAAGCGGGCTGATTACATAACGGCGTTCTTCAATAACGTCGACTGGAAAGCGGTGGCCGACAGAATAAAGTAAGCCTGCCCGGTTTCAGGTCAACCGGCGCGCTATCATTTATTTCTCTTCAGCAGGCTTCGTAGCGTCTCCTCAAGCTGCTTGATGCTATACGGCTTGGCGATAACCGCGCTGAAACCGTGTTTCTTATACTCGGACATTATCGGGTCGGTGGCGTAACCGCTGGATACAATAGCTTTAACGCCGGGGTCTATCTTCTTTAATTCCTTAATAGCCTCTTTGCCGCCCATGCCCCCGGGAATTGTAAGGTCCATGATTACAATATTAAACGGTTTCCCCGCTTCCATAGCCTGGCTATATTTCTTCAGAGCTTCCTCTCCGTCACTGGTCAGCTCCGCCTCGTAACCGGCCAGGCTTAACATGTTCTTCAGCATCGACCTGATAATCCCTTCGTCGTCCATTACCAGAATTCTGCCTCCGGCCTGTGCGGTATGTTCCCGTTTCGGCTCCTCTTTTACCCTGGCCGGCTTTCTGGATGCCGGGAGATGAATGTGGAAGATTGTGCCCCTGTTTTGAGCGGATTCGGCGGTAATATAGCCGCCGTGATTTTTAATGATGGAATAGGCTGTGGAGAGCCCCAGCCCGCTCCCCTTCTTTTTGGTGGTAAAATACGGCTCAAATATTCTCTGGAAATGTTCTTTGGAAATGCCGATGCCCGTGTCCTGCATCTCTATATGGATATAGTTGCCTTTCGGGAGGGGTAGGGCACTCATTTTCTTTAGAACCGAGTTCGCGAGTGTAATTTTAAGAACTCCTCCCGAGGGCATGGCTTCATCGGCATTGATGACTATATTTTGAATGACCTGGTTTATCTGCCCTTCATCGGCTTCTACCGGCCAGAGGTCATTCGGCAGGGACAATTCCAGCTTGACGGCCGAGCCTCTCAAGGCGAAGGTGGCCGACTCTTTAATAAGTTTGCCCATATTGATTATTATCTTAACCGGCTTGCCCCCTCTGGCGAAAGTCAGTAGCTGCTGCGTCAGGTCTCTGGCGCGTATGGCTGCTTTTTCCGCCTCGCCCAGCGTTTTAGAAGCATTTTGCGGCAGTTCCTCATATGTTTTAGCCAGCCCGATATTGCCCATGATTCCGGTAAGAAGATTGTTGAAATCATGTGCGATGCCGCCGGCCAGGGTGCTTATCGATTCCAGCTTGGCGCTTCTCAAGCGTTCTTCCTCCAGGAGTTTATATTCCCCTTCGAGGCTGATGTCATGAAGGGCAAACGCAATATCCGTAGCGACTTCGTCAAACAGCGTTCTCTCGTCCTCGTCGGATAACATTTCCTTCGGCGTCGAGGCGCAGAGGATGCCGTAGGTATTTCCTTCATGTTCAAGCCTGACTGTCAATCCGCATGAATCGGCGGGAGCGGGATACAGCGGGCACTCTAGGCAGGTTGATTGTGGATTTCTGGTTACGACGACTTTTTCTTTTCTCAATGCTTTCTGGACGCACGGTGGATACTCTCCCCGCTCCAGCAGTTCGAGCATCGATGAGAGGTCTCCGCCCCTGGACTTTTCGGCGAAGGTCAGCAGCCTGCGGGAGTCGTCCAGGAGGGCAATCCAGGCATTATTAAAGCTGTGGCTTTCGACGAGGGCATTACAGATGCCCTTGATGAGCTTATCGCGGTCCTTTTCCCGCGTTATCAACTGGTTGACGTTGCGGATGGAGCGCAGCGTACGATTAAGATTAATGATTCTCTCCTCCGCCCGCTTGCGTTCGGTAATGTCAAGCCAGTTTGCCATGTAATACTTAAATTGACTGGTTGTTTTTACCGGCGTGGATGTTATCTCAACCCGGAATCGTTCTCCACTCTTCTTTTGAAATAGCTCCTCCAGTCTCTCTGCCCCTTCGCGCATGGCTGCTTTCAGGTCCTCGTTCGTTTTCTTTAGTGTTTCCTGCGTCCACCAGGGGTATGGGGCTTTTCTGCCAACAACCTCTTCAGGAGAAAAACCGGTTAATTTTCCTAATGCCGGATTTGCATATCTTATTGAAGTATCCGTATTGACAACGATTATAGGATTTGGTGAATTTTCCAGCAGGCTGGAACTAAATTCCTCGCTCTCAAGCAGCGCTTCCTCTGCCTGCTTGCGCTCGGTGATGTCCTGTGCAAAGCCTACCAGACCGATTGCGATGCCGTTTTCATCAATAATCGGAATCTTGTCTGTCTGAACCCATCTTAAGCCGCTGGCGGACTCATATTGTTCAATTATGTTGAGTTTGGGGCGACCTGATGTAAGGACCTCGTTGTCATCGTTTGTCATGCTTTGTGCAATGTCAGTTGAATATAAGTCAAAAACGGTTTTTCCCAGGAAGTCTTTTTCAGGCATATTAAGCGCTTTGGAATGTGCTTTATTAACGTGCACATATTTCCCTTTTTCATCTTTATAAAATATATTTATCGGCGAAGAATCGACGATTAGCCCGTATTCCTCCCGGTCTTTTTCTACAACATTTTCCAGTCTCTTGCGTTCGGTGATGTCCTGGTACATGGACATGAACTGCCTTTCACCGCCCCAGGCAATCTCCCTCCGGAGAACCTGCAAATTCCTGACCTCCCCATTCGGGCGCCTGATGTTTAGTTCGTAGTCGCCCGTAAGAAACTCCCCCCGCTTCCTCCTCTCTTTTCTTTCCTGGTGCTCGGCGTAGCTCTCCGGGGTGTAAAGCTGTTTCCTGGGTATGGCCTTCAGTTCCTCAACGCCACCCGACCCGCAGATATCCAGCATAGCCTGGTTGGCATAGAGTAATTCGCCGTCTTCGGTAACGATGCGAATTCCCAGGGGGGATATATCCATCGCGTTGCGGAAGTTCTGCTCCGACTCTATGTAAGCCTCTTCAAGCTCCCTGACACCGAGCAGGGCGGCATCACGCTCTTGGATAATATCGTCAACTTCACCGCCGCGCAGGTCGGCAATAAGCGCTTCGGCTTCTGCCAGCTTCTTCTTAAGTTCCTCGTAAGTGGGCCTTTTACTCATCATATACCTCCGCATGGTATATTCAGAGGTCAGATGTATTCAGTATTACTATATTACCACGTCTGTTAAGTGTATGAGTTTCCTGAATATATTGTCAAGTGGCAAAAAAATATCATAGACGGGACAGTTGACGTCGCTTTGATTGTCGTTGTAAATAATACCGGGGGGTATGGCCGTGGTTGGGACTATAAGATATTGCCGACGACCTGGAGAGGCGGGAACTGCTGACGCAGCCGGTTACTCGAACAGCTCCATGATGTGCATGACTTTCTGCGGCGCGCCATGCCGGGTAACGCTGTCGATAATCTGTATCTGGCAGCCGGGACAATCGGTAACGACGATATCCGCGCCGGTCGACTCGATGCTGGCTACTTTTTTATCGGCTATTTTCTTTGATAAATCGTAGAAGTAGATGCTGAAAGTCCCCGCCATGCCGCAGCAGCGGTCGGCGTCGGGCATCTCCACGAAGTTGATATCCGGAATCGACTTCAATATTTTACGCGGCTGCTCTTTGACTCCCAGGTAGCGCCCGAGGTGGCACGGCTCGTGCCAGGTCACGGTCTTGCCCTTGAATTCGCCGGCGGCGCGGTAGGCGGAGGGGGGCAGTTGTAACATGTCTACCAGGAACTCGGTTATATCCTTGATTTTAACCGCGAACTCATCGTATTCGCGCTTTCTATCTTCAGTATCCGCCAGGAATTTGCCGTAGTCCTTCATTGCCGAGGCGCAGGTGGCGCAGTCGGTAATAATATAATCGAGTTCTTTGAAAGCCCTGACATTGGAATCGGCCATTTTACGCCCGGTATCAAAATCACCCGCGCCGAGGAATACCGGCGCCCCGCAGCACCCCTGCCCCCGCGGCACGACCACCTCGACGCCGTTCCGCGTCAGGAAATTAATTATCTTCTTGCCGAGCTCGGGAAAAACGAAATCGGTCATGCAGCCGGTGAAATAGCCGACGGTGTATTTTACGGCAACACCCGCGGGTGGACTATTTATTTCCGGGACGGACTGGCGCAGGAACTTGTGGGCTATCTGCGGAATGTGCCGGCCTTTGCCGAGCGCCGAGAGGAAAAAGGACAGGTGACGTATCGTTCCTTCTGTTTTCGGCAGGAAGATTCCCTGGAACCATGAGGCCAGGCGCACCACATAGCCGAACAATCGGCGCCGCGGCAGTAGCCAGCGATAAATAATGCTGTGCGGGAAAGGCAGTCCCCTTTGCTTTACCTTATCGGCCCGGGCGGCGGTAATTACCGAAGGCACGTGCGTGCCGGCCGGGCAGTTTTCGGTGCAGGTCATGCACAGGGTGCACCGGTTAAGCTGCTCGGCCATGGCGTCGGTGGACTCCAGTTCGCCGTCGAGCAGTGCCCTGATAAGCATTATTTTACCGCGAGCCACTGAAGACTCGATACGCTCCTCCTGGTAAACGGGACAGTAGGACATGCAGAATCCGCACTTGGTGCACTTATCAAGGTCTTCTTTGAACCTGGCTATCTGCTCGAATATGGGGCTACTCTTCATTTAAATCTCATAAAGACATAATTGTCATAGTCGGGCTTGACCCGACTATCCAGAATGTCTCCTCCCCTCTGGATTCCCGCCTTCGCGGGAATGACATTTTCGTAGTTCGGGGCTACTCTTCATCTGATGTTTCTTCCCAGATTTTACCGGGATTGAGGATGTGATTGGGGTCGAGGACATCCTTTATCTTCTTCATAATGTCTATAGCCAGCGGGTCCATGGCTTTCTTCAGGAAACGCTGCTTCTCCAGGCCGATACCGTGCTCGCCGGAGAGCACGCCGCCCAGGTATAAAGCTATCTCGATAATTTCCTCCACGCACTTCAGGGAGCGGTTGTAATGTTCCTCGTTACGACTATCCGTAAGCACCACCGGGTGGAAATTACCATCGCCGACATGCCCGGCGAAGCTGATGGGGACATCGTATTTTTTGGCGCTCTCCTGCCCGAGCCTGATAAATTCGGCTATCTTATCCCGGGGCACGGACACATCCTCGTTGACGATGGTATGGGTGCGACTGGAGATATCGGAGAAGTGAGAGGTCCTGGCCTCCCAGTATCTATCGGCCTCCGCCTGGTCTTTAGCCACCCTGACCTCGCCCGCCCGGCTCTTGCAGATATCCACGACCTGCTGCGCCTCGGCGTCCACGGTCTGGGGTAGCCCATCGACCTGAATAAGAAGAATTACCTCCGATTTATCGAGAATCGCGTCCGGCAGGAGCCCGCGGAACTTCTCGAACGTCCAGTTGTCCACGAACTCTACCTTGGAGGGCAGGACACCGCTGGCAATAATTTCGGTCACGGTCTCGCCAGCTACGGCCACATCGCTGATAACGGCCACGATGGTCTGGCTGGCCTTCGTAGACGGCAACAGCCGCAGCGTTATTTTGGTGATAACGCCCAGTGTCCCCTCGGAGCCGGTGAACAGCATCGCCAGCTCGTACCCCGTCCTGTTCTTGGGCGTCAGACCGCCGAGTTTCATTATTTTACCTTCGGCTAGTACCACTTCGAGACCGAGCACGTACTGCTTGGCGACCCCGTATTTCAGGCAGGAGGGCCCGCCGGAGTTCTCCGCCACGACGCCGCCCATGGTGCAGCCCGCGAAGCTCTGGGGGTCGGGTGGGAAAAACAGGCCTTCTTTCGCCAGGGCGACCTGAAAGTCCTGGAGGACGACGCCCGGTTCTACTATAGCGTTCAGGTTGGTGCTGTTAATCTCGATAATCCGGTTCATCCGCGTGGTACACAGGACGATACCGCCTTTAATCGGGATGGAGCCGCCGCTGACATTGGTGCCGCTGCCCCTCGGCGTCACCGGGATGCGGCTTTCGTTGGCCAGCTTCAGAATATCCGATATCTGTTCGGCATTATGCGGCAGCACGACCACGTCGGGCAGGTGTCGCCACATGTTGGTGGCGTCGTAAGAGTAAGCCAGCAACTCCTCCTGGGTCGACAGCACGTTCTCTTTGCCGACAATCCGGCGCAGCTGGTCGATATGTTTCGAGTTAAGCATAAAGACTCCCGGATATTTCTCTACTAATACTTTACCGTGTTGGGGACTTGCGTTCAAGGAGGGCGTTTTATTTAGGGGAAAGTCAGGCGTTATCCCTCTTGACGATAATTGCGGACTGGTATGGGCCGTTGTTAAAGCTTTCGGTTATTTTTGATACTTAGCCTTCCCCTCGATATATAAGTCGCCGCCGTAGATATCGTTGATGACCGTGGCCGGGAAGTCCTTCACTTCGAGTCGCAGTACCGCTTCCAGCCCTAGGTCGGCGTAAGCAACTGTTTCCGACTTCACAACGCTTTTGGAGATTAACGCGCCGGCGCCGCCGACGGCCGCCAGGTAGACCGCTTTATGCTTTTTCATGGCATCTTTGACTTCCGCCGAGCGTACCCCTTTGCCAATCATTCCCTTGAGTCCCGCGGCGAGCAGGTGGGGGGTATAAGCATCCATCCGGGTGCTGGTGGTGGGGCCCGCCGCGCCGATAGGCCGACCGGGCGGCGCCGGGGAGGGTCCCATGTAATACAGCGTTTGGCCCTCGATATCAAACGGTAGATGCTCTCCCTTTTCCAAAGCCTCGGCCATTCTTTTGTGGGCGGAATCGCGGGCGACGTAAAGGACGCCGGAAAGCATCAGATTATCACCGGCTTTAAGTTCTGACAGCGTTTTTTCAGTTAGCGGTAAATCAATCTTTTTTGCCATAGATATTATTTCCTACAACACCATTTCCCGGTGCCGCGCGCTGTGGCACTGTAAATTCACCGCCACCGGCAGCGAAGTAATGTGGGTGGGGAAGCTCTCCGCGTGCACGGCCAGGGCGGTGATTCTCCCCCCGTAGCCCATCGGGCCGATGCCCAAGTTATTGACCTTTTCCAGAATCTCTCTTTCGAGGTCGGCAATCTCGCTATCGGGGTTGGGCTCTCCCACCTTGCGCAGGAGGGCGTGTTTGGCCATCGCGACTGCCTTTTCCGCCGTCCCGCCGATACCCACCCCGATGATTAATGGGGGACACGGTTTGCTCCAGGCCTCTTCAACGGCGCCGACGACGAACTCCACCACGCCCCGCCTCCCATCTGCAGGCAGCAGCATCCCCAGCCTGGCCATGTTCTCGGCGCCGCCGCCCTTGGGCAGCACGGTAATCTTCAACTTGTCGCCGGGAACGATATCGGTATGGATAACCGCCGGGGTGTTATCGCCGGTATTAGCGCGGATAGAGAAGGGCCGGGCAACTATCGACTTGCGTAAATACCCTTCGTCGTAGGCCTGCCGCACCCCTTTGTTGATGGCGTTATAAAGGTCGCCGCCGGTAATATGAACGTCCTGCCCCAGTTCCATGAAGACCACGGCCGTGCCGCAGTCCTGGCAGAGGGGAATTCTCTCGCTTCGGGCGATATCCGCGTTCTTTAGAATCGTATCGATGACTTCCCGGCCGGGCGGCGATTCTTCCTCCCGGCGCGCTTGCTTGAGGGCGTTCAATATGTCTTCGCCGAGTTCGTAGTTGGCCTGCTTGAAGAGATTCGCAACAGCTTCGGTAACGTCACCGGCTTTAATTTCCCGCATTGGACGAATCGCCTTCCGCCAGCAATTTCCTTAGCTCGATAATCATTTCAGGGACGTCGATTTTCATGGGGCAGCGCTGCCGGCATCGCCCGCAGGTCAGGCAGGTATAAGCTATAGACGCCGCTTTCTCCATATCCTGGTTGACTATCGCCGCCCAGACGGCGCCGATTCCCGTGAAATACTTGTCACCGAAGTGGCCGGCAGTCACGGCAAAGACGGGGCATTCGTAGAGGCAGGCACCGCAGCGCAGGCAGTAGAGCGCCTGGGCCAGCCTGGGGTATTTGGCCAGTCGGGTCCTGCCCCCGTCCAGGAAGATGACATGGAACTCCCTGGGTCCGTGGGCGCCGTAGGTGGTCTCCTTCTCGATGTCGCCGGTCTTGCTCGGTCCGGATACCAGGCTCACGTAGGAAGGGATGGCGTAGTTGGCGTAACGCCAGGTTACTTCGGATACCTTGTAGGCATCGCTTAGTGTCGGCACCAGCTTTTCCATCCCCACCAGGGCGATGTGGACCGGCGGAGCGCTGGTGGCCAGCCGAATATTACCCTCGTTCTCGATGATAAACAGCGTGCCGGTCTCGGCGGCGACGACGTTTGCCCCGCTGATGCCGACATCGGCGCGGAAAAATTTATCCCGCAGGTATTCCCTGGCTGCCGCCACCATGTCGGCAATCTTGGAGTCCGGGGCTATCTCCTGCCCCATGACCTTGGAAAAGAGGCGGGCGACGTCCTCCCGCGGTACGTGAATCGAAGGCGACAGTATGTGCATCGGGCGCGACCCCATTTTCTGGATGATAAATTCGCCGAGGTCGGTCTCGTAGACTTCGTTGCCTTTCTCCTCCAGGTACTCGCGCAGGCCGATTTCCTCGCCGGTCATCGTCTTACCCTTGACCACCAGCTTGTTACTGCCGGTCAGGCCGGCGATAATCCCCAGGGCCTCGTCCGCCGTTCTGGCGATATAGCCCTTACCGTTGTTCTCTTCGATGGCGGCAACCGCCTGCCGGGCGAGCTCTTCCATGCGCGGGATAGCTGCTTCTTTAATTTTGAGCACATCTTCCGCCATGCCGACCGTATGGGGGAATTTGTCCAGGGCATTTTTCACGTTGGAGCGGAAGCTCTTGATAGCCCGTGACAGCGCCAGGCGGAGGTGGTCGTCGTGGGCGGCCACCATTATTTCCTTTTTATAGTTCTTGAAATCGGATGTTTTTTTCATGTTTCCATAGCCGTGGCAACAACCTGGGATAAATCGAGGACTTCAACGCCTTCTATTTTTAGCTCCCGCAGCCCTTCCTTGAGCTGCATGATACAGCCGGGACAGTGCGTCACGATGATGTCGGCCCCAGTCTCCAGCAGTTCGCTGGCGCGGTTCACCGCCAGGACCTGGCTCAATTCCGGGAAAACGGTCTCGAAGCCTCCCCCGCCCCCGCAGCAGGTCGCCCACTCGCCGTGGGTCCATTCGGGCTCTACCAGTTCGATTCCCTCGATTGCCTTCAGAATCCGGCGCGGCTCCTCGACCAGGCTTAAATAACGCACCAGCTGGCAGGGGTCGTGGTAGGTAACTCTGACCTTCCTGGGATAACGGAGCTTATATGATGGTATTTTCTCGTCGACGACCTCCAGGAAATGCTTGACCTCCAGGTCGTAGCCGTCTATGTGAAGCGGAAAAAGCTTTGATACGGCGTGAGTGCAGTAAGGCACTATACCTATAACCTGCTTCACTCCGAACGACTTAAGCGTCCGGTAAGCCTTACGGGCGTTATTCGCGAATTTAGTTTGCAGTCCGGCGTGGTTTAAAGGCGCCCCGCAGCAGGGCTCATCCTCGGCCAGGTAGCCCGGCTGAATACCCAGGTTGCGCAGTACCTTGATGGCTGCTTCCAGCGGCTTTACTTCTTCCCTGCCAGGGAGAATGTTCAGAGAAAGAACGTTGCTGTATATCCCGGGCAAATTGAGTCCTAGCTTCTTCTGGAAGCGGGCGAAGCGCATCGGCAGTTCGGCCCCGATGACGCTCTTGTCTACCCCCCGCGCCAAGGACATCAGCCTTTCCAGTTGAGCCGAGTACTGGTAGCCGCAACCGGCGAAAAAGGTGGTCTCGGCCTGCCGGGGAAGGTCGAGTTTTTGCGCCCACCGGGCGCTCTGTTCTCTGGTGACGCCCAGGATGTTCTGGTGGGTAATAATGTTATCAGCGAGGTAGGTCAATCCAGGGGGAACTAATTCACTGTCCATAATTGCTGCTTACTAATGATACATCCTCGGGGTTGGTCTGGCAAGTTGATGGCACGGGTATTGTCGCGAATTACCGCCTGATTTTTTATATACCCCGCCCCCCTGGCTGTTATCTTTTCCCACCCGAACCGCCCTCGCATCACCCGCGGCTTATCCCGCAAATCCCCCCACCCCTATATCCGTCATTGCGAGGAGCTTAGCGACGAAGCAATCTCTACCTCTCGCCCCTCTGCTTGACACCGTGAACATGGAATTGCTACACTTTTTGTTGTTCCCCCGGAATGGCACAATGCGGGAAACACAGGGAAAAGAACGTGAAAAAAATAGGTATTCTTTACCATCCCAAGGTTGAAGCTACCCGTAAAAAAGCCGGGGAACTGGAAGCGTTCTTGAAAGAGCGGGGCTTTTCCGTCTGGGTATGTTCCGCCTGGGACAGGGACAAAGCCCGCGGCAGTCTTGACGGCACCGACCTGGTTGTTACGGTGGGTGGCGACGGTACGATACTGCGGGCGGTCCAGGTGGTGATCCCAGGGAAGACCCCTGTTGCGGGCATAAACCTGGGTAAACTCGGCTTTATGACCGAGCTTGATGCAGAAGAAGCCCGGGAAAGATTACCGGCGTTGATTAATGCGGAAGGCTGGATTGACGAGAGGACGATGCTTCAGGTGGAAGTGGCAGCGTTAGAAGGGGAGACCCGGATATTTCATGCCCTGAACGATGCCGTGGTGGCGCGGGGAGAAATTGCCCGCTTAATCAGAGTAGATGCCAGTGTTGACGGCCAGCGCCTGACCACCTATAGAACCGACGGCGTAATTGCGGCGACGGCTACCGGAAGTACCGGCTACGCGCTGGCGGCCCGCGGTCCCGTACTCTATCCGCAGTCGCGGGACTTCCTGCTGGTGCCGGTAGCTCCTCATTTGAGTTCGGCTTATCCTCTGGTGTTGCCGGAAACGGCGGAACTTAGATTGCAGCTCAACACGTACCACGCCGCCACGTTGAGCGTGGACGGGCATATAAACCTGTCTCTGTCCAATGGCGACGCTGTTATTATAAGGCGCAGTCCCCACGTGGCGCGCTTTTTAAGAATCCGTCCCAGGGAGTCTTTTTACGGTTCCCTTGAGGATAAATTGAAAGGAAAACAAGGTGAGTCAGGTAGAAAAAGCTAAAATCACGGATGTCCCCCAGATGCATAAACTGATTAACGATTATGCCAACAAAGGCGAAATGCTGCCGCGACCGCTAAGCGAGCTATATGAAGATATTCGCGACTATTTTGTTATTAAAGAGGGTGAGCAGGTGGTGGCCTGTGTGGCGCTGCACGTAAGCTGGTCGGACCTGGCCGAAGTAAGGTCGATGGCCGTAACTGAAGACAGCAAGAAGAAGGGTCTGGGAGCCGGATTGTTGTCCGCCTGCATCAAGGAGGCGGGAGAACTCGGCATTAATACCATCTTCTGCTTTACCTACCAGCCTGAATTCTTCAGGCGATACGAGTTTGTTGATATCGACAAGATGGAGCTGCCTCGTAAGGTCTGGACGGACTGCTTTCGCTGTCCCAAGTTTCCCAACTGCGATGAGACCGCGCTTATCTATCACGCTGGGGAGAAGAGCTAGATTGGCCGAGGAAACACTTTCCAGCGAGGTTATCTTCGAAGGCCGAATCCTTAAACTGCGTGTCGATACCGTTAGGACTATCGACGGACGTAAAAGCACGCGGGAAGTCGTTGAGCATGACGCGTGTATCGCCGTTATTGCCGTTGATGCCGATGACAATATCCTGCTGGTCAGGCAGTACCGGCAGGCACTGGCGAAGGAGATGCTGGAAATACCGGCGGGAGGCATTGATAAGGGGGAGGATGTCGATGCGGCGGTGGTGCGGGAGATGCGCGAGGAAACGGGCTTCCGGCCGCGGAAAGTGAAGCGACTCGGCGGTTTCTATTCAACGCCGGGTTTCTGCAACGAGTAT
Source organism: Dehalococcoidales bacterium (assembly GCA_034430575.1). Taxonomy (GTDB): domain Bacteria; phylum Chloroflexota; class Dehalococcoidia; order Dehalococcoidales; family RBG-16-60-22; genus JAFGPF01. The sequence goes on from DAOUDZ010000044.1 coordinate 17,542, forward strand.
TTGTATCTCTATCTGGCCGAGGATTTAACGCCCGACCCCCTCTCCGCCGAAGATACCCCCGGCATTGAGGTGGTTCGCGTGCCGGCGGCACAGGTTCACGACCTGGTAGCTTCGGGTGAAATCGAGGATGCCAAGACCATCGCCGGGCTGCTTTATTACCTGGAGTACGGCAAGAGCCGCCAGCTTTAATGCTTCCAGTCCAGGTGACGTCCCCCCATGAGGTGCATGTGCAGGTGGGGCACTATCTGTCCCGCGTCCGCTCCGCTGTTGATGGTTACCCGGTAGCCTTTTTCGGCAATACCCTGCTCCTTGGCCACCTGTTTGACTGCTCTGATCATTTTGCCGATAAGAGGCGTGTCTTCTTCGGACATATCCGCCAGGGAAGGGATGTGCTTTTTGGTGACGACCAGCAGGTGCACGGGCGTCAGCGGGTTGATATCGGGAAAGACGACGACGTCCTCGTCCTCGTAGAGAAGCTCGGACGGCACCTCGCCGCCGGCAATCTTACAGAAAATACAGTCCGTATCTTTTTGTTCGGGGGTCATTTAACCTGCCTTATAAATCAACCGGCGTCGTGCCACCGGTCATGTTCTGCATTGACCAGGTGGTGGCCTTTACCGGCTTCAGTCTGAAAACGGCTAGGTAGTCCAGGCCTTCCTTTTCAATATTGGGTTTTAAAAACGGGTATTTATCAACGATTTCCTGCTTGAGTGCGTTGTCTTTTACCTCCTCCGCCCGGCCACTGACCCTTAGTTGGGTGCCGTTGGCGAAGTAGCAGACTTCGGTTTCCGGGTTGGCGATAAGCTGTTTGGCAACGTCTTTGGTGTGGTCGGTGAAATAAATAATGCCGTTTTCATCGGCCCGATGCATCCCCATGCCTCGGACATGCGGCTTGGCACCTTCCACCGTGGCCATGTAGCCCATTGGATTCGCCGTGATGAATTCGTACATCTCTTTCTTGTCCATTTTCGTCCCCCTTCCAAGAAAGTAATGACAATTATAGTAAGCAAGCTCATTCTTGTCAATTGCTTATTTGAGCTTCTTTATAACGGCGTCCGCCACTGCAGAAGTGCCCACCGCTGATGGGTCTTCGCGGGTAGGTTTCATATCGTAGGTGACGCTCTTGCCCTCGGCGATAACCGCGGCGATGGCGCCTTCAAGTCGGTCGGCGGCTTTTACCTCGCCGATATGCCGCAGCAGCATCACGCCGGAGAGCATCATAGCCATCGGGTTGACCCTGTTCTGTCCGGTGTACTTGGGCGCGCTGCCGTGAGTCGGCTCGAACAGGGCTATCTCATCGCCGATGTTGGCGCCGGGGGCCAGGCCCAGTCCGCCGACCAGTCCCGCGCAGAGGTCGGAAATAATATCCCCGTAGAGGTTAGGGGCGACGATGACGTCGTACTCCTGCGGCCTCCTGACCAGCTGCATGCAGAGGTTATCGATGAGCGCTTCCTGGAACTCTATGTCCGGATATTTTGAAGCTACCTCACGGGCTACCGAAAGGAACAGGCCGTCGGAGTATTTCATGATATTGGCCTTCTGCGTGGCCGTCACTTTTTTACGTCCGTACCGGCGGGCGTACTCGAAGGCGTATTTTATAATGCGGCGGCTGGCCGATTCCGTAATCATCTTGATACTCAGGCCGGAATCTGACCTGATAACATCGCCCTTCCTGTTATTAATAAAGTCGATAAGTTCTTTGGCCTCGCCGGTTCCCTTCTCGAACTCCACCCCCGCATAGAGGTCTTCCGTGTTCTCCCTGACGATGACGATATCCACATCATTGAAGGGAGACGGAGCGCCGGGATAGGTCTTGCAGGGGCGTAAGCAGGCGTACAGGTCCAGGGCCTTGCGCATGGCGACATTGACGCTGCGGAAGCCCGTGCCTACCGGCGTGGTCACCGGGCCCTTGATGGCTACTTTGTTTTTCCGTATCGATTCCAGCACGGAATCGGGCAGGGGAGTGCCGTATTTCTCGATAACGTCGGCGCCGGCATAAGCCAGTTCCCAGTTAAATTTAACTCCCGTGGCTTCCAGGACTCTCCGGGTAGCCTCGGAAATCTCGGGTCCGACGCCGTCGCCGGGGATGAAGGTGATAGTGTAAGCCAATGCTGGCACTCCTGAGGATTCGTTATTCGTTTTTTTATTTTTTAGTTTTTCCGAGCGTAATCAGCTTCGGGTATTCGTTTTTCGTTATATGTTAAGTTAGCTTCAATTTCAGGTTATTCGTTTTTCAATTTATGTTAATTAAATCCTGTTGCCTGGAGGACCTAATACTTGCCTCTTCTTGAGAAGGCTACTCTTAAATGTAACCCAAATATTAATAATTATCAACCAAAATTTGTCACTAAAGGACTCTGCCTGCCCGGATTCCCGCTCCGGCGGGAATGACGTTAATTGGTAGTTATAGTTTAAAGTCGCCGTGTTTCTGGATATAGGGTATCAGGCCGCCCTCGTTGAGGATTTTCAGCATGACGCCGGGGATTTTACCAAAGGTAAGCTCGGTGCCATTGGTCTTGTCCCGCACCGTCCCCTCCGCTAAATCCACTTCCAGCTCGTCGCCGTCTTTTATCTGGTCGGTATCGCATATCAGCACCGGCAGTCCCAGGTTGATGGCGTTCCGGAAAAATATCCTTGCCACGCTTTTCGCCAGTATGGCGCTGACCCCGGCCATCTTGATAACCAGCGGGGCGTGCTCGCGACTCGACCCCAGGCCGAAGTTGCTCCCGCCCACCACGAAGTCGCCGTGCTTTACTTTAGACGCGAAATTAATGTCGGCGTCTTCCAGGACGTGCCTGGCAAGCTCCGGCAGGTTGCTGCGGAGGTGGGCGTATCGACCCGGTATAATATGGTCGGTGGAAATGCCGTCCCCGAACTTATGAGCTTTCCCCTTAAGCATTTAAACCACCTCCCGGGGGTCGGTTATCTCGCCGGTCAGCGCCGAGGCCGCCGCCGTGGCCGGACTGGCGAGGTAGATAAAGCTCTTGGGATTTCCCATACGCCCCTCGAAGTTACGATTGGCCGTGGAAAGGCACGACTCCCCGTCGCCGAGCGCTCCCTGGTGAAGGCCGAGACAGGGCCCGCAGCCGGGCGGCAGTATTATTGCGCCGGATTCCACGAATTCTTTAATATAGCCTGCTTCGATAGCTGCCAGCAGGACTCGCCGCGACGCCGGGGCAATTATCAGTCGCACCGTTGAAGCTTTCTTTTTCCCTCTTACAATTCCGGCGGACACGGCTAAATCTTCCAGTCGGCCGTTGGTGCACGTGCCGATGACTACCTGCTGTATTTTCGTTCCTTTTAGCTCCCTGGCCGGAGCCGTATTGTCCACGGTGTGTGGTTTTGATACGGTGGGCTCCAGTCCAGCCGCGTTAATTATGATGGTCTTTTCGTAGACGGCGCCGGCATCCGCGGCCAGCGGTTTATAATCGTTGCCCCGCCCCTCCGCTTCAAGGTATTTTTTAGTCGTCTCGTCCGAGGCGAAGAGTCCTACCTTCGCCCCCGCTTCTACCGCCATGTTGGCGATGGTGAAGCGACCGCTCATGCTCATCTTCTCGATGGCGCTGCCGTGGAACTCCAGGGCTTTATAGGTAGCGCCGTCCGCGCCTATTTTGCCGATGAGGTGCAGGATGAGGTCTTTGGCGCTGACGCCCTTTTGAAAGTCGCCCGTAACGTCTATTTTATAGCTCTCCGGCACGCGGAGCCAGGTCCTGCCCAGCCCGAAGGCAACCGCCACGTCCGAGGAACCCATGCCCGTGGCGAAAGCCCCCAGACCCCCCGCCGTGACCGTATGTGAGTCCGCCCCGACAATGACGTCGCTGGGTCGGGCGTAAGCCTCGGCGACTATCTGGTGGCAGACGCCGTCGCCGGCGTCCGAGAGGATACAGCCGCTCTGCCGGGAGAAATCCCGCAGCAGGATATGGTCATTGGAAAGAGCGCTGTTGGGACTCGGCGCCGCATGGTCGATGAATAAAATCGTCCTCTCCGGGTTGGCCAGTTCGGTCATGCTGCTCGACTGGAACGTTCGGACGGTCAGCGGCCCGGTGGTGTCCTGCACGAAGGCCAGGTCCACTTTAGCAATAACGATATCCCCGGCCTTCGCATCGCCGCCGGACTTTTCGCTTAATATTTTTTCCGCTAATGTCTTAGGCATATTGTGTCTGAAATCCCTCTCTAATTCTCCCTTTACGAAAGGGAGAGGATGATTGTACAAGCCATATATCTAAATTCTAAGCTAATTTATATCACTCCTTCGTAAGGAGGGAATAATGGAGATTTTCTAACTACATCGGGATATTGCCGTGCTTCTTGTACGGGCGGGTCTCCTTCTTATTCTGTAGCGCCTCCAGCGCCACGATGATTTTAGAGCGCGTTTCGGTCGGCTGAATTACTGCGTTGATATACCCCATCTTCGCCGCCACGTAAGGATTGTAAAGCAGCTCGCGGTACTCCTCTACCTTTTCCTGTTTCAAGGCAGTGGGGTCGTCCGCGGCTTTGATGTCCTTGCTGAAGATGATATCCGCCGCCGCTTCCGCTCCCATCACGGCGATTTCCGCCTGCGGCCAGGCTAAAGTATAGTCCGCCCCCAGCCCCTGGCTGCACATGGCGATGTACGCCCCGCCGTACGCTTTGCGCGTAATCAGTGTTATCTTGGGTACGGTAGCCTCGGCGTAGCACCATAAGAGCTTGGCGCCGTGCCGGATAATGCCTCCCCACTCCTGGTGGCTGCCGGGGAGAAAGCCGGGCACGTCGGCGATGGTCAGCAGCGGGATGTTGAAGGCATCGCAGAAGCGGATGAAGCGGGTGGCCTTGTCCGAGGCATTGATGTCCAGGCAGCCCGCCAGGTAGTTGGGCTGGTTGGCGATGATGCCGATAGCATGCCCGTTCATGCGAGCGAAGGCCGTAATCATGTTCTGGGCGTACTGCCGGGAGGGCTCCAGGAACTCTCCGCCGTCCACGATGGCTTTAATGACTTCCTTCATGTTGTAGCCCTTGTTCGCACTCTCCGGCAGGATATCGTTCAATATTTCTTCTGAGCCGTCTACTGTATCTGCCGGTATGGCGAACGGCGGTTTTTCTTCGTTGTTTAAAGGCAGATAGCTTAAAAGTTTTTTGATTTCCTCGATTGCCTGCTCGTCGCTATCGCAGGCGAACTGGGTGACGCCGCTCCTGGTGCTGTGCGTGAGCGCCCCGCCCAGCTCGTCGTTGCCTATCTCCTCCCCCGTCACCGACTTTACCACCCCTGGCCCGGTGATGAACATGTAGCTCGTCTTTTTCACCATGAAAACGAAGTCGGTCATCGCCGGCGAATAGACGGCTCCCCCCGCCGCCGGACCCATGATGGCCGATATCTGCGGGATAACGCCGGAAGCGCCGGAGTTGCGGAAGAAGATATTGCCGTAGCCGTCCAGGGCGTTGATGCCCTCCTGGATGCGCGCCCCGCCGCTATCGATAAACCCCACCATCGGCACTTTCATCTTCATGGCCAGGTCCATGACGCGGCATATCTTTTTAGCGTGCATCTCGCCCAGTGTGCCGCCCCGGGCGGTAAAGTCCTGGGCGTAGGCGCAGACCGCGCGGCCGTTTACCTTCCCGTAGCCGGTAACCACGCCGTCGGCGGGGATGGACACTTTATCCATGCCGAAGTTCGTGGAACGGTGCTGGACGAACAGGTCCATCTCCTGGAAAGTCCCTTTATCGAAGAAAAGGTCAAGCCTCTCCCGTGCTGTCAGTTTACCGGAGTCGTGCTGTTTCTGTACGCTCTTTTCCCCACCTCCGGCTTTCAGTTCGGCTTCAAGCCTGGCCAATTTTTCTATTTCTTCTTTCAAATCAGCTTCACCTCACCAGTAAAGATTAAAACAAGTTAATGATATCATAAGGATTGTTAACGGGCAAACACTCAGGATATTACATTCTCATTCCAGCCGGCGCAGGCGCGGGGTGAACGTGAGCAGCGCGAAGGACATCACCACGAGTATAACTGCCAGGCCGCCGATGGCCCACTGTATCCCGATAACCTCGGCGATTATACCGGCGAAGAATGTGCCCAGGCTGGAAAAGCCCAGCCCCATCATCATGAAGCTCATTATCCGCCCCCGGTATTCCGGTTCGGTATAGTTCTGCGCCAGGGAGTTGCCGGTTGTCCGGTGTGTCGATTGTCCCAGGCCGATAAATATCACCACGACGACGGATACCAGCCACCATTCCGAAGAAGCGAAGCCCGCCAGCGCCAGCCCCATGATGATGCCGCATATCATTATAAAGAAAGTCGATACCAGGACCAGGAGCATCGTCTTGTTTTGCCGTATGTACCGCACCCCATCCACTATATCCGTAAAGGCGCTGCTGCCTTCGCTGTATTTCGAAGCGGTTCTTGGCAGCAAAAACATGCAGACTACCGCCAGAGCGTACATGGCACTGGAAACGTAATAGACGCTGGCGAAATCGAAGGCTTCGATGAGGAAACCCGTCACCGCCGGAGCCAGTATCCGGAAGGTATTCATGCCCATGGTATTCAGGGACACGGCGTTCATTACCTGTTCCCCGGTTACTATTTCGGAGATGATGGCCTGCCTCGAAGGCATCATCAGCCCCATTATCACCCCCTGGATGGTAGCCGTGACCACCAGTATCCACCAGGAGCCGGGGACATCCTCGCTTAGATAACCCATCGATAACGAGAAGGCTACTCCCAGCGAGACCAGCATCGAGCCTATCATACTGTAAAAGAGAATATCCTTTTTCTGTAGTCGGTCGGCAATGGCGCCCCCGTGTAGAGAACATATTATTGGGTATGGCGTTGGCCAGCGAGGCCAGTCCCAGTATCACCCCCGAGTCGCTGATGCGGTAGATGAGCAGCGACCGGGCTACAATCTGCATGTTCATGGAAGACCACTGGCCTATCATCCCGATGTAGTAAATGCGGAAGGTTGCGTTCTTGAAGGAACTGAAAGTCCGGATATTGCGTAACTGGTTAATTCTTTTTATCATAAGGCTTGCGCTTTCAGGGGCCCGGCGCAGTGGCTGCCAATCTTACTATTTATTGCTGGCCAGCGTGAACTCCACCATGTCCTCATCAGTCAGATTGAGAACACTACGAAGATGATGAGGACTGACCAACTCCGCATGGGTATGGAGGTCGATAACCCACGTAAAGACGAGGACGCAGGCCATGTATCGTTCGGCGACGGTTGCCCGGCCTGCTTTGACATTTCTGTGACCGCCCCGCCCCACCCGGTCTTGATTGTTCCCCGGTAAATCTGATTTTTATCCAAGTAACACCCTGCAGCCTATAGTGTAGCATAGTGGACATAATATATCCGGCGTATTAGCGGAGTTGATTTTATATGCGGGTATAAAAATGCTAAAATGTGTTTGATGAATGAGACTTTACCGGCTACGCGCTGTGGGAACACGGAGTTCCGCTGGGGCGAGCGTACCTATATCATGGGCATCTGTAATCTTAGCCCGGACTCTTTTTCCGGCGACGGACTTGGCGACGATGTCGGAGCGACCCTCGCACAGGCGCAGCGTATGGTGGCCGAGGGGGCGGATATAATCGATGTCGGCGGGGAGTCCACCCGCCCCGGCACCGAGCCGCTTTCCATGGATGACATCGACGATGAGTTGAGGCTGGTTATACCGGCGATAGAAAGACTGGTGGCGGAAATCCCCGTGCCTGTCAGCATCGATACTTATAAAGCGGGCGTGGCCGTTCGGGCCGTAAAAGCCGGCGCCGGCATGATTAACGATATCTGGGGATTGAAAAGAGACCCGCGGGTAGCGCAGGTGGCCGCCGAAGCAGGCGTGCCGATAATACTCATGGCCAATCAGCGTGACGCTCCCCCGAAGGTCGGCATTATGGCGAAGGTCATTTCCGACCTTGAAACCGGCATCAGAATCGCTCTTGAAGCCGGGGTGGCGGTGGATAATATCATCGTCGACCCCGGTATCGGCTTCGGCAAAACCCTGGAGCAGAACCTGGAGCTGGTGAATCGACTCGCCGAGTTGAGGCAGCTGGGCAGGCCCGTCCTGCTGGGGACTTCCCGAAAGTCCATGATTGGCCTGGTGCTGGACCTGCCGCCCGGTGAACGCCTCGAAGGGAACCTGGCGGTCACGGCCATCGGCATCGTCAACGGAGCCGATATGGTGCGGGTCCACGATGTCGCCCAGACCGCTCTGGTCTGCCGCATGAGCGACGCCGTAATAAGAAGGGGGTCGGTCGATGACTGATACCGTGAAGGTATATCTGGGCCTCGGTTCTAACCTGGGCAACCGCGAGGACAATCTGGACATGGCACTGAAGCTGCTGGCGCAGCGAATGAATGTGGGGAAGGTCTCGTCCATCTATGATACCGAGCCGATAGGCAATACAGAACAGCCCCGTTTCCTGAATATCGCCTGCGAGGTCTCCACTCGGCTGTCGCCGGAGGGGCTGCTGGCTCTGGCCAAAGGAATCGAGGAAAAGATGGGCCGGCGGGGTAAGTCCGGCCAGCCCCGCACTATTGATATTGACATCCTTCTTTTCGGTGATTTTGTTGTTAATAAGCCCGACCTCGTAATTCCCCACCCTCGCATGACGGAGCGGGCATTCGTCCTGGTACCCCTCGCCGAGATTGCCCCCGACATCGTCCACCCGGTGAGCTGGCAAAAGATTAAGGAAATGAGGGACGCCATCAAAGAGAAGCAGGGCATTTTCAAGTGGGAGGGCGAGTAAGATTTTTACCGTCATTCCCGCGAAAGCGGGAATCCAGTGGGAGGGGTGAATGGGTCTGAACGATATTGGATGGAATGAGGGCATATGTACGAAATAACCGTCGAGAAGCATTTTGACGCTGCCCATTATTTAAGGGGTTACCAGGGCAAGTGCGAATCCATGCACGGCCACCGCTACCGCGTGGTAGTGAAGGTAAAGGCTTTAAAGCTGAATGACATCGGCCTGGCCTATGATTTTACCGATTTGAAGAGGCACCTGAACGGCATACTGGAGCGGTTCGACCATGCCTGCCTGAATGACGTGCCGCCTTTCGATGAGATAAATCCCTCGGCGGAAAATATCGCCGCTACTATCTACAATGAGCTTAAGGAAAAGCTGTCCGCCGACCCCGTAACCATCACCGCCGTGGAAGCCTGGGAAGCCCCGGAGCAGGGCGTGACCTACCGACCTGATTAGTCAGTGCCCGGCGGCAATAAATTCGGTATGCCGTCCGTGATGGGATAGTCTGCATCGCACTTGGGACAATGCAGTGTGCCGGTGATTACCTCCCCGCCCCCCTCCGCCTCCACCTCTAGCTCCAGCCTGCCATTGCACACCGGGCAGATTAATATTTCCATCAAAGCGCGTTTCATGGTGGTATTATAGCTTCACGGCTTTCGTTTGTATTAGTTTTTAAAACGCCTGGTCCGTCTTCCAGATTTCCCATACGTGCCCGGCCCTCGTCAGCGTCTCCGTTTCCGGGGGAAGTGTCGGCTTGCCCGGCTGCCAGCCGGAAGGCATCAGCTCTCCCGTCTTCTGGTGGTGCTGGAAAGCCCTTAACTGGCGCAGCACCTCGACCACGTTCCGCCCCACCGGCGTGGTCAGCACCTCCATGGCCTGCACAATGCCGTCGGGGTCGATGAGAAATCGGCCACGCACGTCGACGCCCTTTGCGTCGTCGTAAACCCCGTACAGCGTGCCTATCTTGCCTCCGGGGTCGGAAACCATAGGGTAGGGAATACCGCCCTTCACCATCTTGGAAAGCTCCACTTCCTGCCAGACCTTATGGGAGAAATTGCTGTCCACGCTGATGGCGATGACGTTGACTCCCAGTTCCTGGAATTCGGGGTATTTGACGGCAACTGCCGCTAGTTCTGTCGGTCAGACGCAGGTAAAATCGGCCGGGTAAAAACACAGCATTACCCACTTGCCCTTGAAATCAGCCAGTTTGATATCTTTGGCGGTTCCTTCGTGAAACGCCCTGGCGGTGAAATTCGGCGCCTCTCTGCCTACCTGTACATCCATTTTCATTCCCTCCTCGCAGTTCTCCGGGTGTTAGATTATATCACTTGAGGGTATATAAAATCAATAATATACTATACCCGGTTTCTTGCCTTTTCCCACCTAGGTCGCCAAGGATCATCTTCTGCTTATCCCGTAGTAAAAATCCCTGTCTTGCACCTCACGCAGCTTTGCAGTAAAATAGGGGCAGCTACGCCTGAAAGAAAGCCGATGATGATTAACCATCCGGTACTGGTATTAAACCAGAGCTTCGAACCGTTGACGCTGTGCCGTGCCCGCCGGGCGGTGGTACTCGTCTATCAGGGCAAGGCGGAGATGCTTGAGGATGGGCTCGGCTACATTCACACCATCAAAGAAACCGTCCCGTTGCCTTCGGTCATACGTCTTTCCCGGCTGATTAAACGGCCCCGGCGCGTGAGAAAGATGACGCGCTACGAGATATTCAATCGCGACCGTTATACCTGCCAGTACTGCGGGGAGCAAAGCCGGCAACTCACACTGGACCACGTCGAGCCGCGCTATCGCGGTGGCCAGCATACCTGGGAGAACGTCGTCAGTGCCTGTGTCGCCTGTAATCGCAAGAAAGCGGGCCGGACGCCCAGGGAAGCCAATATGAAGCTAATCCACCAGCCCGGCCCCCCCACCGGAAGTCCCTTCTATATCGTCCCCTATCATTACCTGAACAAGCGGGACGAGTGGCGTAAGTACCTGCCGCAATAGATATCAGTCAATAAGAAACGTCGGCGAGGGGCAGCTCTACCGTAGCCTCGCTATCCATCTCAACCGTAACCGTTTCCTTTAGCGGATTATTGCCTACCACCGTAGCCTCGCCCATGCGGGTAGATACGCGTTGCCCCGCCTTGGGCATTTTCTCCTTCATAAGGCGGTACTGTTCTCCTTCAAAAGCCAGGCAGCACATCAGGCGACCGCATGCCCCGGAAATTTTCATCGGGTTAAGCGGCAGGTCCTGCTCCTTGGCCATCTTGATGGAGACCGGTGTGAACTCGGTCAGGAAGGACGTACAGCATAGGGGGCGACCGCACCGCCCGAAGCTGCCCAGCAATTTAGCCTCGTCTCGACTTCCCACCTGGCGAAGTTCCACTCTCACCTTGAATTTGCCGGTCAGCCGCCGGACCAGTTCGCGGAAGTCCACCCTCTCCTCCGCGCTGAAAAGGAACGTCAGACGGTTGCCATCGAGATTATACTCGGCGGAAAGCAATTTCATGGGCAACTCCAGTTCCCCAGTCATCTTGCCGCACTCTATCAGGGCTTCCTGCGCCTTCGTATTGAGCTCCTCGGCCTTTTCGATATCCTCCGGTTCCGCTTTGCGTACCACCGGGCTCAATTTTTCCTCTGCCTCGCTGGCCAGTATCTGACCGGGGGCGATAACTACGCTTCCTAGCTCCGTGCCGCGGCTTGTCTTCACGATGGCGTGGTCGCCGGGTTCCAGCGCGATATCACCGGCGTCGAAGTAATAGACCTTGCCGGCCCTTTTAAAACGTATCCCAACGATATTAGCCATATTTCACGCCGCCTCTCCTCTTTAAGGGTATATCCAGCATCAATACCTCCAGCGCCAGCCGCGCGTTGACGTTCTGCCGGAGCTGTAACGCGGCCGACCCGATGGCATCGATGAAAGATTTTATCTCGTCCAGTCGATAGCTCGTGGCTAACTCGACCAGTTCATCCTTACGGTCGACATTAGTAATCATATCATAGCAGCCCAGTTTAACCAACATGAGGTCGCGCCAGTAGTCCAGCCACAGGTCCAGTACCTCGTAGACCGCGCCGCGGTTCTGGCTGAACCGGGCGGCGAGTTGTGCGGCGTAAGCGAAGCGGTCTTCGTAGTCGGCATTGATAATTTCGAGCTGCCGGTTCAGTTCCTTGTTGCGCTGCTGTAGCAGGATATCGTTACTGTTCGCCGCGATAGCCCATCCCGGGCAGCCGTGAGAAAGTCCGGCGATGAGCCTGGCCCGCTCCGGCTCGATGTTAAAGCTATCCGCCAGGGCCGACGCTGCCGCGTTTATCGAGAGCGGGGGCAGTTCCAGTCGCTGGCAGCGGGAGACCACGGTAATCGGCAGTAACCTGTCGTTTACCGTCAGCAGTATGAAGGTCACTCTCTCGGGGGGTTCTTCCAGGGTCTTCAGCAGTCGATTAGCCGCGTCCAGCGACAGGAGTTCGGCCGTTTCAATAATAAAGACCTTGCGGCGTCCTTCGAATGGCGGCAGATTGGCCGAATGCTGTATCTCTTTTATCTGCTCGATGTGAATCAGCTTGGCTTCCGCCTCGTCCTCGTTCCTGGCCAGGCCGATAACCTGGACATCGGCATGACCGCCCGCAGCTATTTTCCGGCAGGAGGGGCATTCGAGGCAGGGCCGTTCGGCGGCTTCACAGTTGAGCGCCTGCGCCAGATTTATCGCCAGCGTCATCTTGCCGACATGCTCCGGCCCGACGAATAAATAAGCGTGGGCCAGCGTGCCGGCTTCCAGACTATGCTGCAACAGAGAGACCGCCCGGGTCTGTCCGATTACCTGCCACATTAAGAGTCTCCTCGTTATATCAGGTCGTTCCGGATAAGGTCTTGAAGCGTTTCCCGGCGCCGGACGAGGCGGGCTTTACCATCCCTGACGAAGACTATAGCCGGACGGCAAAATGCGTTGTAGTTGCTCTGTAATGGTGCGCAGTAGGCGCCGCTGCCGGCTAACGCCAGGATATCACCCGCTTTAAGCTCGGGCATGCTAATGTCGCTAATCAGGATATCACCTGATTCGCAATACTTGCCGGCAATGGTGACTATACCGGTTTCCTTCGCCGAGCCTTTATTAGCCACCAGCGCTTCCTGCCTGGCGCCGTACATCGGCTGGCGGATGTTATCGCCCATGCCGCCGTCCACGCAGACATAGCGCCGTATACCCGGAATGTCTTTTATCACCCCCACCCGGTACAGCGCCACCCCGGCCTGTGCCACTATCGCCCGTCCCGGCTCGATGATGAGCCCCGGCGGTGACAGCTTTAACTCGCGGCACTGGCTGATAATTTTATCGGCTATTACTTCGGCCCAGGTGGCAATAGGGGGTGGCGTTTCATCCAGCGTGTACCGGGCGCCGAATCCCCCGCCGATGCTCAATACCCTGGTTTCAAAATTATGCTTCTGCTTTATCTCCGCAGCGTATTCGAGCATGACCTCAATGGCCTTCTCGTACGGCTCCATCTCGAAGATTCCCGAGCCGATATGGAAGTGCAGGCCGTCAACCTTTAAATTCTTAGCGGCTAAAGCCTTTTCTATGGCCTCGTCCCAGGTCGAACGCGTCAGGCCGAACTTGGAGTCCACGATGCCGGTGGTATTGTATGCGTGCGTATGCGCGTCTATCCCCGGCGATAGGCGCAGCAGGATATTAACCTTCTTCTTACCGGCGATTTTTATTAACATATCTAGTTCGTGAAGGTTATCCACCACGATATGCCCTATGCCGTACTTCACGGCCATTTCCATCTCCTCGGCGGACTTGTTATTGCCGGGGAAATGAATCCTCTTCATGGGGAAATCTACCGAGCGGGCGATGCCCAACTCCCCGCCCGAGACCACGTCCAGGTCCAGTCCTTCCTCTTTGACAAGCTGCAGCATGGCCCTGGCGGTAAAAGCTTTCGCCGAGTAACAGGCGGTGACATCGGGGTAACGCCGGCCGAATTCCACTTTAAATTCCCGGCAGCGGTTACGCAGGTCGATTTCGTCAAAGACGTACAGAGGCGTGCCGAACTCCCCGGCCAGCGCCACGCAATCGCACCCGCCGATTACCAGATGGCTCTTTTCATCGACTTCAGCCGTCTGCGGGAATAGAACCAGCCTCGGAATATTTTGCTTGTTTGTCATTATTACCCCTCGCCATAATGTTATCAGCGCTCATGATTTAAGTCAATGCAAAGCAATCCCGTTTCCCGTCTTTTCTTGCCTGAAAGAGTGTGGCGGTGTAAAATTAAAGAAGCACCCACCGAAGAGTACAATCCTTTTTTGGATGATGTTCCCTTTATTCACGATTAAGCGGTAAGTGTAGGATTTTATAGGTGAATAACAAGCTGGACGAATATCGCAGCAGGGGACCGGGGACGGCAGAGTCGCCGGCGAGCGAGAGGGGTATAGCGGGATATGGCAGAAGGGTTTTCAGTTCCTTTAGAAATCCCCTCTACCGCCTCTATTATTACTCCCTGGTAGGCCACTGGGCCCCTTTGCAGATGCAGATGGTGACACGTACCCTGCTCATTTACCGCCTTACCGGCTCGGGGGCTATCCTGGGGCTGATGGCTCTGGCCGGGGCTATCCCCATGCTCGTCCTGTCACTTTACGGCGGCGCCCTGGCCGACCGTGTGGAAAAGAAGAAGATACTTATCTGGAGTCAGGCGCTCTCGGCGGTGATTTCCCTCGGTGTTGCTATTGCCCTGTCGATGAACTATCTAAGCAAGGACATACCCGGCTCCTGGTGGGTTCTGATAGTTTCCAGTATCCTTCAGGGAATCGTTATGGGTATTATGATGCCGTCGCGCGCGTCCATGGTACCTGAAATCGTCGAGCCGGAAGACCTGATGAACGCGATATCGCTGAACAACATGGGGATGAACGTTTTCCGGATTGTGGCTCCAGCGGCCACGGGATTCATTATCGCCGCCTGGGACTTTGACGCGGTGTATTATATCATGACGGTGCTGTATATATTCTCTGTTTTTTTCCTGTTCAAGATACCGCCCAATCGCCCGGTAGTCCGCCAGGGGAGCAGCACCGCGACGGAAGTAGTGCAGGGTTTTCGGTATATACGTAGCGAGACCACTATCATGCTTGTTCTCCTGTTCTCCCTCGGCTGTACCATACTGGGTATGCCGTTTAACATGTTATTGCCCATGTTTACCGAGGACATATTAAAGGTTGGAGAAGTCGGCCTGGGGATACTGATGGCCGTATCCGGAATAGGCGCTATCGTGGTCTCGTTCGCCCTCGCCTCCATGTCGAATAAAAATCGCGGCATTCTGATGCTGTTCAGCGGCCTGATTTTAAGCCTGGCGCTGATAGCCTTTTCTTTTAACACAGGGTGGTATCTCTCCTTGGCACTGGTTGTATTCATCGGGTTGGGACAGACGGGGCAGATAGCTATAGGCTTTACCCTGGTTCAGTATTACGTCGACCCCGGTTACAGGGGACGCGTCATGAGTTTTATGATGCTGGGGTTCGGCCTATCGAGCCTCGGTACTGTCTTCGGCGGTCTGCTGGCTGATGCTATGGGCATTGAGTGGTCTATCGGCGGGCTGGCTATAGCTCTCTTTGCTTTAGCTGTATCAATGTTGGTCTTTTCATCACGATTGCGGAAAATGGACTAACCGTCCTGAATTGACACCGGAGAGTGAAAACCTTAGAATATCTTATTCTCGTTACTTGCTGGAGGGTTAAATTGTTGTATCAGAAAGTTACCTTGGATAACGGTCTTCGTCTGGTTACCGCCGCCATGCCCCATACGCGGTCGGTGTCCATCAGTTTCTTTGTCGGCACTGGCTCCAGGTATGAGACCGATGAGCAGGCCGGTATTTCCCACTTTATCGAGCACGTCTGTTTTAAAGGCACGAAAAAGCGCCACACGTCCGCGGAAATCTGCACGGTTATCGAGGGGGTGGGGGGTATGCTCAATGCCGGTACTGATAAAGAGATGACCATCTACTGGTGCAAGGTAGCGCAGCCGCACTTTGCCAGCGCCCTCGATGTGATGGCGGACATCCTCGTCAACTCTACGTTCGACTCCAGGGAAATTGAGAAAGAACGCCAGGTCATCATCGAGGAAATAAATATGTCTCTGGACTCCCCGTCACAGCGGGTGGCTATGCTGATTGACGATTTGATGTTTCCCGGCCATGCCCTGGGACGCGATATCGCCGGCAGCAAGGAATCGGTGGGAGCTATTACCCGAGACATGATGCTCGATTATCTATCCAGGCAGTATCAGCCCGGCAATATCGTGCTGTCTATTGCCGGCGATATAGACCAGATGGAAGTGACCGGCGCGGTCAGCCGGGCGGTGGCCGGATGGACCGGGCAGCAGTCTCGAATCGAATACAAACCATATCTAGAGAAGACAGGGCGGAAGGTGCTAGTCGAGAAGCGCGACACCGAGCAGACCCAGTTGTGCCTGGCGCTGCCGGGATTATCGATTAACCACCCGGAACGCTTCAAACTCGACATGCTCAATGTCATCCTCGGCGAGGGCATGAGCAGTCGCCTGTTCACGGAGATTCGTGACAAGCTGGGTCTGGCTTACAGTATCCACAGCTACGCCGAGTACTTCCTCGATACCGGCTCTCTCACGGTGTCCGCCGGGGTCGATAATAAGAACCTGAAGGTAGCCGTCAGGGCTATCCTTGAAGAGCTGTCCAGACTTAAGGAATTAATCCCGGAGGCGGAGCTCTCCAAGGCTAAAGAATTATCCAAGGGACGTCTCTGGCTGCGCATGGAAGACAGCCGCAGCGTATCCGGCTGGATGGGCGGACAGGAGCTTCTCACCGGGAAAATACTCACCGTCGACGAAGTAATCGCCATCATTGATGCCATCACGGCCGAAGAACTCCAGAAGCTGGCCGGGGAACTGCTGGTGGGTAAGAAGCTGCATCTGGCGGTAGTCGGGCCCGTCAGTCCGGACGAGCCCTTGGAAGACCTGCTGAAGCTTTAAGAATACTAAAGAAAATAGCCGCAACCCGGAGGCCGCGGCTATTTTAAAAAACCGTATTACGGTCGGGCTACATCATGCCGCCCATGCCGTCCATGCCCGCGGGCATACCGCCAGCGGCCGCCTTCTCCTTCTCGGGGATATCGGACACGAGCGATTCGGTTACCAGTACCATCACGGCGATACTGGCAGCGTTCTCCAGTCCGGTGCGGACTACCTTGGTAGGGTCGATGATGCCCTTCTCTACCATGTTGACAAAATCGTCGCTATCAGCGTCGTAGCCGACTCCCTTCGGGCTCTTTTTCACGTTATCGATGATTACAGAGCCATCTTTGCCGGCATTGGTAGCAATCCAGCGTAGAGGTTCGGTAACCGCCTGGCGTACAACGTCAACGCCGGTAGCTTCATCGCCGGCTACCTTCAGCTTTTTCAGAACCGGGAGAGCATTGAGCAGACCGACTCCGCCGCCGGGCAGGATACCTTCCTCGACAGCAGCCCTTGTCGCCGACAGGGCGTCCTCGACACGGTGCTTCTTCTCTTTAAGCTCTACTTCAGTGGAGGCGCCTACTTTGATGACGGCCACACCTCCTACCAGCTTGGCCTGCCTCTCCTGGAGTTTCTCGCGATCGAAGTCGGAAGTGGTCTCTTCAATCTGGGCTTTAATCTGCTTGATTCGACCGGTGATAGCCTCTTCAGAGCCTTTGCCCTCGACAATGGTGGTGTTATCCTTATCGGAGGTTACGCGGCGGGCCCGGCCCAGGTCTTCCACGGTAACGGAATCGAGTTTGCGGCCGACATCCTCGGAAATAACGGTGCCGCCGGCGAGAATGGCCATGTCTTCGAGCATCGCCTTGCGGCGGTCGCCGAAGCCGGGGGCCTTGACGGCCAGGACGTTGATGGTGCCGCGTAGTTTATTAACCACGAGTGTAGCCAGCGCTTCGCCGTCGATATCCTCGGCAACGATAAGCAGGTTCTTGGACACTTGAAGAATCTTTTCCAGGGCCGGCAGAAGGTCGGAAACCGCCGAAATCTTCTTATCGGTAATCAGGATATAGGGGTCTTCGATTTCCGTTTCCATACGCTCGGCATTGGTGACGAAATAGGGGCTGATGTAACCGCGGTCGAACTGCATTCCCTCGACATACTCTATCTCGTACTGCGTGCCCTTGGACTCCTCAACGGTGATAACCCCGTCCTTGCCCACCTTCTCCATAACATCAGCCAGCAGGTTGCCGATTTCCGTATCCTTGGCGGTAATGGTGCCTACCTGGGCAATCTGCTCCTTGTCATTGACCTCGGTAGAGGCCTTTTTCAGCTCCTCGACGATAGCCGCGGTCGCCTTCTGGATGCCTCTCTTCAAAGCCATAGCGTCGGCGCCCGCGGCTATGTTCTTGAAACCTCCGGAAATGATGGCGTGCGCCAGGAGTGTCGAGGTGGTGGTGCCGTCGCCACAGGCATCGTTGGTCTTGCTGGCGGCCTCTTTGACCAGCTGAACACCCATATTCTCGAACGGGTCGGGAAGCTCGATGTCCTTGGCAATAGTGACGCCGTCATCAATTACCGATGGTGCTCCCCATTTTTTATCCAGCGCCACGCAGTGACCCTTGGGTCCCAGGGTTACTTTAACCGCATCCGCTAACGCATCGATTCCCTTCTTCAGGGCATGTCTTGCGTCTTCACCGAAAATAATTTGTTTTGCCATATTCTTCCTCCTTGACTTCCCTTGTTATTTGGACTTCTTCGCCATAATATCGCTCTCGCGAAGGATAATCAGCTCGTCATCGTCAACCTTGATTTCCGTGCCGCCGTATTTGGAGTAGATAACCGTATCGCCGACTTTCAGGTTCATCGGAATCAGTTTACCGTCATCGGACATTTTACCCGGTCCTACGGCCAGGACTTTCCCCTCCTGGGGTTTTTCTTTGGCTGTATCCGGTATATATATCCCGGACTTCGTCTTCTCTTCCTTTTCGATGGGTTTAACCAGAACACGGTCAGCCAGTGGCTGTAATGTAGCTGCCATACCATTCCTCCTTTCTCTATTAAAAGCCTTTATCCCGTTACATTGGATTAGCACTCTCGCCATGAGAGTGCTAACATTTACATGATACCGCAGATTGGAGTTCATCGCAACTTGAAATAGAGGCGTTTACAGGCATTGACAATTACTGAAATTAAAAATTCTCTTAATATCACCGTTATTCTCTTGAAACCATACCGGATGCAACACGTTTAAATTATGACTTTCTTTTAACATCGCTCTATTTAAACCTCACCTCCTTAGTCCCCCTCTCCAATCAGGGAGATGAAAGAAGTCACGCGGGTAAAATGATTGGAGAGGGGGAAGAAAGGAATAGGGGCGGAGCCCCTCTTAGACGCCCCATATTAGTATACAGGCTGCGTCACCTCTCGCTACGCACTTCCCCCTATTGGGAGTTGAAAACTCACCTTAATCCCCCTTTGCGAAAGGGTGAAACTGGATAGGGGATTCCTTACGGGCTAAGCCGCTGATGGTACGGGGGCGGCTTGGGTGGAGAGATATACTGCGGACCAAGCCATGAATGATACGAGGGTGGCCTGGGTGGGAAAAGATATAAACGAGGGGGGAGTGGTGAGGCAAAGCCAATCAAACGAATTCAAGCTATCTTTGACGATTTACACTGCATCGTGTACAATCTGGTCGTGAGCAAGAGTTCGGGAACGAACCGGATACAATGGGATGGCCAGGGGATTCAAGAGCTGCGCCGTCACCTGGGACTGACCCAGCGCGAGTTGTCGGATAGACTGGGCACTCGTCAGCAGACAATAAGCGAGTGGGAAACGGGAATGTACCGGCCCCGCGGTGCCTCGACTACCCTTCTCTCCATAATTGCCGAGCAGGCCAGGTTCAAGTACGAAGCAGGCGAAAGAAAAAAGAAAGCTTGACAGCGTACACGGAAACGTGTAAAATTACCGTAATCAGGTAGAAAGTAAGGGATAGGGAGTCGGCTCAAGGGTAAGGGGGTATCGCAGGCGTTTATTCCACGAGCATCATTGGTTAAGAGTCGTTTTTATGAAAAACAATCGTGACAACGGCAGTCTAAAGTCGTTTTTCAATCCAACCAGTGTCGCCGTCATCGGTGCTTCACGCACGCCGGGCAAGGGTGGCTATAATATCATCGAAAATCTGCTCCGGCTCGGCTTTCAGGGGAAAATATATCCTATAAATCTGCAGGCAGAGCAAATTCTGGGTCTGACGGTCTTCCACGCATTGAAAGACATACCCGAAATACCGGAACTGGTGCTTATCGTGCTGCCGCCTTCGATGGTCGTGGAGTCTCTCGAAGAATGTGTCGCCAGGGGGGTCAAGGCGGTTATCATTGAATCCGCTGGATTCGGAGAGATGGACAGTTCAGGTGTACGATTGGAAAAGCGGATAGCCCGGATAGCGGAAAAGACCGGGATAAGAATCATGGGTCCTAACAGCGTCGGCACAATAAACCCGGAGAGTCGTTTCGATACGAGCCTCGGCCGGCTGAACGAGCTTTTCCTGCCGGAGGGTGATATCGGGTTGGGTACGGTGGGATTTATCGGCCAGACCGGCCTGTTTACCGGTGTCTTTCTACCGCTGATTAACAGTGAAATCGGCATCAGTAAGATAGCCTGCCTGGGCAACAGGTGCGATGTCGATGAAAGCGATATGCTGGAATATTTCGGCGAGGATCCGCAGACAAAAATCATCGCCATGTACCTGGAGAGCATTAAAGACGGTCAGCGCTTCCTCGAATTGAGCCGCCGTATCGTCATGGAGAAGCCGATGCTCATCCTTAAATCGGCCGTAACCGACTGTGGGGCCAGGGCATCGGCTACCCATACCGGCTCCGTGGCTGGAGAAGACCGTGTTTACGACGCCGCTTTCCGGCAGTCGGGAATCATCAGGGTGTCCAGCTTCGAAGGGCTCTGGGATGCCGCCAGGGCATTTGTTTACGCACCGCTGCCGATAGGGAACCGGGTGGCTGTCATCAATCTGGCCGGGTCCGGCTGTGTTACCGCCGTCGATACCTGTGTCAGGAACGGGCTCGAAATTGCCGAACTGGCGCCGGCCACCAAAGCCAGGATAAAGACCGTCTACCCCGAGTGGTGGCGGGTGAGAAGTCCAGTGGATGTCTGGACGGCCGTCGAGACCAGCGGCTTTGAGGCGACTTATACCACGGTGTTAAGGGCGGTGCTGGAAGACAGCGGCGTGGACGCGGTGGTGGTGATTATGGCCGCGGTCGACTGGTTGCCCGGTAAAGACACGCCGTCGCTATTTGCCGGTATCAGGAAAGACTTTCCTCGCAAGCCCATCATGGCCGTCAGCCCTTTCGGGGACAGGGGTGTTTACCTGAAGTTAAGCCGCGGTTTTCAGGAGATTGGCATACCCAGTTATACCAGCGACGAAGATGCCATAATATCGCTGGCGGCGCTGTACCGCTACCAGCAATACCTTCTTCACGCCGGGTAGCCTCGAAAGTCAACCGTGAAACAGGCCGGGGAACGGAGGTTTATGGCGGTTACTTTTCCGGAGAGTCGAGTTGTTGAAATCTGGCGGGACCGCCTGCCGGGCAGGACCGACCTTGTCACCGAGGACGGCGAGCCGGTCAGGATAGTCTCTCCGGGCAGGCTTAACGGAGACCGCGGTGCCGATTACCGTGACGCGGTAATTGCCACCAGACGGGGACTGTTAAGGGGTGATGTCGAAATTCATGTTAAAACCAGCAGCTGGTGGGCGCACCGGCACCATCATGACCCTGTCTATAACCGGGTGGTTCTACATGTCGTCTTCTGGCATGATGTTGACAGGGCTGTAATCCTCCAGAACGGTAGGAAGGTGCCGACCCTGGCGCTGCATAAATTCATCGGGGTCTTGAGCGACGGGAGTACTGTCCCCGCTGAAGTTCCGCGAACCTGCACAATGCCCTGCCGCGATGCGGTACGCCGGTGGGATAAGGATCTTACAGGCGAAATCCTGGACAAGGCCGGAGAGCGGCGTTTTTTCTCTAAGGTTGCTGACTTTCAGAAGGAGCTCAACCGGATGGGCGCGGGCCAGTCGCTGTACCGGGGAATCATGGGGGCGCTGGGGTATAGTAAGAATAAGCTCCAGATGGTAGAACTGGCCGAACGGATGCCGCTCCATAAGCTGGAAGCGGCGACATCAGGGGAAATACCGGACGCCGAATGCCTGGTGCTGTGTCAGGCCCGGCTGGTGGGTATGGCGGGATTGCTGCCATCGCAGCATACCGGAACGTACCATGCGGCACACTATGCCGATAATTGGGTAGCCGGGCTGGAGCGGGTGTGGGCTGGCTGCCGCGAAACTGTGACTATGTCTGAAGATGAGTGGCAATTTTTCAAGGTGAGGCCGGGCAATTTGCCCACCCGCCGCATCGCAGCGATGTGTTATCTCCTGCTTCGCTACCGGAGAGAGGGACTGCTGAATGGGCTGCTCGGCAGGCTTGATGAAGCGGCGGTTGAGGCGGGCTTTCGAGAGATAGAGAGAGCGTTATTGGTAACGGCCGGTAGTCATCGGGGAGTTGGCGCTGATTCCGGGCTGTTGGGCGGGAGCGGTTTTCCGGCCCTCCTGGGCGGGGGACGGGCTGCCGATATCGTCGTCAATGTCATTCTGCCCTTCACCGTTGTCTGGGGACTAGCTAATGCCCGCCCGGAATTGGCCGGGAAAGCCCTGGAAATTTATCGTCATTATCCCAGGCTGACCGAAAACGCTTTGGAAAGGCACATGGTAAACCAGCTGGGGATAGGCCGTTACATGGTCAGCACAGCCCGCAGGCAGCAGGGTCTGTTGCATATCTATAAAACCCTCTGCTCGCAGGGCAGGTGCTGTGAATGCCCGTTAAGCGAGGAGAGCCATGGGCCGGAATTACATAGAGAATACAACCGGAACTCACAGGTAATCCATCACCTGGCCTAGACTGCTTATTTTCGGGCAGTCGGTATCATCCCCGTAATAATTATTGCGGTCGATAAGTATTCCCTTCATGCCGGCCCCGCTGGCGCCGATGACATCAACCTGATACTGGTCGCCGATGTACAGCGCCTCCGAGGGCTGAACGCCGGCCTGCCGCAACGCCTCCTGGAAAATTTCGGGGCGCGGCTTGCCGGCGCCCGCATCCAGGGAGGTCACGATGATTTCCAGCCAGTGGGGCAGTTCCAGCCTCGTCAGCGTTTCTGTCATGTCCTGCTCTATATTGGAAATCAAGCCCAGGATTAAGCCTCTGCCTTTCAGATCGTTAAGAAGGGGCGTCACATCGTCGAAGAGGACCAGGTCCATTTTCGATTGCATCATCGCGCCAAGCAGGCTCGGGATAATTGACTGGTCGTATTCGATACCGGCCTCACGGAGCAGTATTCCCTGGTACTGTGAGTACAGGGACATTTTCTCTTCCGTGGAACGCCCGCTCAACGGCAGCCGGGCGATTTCGTTATAGATGAATTCATCGGCTACCACTATGGGGCGAGCCAGCGCAGCCGGACTTATATCGATGCTAAAATCCTTGAGCACTTTCGCCTCGATTTCTTCCCGGGGTGGGTCGTATCGCACCAGCGTCTGGTAGAGGTCGAAGAAAACAGCTTTAATCATGGCAAAGGCCCCCTTCCGTAAGATACTGGTAACATTGTAGTCAAAGTAGCCCTGTCTGTAAAGTTACTATGAAAGGGAGAATTTTATCTACCTCACCCCCTGTGTCCCCTTCTCCTGGCAAGGCGTTAAAGACGCCTTTTGGGCGTACTGCGCAAGGAGAGGGGCGAAAAAGAAAGAGGGGCGCAGCCCCTCTTAGACACCCTGCTTGGGGGTAAGGGGGATACGACTATGGGATAAGAGGGGGATGATGCATGGGCGGTTCGGGTGGGAAAAGATAACAGCGAGGGGGGGGGTAAACGGGGCTAATGGTGCGTTGAAGTAAAAGCTCAAAGCTGGTATGATATGTGGGTAATTCCCGAAACCAACTGGTTGTATAACTATGGCTATTATTAAAGCAACAAACCTGACCAAGAAATTTAAAGACCTCGTCGCCGTGGACGACGTCAACCTGGAGATTGAGGAGGGTGAGTGCTTCGGCCTGCTGGGGCCCAACGGCGCCGGTAAAACATCTCTCATCAGGATGATAACGGCCGTCTCGCCACCGACACGCGGCGATATCTGGGTGGACGGCAGGGACCTGAAAAAGTATCCCCGCGAGGTCAAGGCGATACTGGGAGTCATTCCGCAGGTAGATAACCTGGACGAGGACCTGACCGTCATTCAGAACCTGCTTACCTTCGCCCGCTATTTTGCCATACCCAGGAAAGTGGCTTATCAACGCAGCGTGGAGATACTGAATTCCATGGCGCTCGAGGAAAAGCGCGATGGCAAGATAGATGAGCTGTCCGGCGGTATGAAGCGGCGCCTTTTAATAGGCCGGGGCCTGGTTAACGCGCCCAAGATTATCATTCTGGACGAGCCTTCGATAGGTCTGGACCCTCAAGCCAGGCACATGGTCTGGCAGAGACTTCGCGATTTGAAAGGCCAGGGGATTACCCAGTTGCTATGCACGCAGAATATGGAGGAGGCCGCCCGCCTCTGCGGTCGGGTGGCGATAATCAACCAGGGGAGAATAATAGACATCGATACCCCCAAGGCGCTTGTTATCAGGTACATGAGCAGTCGGGTCTGGGAGATTGACCTGACATCAGGCGACCGCGATTCAATTATCGGGGAACTGGAGAGCCGCCGGCTTGAGTTCGAGGAGTTTGCGGGGGGCATCCATGTTTTCCCCAAGGAGGATAGTCAGATGGAGGGTCTTCCCGGGTCGGCCCGGGCGGCCACGCTGGAAGACGTCTTCTTCAAACTCACGGGGAGGTCGTTAGTAGAATGAGGCCTTTCTCCTGGCGATTTTTCCGTCTCTGGCAGCGCAACCGGGACGTCTTCTTCCGGCTCTGGCACTCGGAAGGGGCCGGGGCTGTTATCGAGCCGATTCTTGTCCTGGTGGCTTTCGGCCTGGGTATGGGGGCTTTTGTCGGTGATATAGGCGACCAGAGATACATCGAATTTATAGCCCCCGGTGTTATCGTTGCTTACGCCATGTTCGCCGCCAGCTTCGAATGCACCTACGGCAGTTATTTCCGGATGGAGCACCACTATACCTTCGACGCTATTCTGGCGACGCCGCTGAATGTGGAAGATATTGCCGCGGGCGAAATTTTCTGGGGGGCCACCCGCGCTTTTATGACGGGCTGCGTTATCCTGGCCATCGCGGCTGCTTTTCAGCTGGTGCCTTCTTTCTGGGCGCTGCTGGTACCTCCCGTGGCGGCACTATCCGGTCTCATGTTTGCCTCAATTTCACTGTTTTTCACCTCTATAGTGCCTTCAATATATACGTTCAACTTCTTCTTTACGCTGTTCATCACCCCGATGTTCTTATTAAGCGGCGTATTCTTCCCGCTAACCCGGTTTCCCGAGATAGTGCAAACGTTGAGCTGGATAGCGCCTTTAACGCCGGTAGCGCATCTGGCGAGGGGCCTGTTTCAGGGGGAATTCCACGCAGAAATGCTGCTGGCACTGGGTATTATCATTCTCTGGACGGTGGTATTTTTCTCCATTACACTGGTGACGATGCGGCGGCGGTTAACCAAGTAGGAGATTGATATGTCAGTCCTTTCCGGAAAAGACATACGGTATTTGATAGAGCAGGATCCGCCGCTTGTCGAGGGGTGGATTGACCTCGATGAGCAGGTACAGACCAACGGCTTCGACCTTACTCTGCGCGACGTGGCCGTAGCGCAGTCGATGGGCAATATCCCGGCGGCCGGTGGCCAGCGGGTAATTTCCGACCTTTCACCACTGGTTTTCGACGGATTGGGCAGCATCGAGCTGCTGGCCGGGACCTATATCATCACCTATAACGAGATTGTGCACCTGCCGAAGAACATCATGGGGCTGGGGAGGCCGCGTTCGAGCCTGTTGCGCTGCGGTGTTACGGTGGGGACAGCGGTCTGGGACGCCGGGTACGAGGGGCGCTCCCAATCTTTGCTGGTGGTCTATAACTACCGGGGCTTCCGCGTGCAGAGGAATGCCCGGATAACACAGCTCGTCTTTTTCGAATTGACCGGAGATTCGGAGGGCTACAGCGGGGTCTATCAGGGGGAGAATATCTAGGGGGATTTTATTTAACCTCACTCCCTGTATCCCCCTCTCCTGGCAAGGCTTTCAGCAGGAGAGGGGGATATATTTTTTTAAGAAATCCACCCTCTCGGTCCCCTAAAGGAGGGGGAAGAATAGAAAGAGGGGCTGTGCCCTTCTTAGACACCCGTAGGGGGTTAAGGGGAAAGGGACAGCGGGATAAGCCGCGGGTGATGCGAGGGCGGTTTGGGTGGAAAAAGATAACAGCCAGGGGGGTTGGGAGGTTATATAAACTGCCCGGCCACGAAGTCCGGCACGTCCACCGTGCCGAGTAGTATCGGTTTTTGATGGCAGTCGCTGCCGCCGGTCATGATAAGGCCGTGTTTCTTGCAGAACTCGATATAATGCGACGTGGTCTCGGCGTTATTTCGGGAATGCCAGCATTCCACGCCGTCGATATAATCCAGCATGTGTTTTCGGATAATTTCTGTCTGCTTATCCAAATCGGTAGTCAGGCTTATCAACGAGGTGCCGTTGGGGTCGTTGGGGTGGGCCAGAACGAGCCTGCCGCCGGCGTTTCTGATAAGCCCCGAGGCCTCGGGGAGCGAAAGCGGGTACTTGGGCACATCGCACTTTACTAAATATCTATCGAAGGCTTCCTGACGGCTGGCGATAATCTCCTTTTTAATCAGGTAATCGGCGATGTGGGGTCGACTTAAAATGCCGTCGACGCCTTCCTGCATTTTTGTAAGGTCGGCGTCGGTAAAGAGGGGGAGGTTTTCCTTCCTGAACTCGGTGTTAAGATTATCTATAATTTGACGCGCCCTGATTGCCCGGTGCTCTCTTATCAGGTGTAATTTATCCTTGAGCGCAGGATTCCCGTAATCATATGCGTATCCCAGAAAGTCGAGCGAAATGGACTTACCCGCATACGGGAAGGTTACGTTCAACTCGACGCCAGTGATGTAAGCGATTTCGTGCTTTTCGGCCAGTTTAACGGCCTGCCTCTGGTGGCCTATGGCATCGTGGTCGGTAATTGATAGAAGGTCGATGTTTCTCTTCTTGGCTTCCGCAAAGACTTCCTCCAAAGTAAGCGCACCGTCCGAGCCGGTGCTGGTATGGATGTGTAAATCTATCTTCATACGGTTGCCCTTCTTATCCTTTCTCCTGCCGGATTATATACCAGTCTTTGGGCGGATCCTGGGTGGTATCGACGATTAGGTGAATAATGTTGAGTCCGGGATTCAGGCTTTTCAGGCCGTTTAAATCTACAGCTTCGAACTTCTTTTTATTGTTGAGGTAGGCTTCCTCGGTCAGGGCGTTGGAGACGTAGTTTTCCTTATCACGCGCCAGTATCCGCCGGATGGAGACCTCCTGGGGGCAGTCGGTCTGGAGGATGATGAAGGTCCTGTCATGTTTGGCGGCGATGGCCGCCGCCCGCTGCCGCAGCGACTGTGTGACGAAGGTGGCATCGAGGATGACGCAGTTACCGCCGTTCAGGGCCTCGTCTGCCTGCCGGAACATCTCGTCGTAGACCTGCGTCCGCTTATTCATGTCGCCGGCGACTTTCTCATCGAAGATGTCCTCGTTTTTCAGCACTTCCAGACGGATAAGGTCGGTGCGCAGGAGCTTACAGCCCTTGATTTTAGCGACCTCCTCGGTGGTCTCCGTCTTCCAGGTGCCGGGGAGACCGCAGGCGATGAGCAGAAAGCCGGGCTTGAGTTCGGCTTCTATATATTTAGCGAAGGGTTCTCTCATCTCACAACCTCTTTAGCCGCCATCTATATACGATTCCGCCAGCTTAAAGTAGCTGCGGGTGTTTTCCAGTATTTTTGCCTTTTCTGCGGGGTCTATATACGCGTCGGCGTACTGGAAGCACCCCACCTTGCCCCGCACGCAGGCGCGGTAGCATTTATAAAAATTGAGCAGTTTTTTAAGTTCCTCGTCGTCGCTTTCTTTAACGTAGGCATCGATGAAGTCGGAGGAAAGGTCGGAACGACCGTAGTGGTCGAGGTCCATAGCCAGAAAAGCGACCTCCGAAGCGACATCGCAGTAGCGGAAACGGTCGTTGAACTCGATGCAGTCGTAGATGCATATTTTTTCGGTGAAGCAGATGTGGGCGGCGTGAAGGTCGCCGTGGCAGTCGCGTATGCGGCCCTCGTCTACCCGCTTGTGGAATAAAGCCTCGTTGGTTTTGAGAAAATCAGCGTTCCAGGTCCTGATACGCTGATGAGTTTCCGGGGAGACGGTGATACCGATATATTTCTCGGTCTGGGTGAAGTTTTCATCGGTATTCCGGAAAACGGAGTCGGTGCCGCCGAATTCGTCGATGTCACCTCCGGTGGATGCCTTGAGGTGAAAGTCCGATAGAACGGCCGCTACCCTGGCCAGCATTTCCGGTGTTACTTTATTTTCGGGTAGCAGAGCATCCATCATGGCTTCCCGGGGCAGGCGGCGCATCTTTACGGCGTACTCCTTGACCGCTCCCTTGCCGTCCATGACGATACGGCCGTCATCTTCGGTTACCGGCACCACTTCCAGGTAGGCCTCGGGGCAGAGGCGGCGGTTAAGCTCGAGTTCCTTGATGCAGAAGGTGAGGCGTTTATCCAGCGTGGTATAGTCCAGGAAGCCGAAATCCACCGGCTTCTTGGTCTTATAGACGTAGTCGCCGGCGATGAAGACATAGGACATCTGGGTCTGCATCAGTTCCACCCGCGACGGGGGCTGGGGGTAGGACTGCGGGTCGAGCAGGGCTTGGACCATTTCCGGTAGTTCAGACATAAAGGCGACACCTACCAGCAGTAATTTACCAACGAGGGCGTTAACGATTACCCGCGTTGCTCCGGAACGAAGGAAAAGGACTATTTATTTGGCAGTCTTCGACTGTTCTTTTCTTTTTTCGCTGGCTTTTTTAGCCGTTTTCAGGTGCTTGTGCCAGGCGACTCTCTTAGATTTATTCATCACTTAATAATATAGCTTAAATTATGATTTCTTACCACCCCTCTCCTTTATCCACTCGGCAAAACGGGTAAAGGAGCGGTCGTAGGTGCGTTCTATCTCCGGGGGGAAGACGCAGGCGGGCAGTTCGTCCATCTGAAGGTGATAGCGGATACATTCGCAGCATTTCCCCTTGCGGGGGCAGGGCTCGTAAGTGCAGTTGCACACGGCTTGGTTGGCTTCTATATTACATTCCATATTTACAAATACCTTTTCTTCATCTCGGCGGAGAGGCCGGTAAGCAGTTCCAGGGCTTTTTCGGCGCCTTCCTCGCCGAGGGGTATCAGGGTGCAGCTGGGGGTGAGGAGGCTGTGGGCGAGGATGTCTCTGAAAGACAGGCCGTTCCGGGTGAAGGGAGCTATCGCTTCTTCAAGGCGGTCTCTCAAGCCGGCTATGGTCTCTTTATCCGCCGATGTCAGGTCGTTGGGGACGATGCCCCAGGCAATGCAGCCGCCCCGCGCCAGGAACTTATTAATTTCGTCGGGGTAGAGCGTCAAAGATTCGGCATAGTTGTACGTATCAAAGTTGAGGATATCGAGGCTGGTTTTCAGCAGTACGGACCAGTCGGTATTGCCGCAGCAGTGCAGCCCCTTGAGTCCGCCGATACCGGCGAAGACCTCGTCTATCATCTGGGCAATCTTCTCCGGCGAGGAGAAGGGGCCGGCGGCAACAGACGACCCGTAGGAGGCCATGTATGGCTCATCGACGAAGATGATGGTGTTTTTCGAGATTTTTTGAAGCTCTTTTTCCTGCCAGGCTGCCTTGAGCTTGAGCAGTTTGGGAACGGCATCGCCGAGGACGTCGTGGTAGAGTATCGCGCGCTTATTTTCGTCGGCGACGGTCAGTCCCCAGGAAAGCGGCCCGGTGACATGGCCTTTGACGGCCAGCGGGGATAGATTGTCCTGGTCGAGGAAGGCGTAAAATCCCGCCGCGTAGTCGGGGCCGACGGGGAATTTGGAGTCGTCGTTTTCCAGGTAGGCGGCGTATAGCTCTTCCAGGGGCTTCTGATAGTCTTTAGAGGTGTCCACGTAAATTCTATCTCCCTCGACGACCACGCCGGGGAAGCCCTCGGAGTACTGGACGTACATATTTTCCAGGAATGACCGCCGGGGCAGCTGGGGCCAGGCGGGGATGTCCTTGAGGTAGCGGGTTATCAGCGAGCATGCCTGATGGGGGTCGGTCTGGGGCATGCTGCCGATTATCGTCGGCAGACAGTTGAATTCGGTATTTGACATAACATTAACCTTTTTTGATGTATTTCCCGATGAGCAGGTCGAGTTTTTTCTTCTGTTCGGCGGATATCAGGGACAGGTCGGTCACCAGGGCCGGGCCTAAAGCCGAGGCACAGTCGCAGTCCCTTTTTGCCGGCAACCTGCCCGCCGCCAGCCTGATGGTCTTTTTGGCGAAATCGACGTTGTTACGCATGGTCGTCAGGATAGCCTCGACGGTGACTGTCTCGTTGGTCTCGTGCCAGGAATCGTAGTCGGTGACGCAGGCAATACTGGCGTAGCAGATTTCCGCCTCACGCGCCAGCCTGGCTTCCGGCAGCACCGTCATGCCGATGACATCGGCGCCCCAGGAACGGTAGAGTCGCGACTCGGCGCGGGTGGAGAAGGCGGGGCCTTCCATGGCGATGAAGGTGCCGCCTTTGCGGACGGTGGCGCCGGCTTCCAGCGCGCACTCATAAATAATATTGCTCAACACCGGGCAGAAGGGGTCGGCGAACTGGATGTGGGCGACGATGCCCTCGCCGAAGAAGGTGTTATCCCGGTGATAGGTACGGTCGATTATCTGGTCGGGCACGAGCAGGTGGCCGGGCTTGATGTCTTCCCTGAAGCTGCCGCAGGAGTTTGAGGAGATGATGAACTCCACGCCGAGGCTCTTTAAAGCGTAGATATTGGCGCGGGCGGGGACATCGGTGGGGGAGATGCGGTGGCCTTTGCCGTGGCGGGGTAAAAAGGCGATACCCACCCCGCCCAGCCTGCCGACGCCGATGCTATCCGAAGGCCTGCCGAAGGGGGTATCTATATCCACCGGCTGGATATCCGTAAGCCCCTCGATATCATAAAGCCCCGTCCCGCCGATGACGGCGAGTTTAGCTTTTGGTGCCGGCATTATTTCCTCCTTAAAGTTCTAATCTGAAAGACGATATATGCAAATACCAATAATATCCCAAAGAAAAATGGATACATTGTCAGGTTTTTAGACCAAGGACAGAAAGCTTCTGTTGCAATTATAATAACTGGCCAGAATATACAGAATACTGTTAGATAACCCAGAACCACTATCCCCCACTTCAAATTTGGAGGGAAGCTGAATGAAATTAGACGTCTTTTTAAATCAGAAATTCCTTCTTTAAGTCGTGGTATCCCTTGTTGTTCCACATAATATATTTCTGTCTCTGTTCTTTTCTTCCCATGTTGGTCCTTTGATGATGATATTGGAGTCACTACCTCTCCGTATTGTTCAAGTGCATTTAGTTCCACTTCCTTATCCGCAAGTTGGTTCTTTATACTTCTCTTCTCTGCTGCAAGAGATAATACGGTAGCAGTTATAAAACCGCCGATTATAGCTACAATCGCAGCTGATGATTGGGCTATTGTACTGTAAAGCCAGCTTGGGTCAGTCGTCATTTTCTACCTCACCCCCTTAATCCCCTGAAATCCCTCTCTAACTCTCCCTTTACCAAAGGGAGAGAATGATGGTACAAACCTTTGTTTCTTTGCCTTTCACCAATCTTTTCCCCTTTCGTAAAGGGGGACTAAGGGGGATTTTGCCTAACGCCCCCATTATACCACCCGAATAGCGAAAATAGGAGTATGAATAAATATTGTGAAGGGATATCAATCTATCCCCCTAGCCCCCTTCCTTTGGTAAAGGAAGGGGGGATTCTTACAAGTAGAATTATGCTTATTGTTTTTTTATATAAAAAGGCCAGTGCCGTGAATGATTGAAAAAGGACGCCGCCTCCTTTACCCCACCGGGGGTAAAGGGGTTTGAGGTCTAGCGGGATAAGCCGCCGGTGATACGGGGCGGTTTGGGTGGGAATAGATAACAGCGAAAGGGGGGTGGTGGTCTGGATTCCCGCTTTCGCGGGAATGACGGTAAGGAGAGACGGGATTGCTTCGCTGTGCTCGCAATGACAGACGAGAAAATCCTTCACGCAGAAAGATTTGACAGGTCACTATAATGTGTGGTATAATGTACCTACAATTGAAAAATAGCTGTACCCCCGCAGAGGGGGTTTTTCTTTTGGGGGGTTAAAGAATCTCCTTTATCCCCTCCCCATATGGCTCTTCAATAACACCTTTTTCGGTGATGATGGCGGTGACGTAGCGGTGGGGGGTGACATCGAAGGCGGGGTTGGCGGCGGCAATGCCTTCCGGGGCGATAGGCACGCCCTGGATATGGGTGACTTCATCGGGGTTGCGTTCCTCGATGGGGATTTCATCTCCGGTTTTCAGCGAGGGGTCGATGGTGGAGGTAGGGGCGGCGATATAAAAGGGGATATTATTTTCTTTAGCCAGCACCGCCAGCGTGTAAGTGCCGATTTTATTGGCGGCATCCCCGTTGGCAGCGATTCTATCGGCGCCGGTAATAACGCAGTCGATTTCCCCCGTCCTCATAAAGTGCCCGGCCATGCTATCCGTAATCAGGGTAACCGGCACGCCAGCCTTTTGAAGCTCCCAGGCGGTCAGCCGCGCCCCCTGTAAAAGCGGGCGGGTCTCGTCGGCGAGGACTTTAACATTTTTCCCCTGCTGATGCGCCGTGATGATAACGCCCAGGGCGGTACCGTAACCGGACGCGGCCAGCGGCCCGGTGTTGCAGTGGGTCAGCACCGTCCAGTCGTCTTTAATCAGTTCCGCTCCGAGCAGACTTAAACGACGTGTGGCGTCCGCTTCTTCTCCGTGTATTTGCACGGCCCCGTCCACAAGCGCTTTTTTAATCTGCGCAACGCTTTTTGCGGAATCGGCGGCCTTTTTCATGCGTTCCAAGGCGAAGAAGAGGTTGTGGGCGGTGGGACGGGTGGCGGCGATATCTTCGATAATTTTGTGCAGCTTCTCCAGGAACGCGTCCCTGGCGGCAGATTCGATTTTAAGGGCGCCGAGAGCTACGGCGTAGGCTCCAGCAATTCCGATGGCCGGGGCGCCCCGTATTTTAAGCTCCCTGATAGCCGAGGCGACGTCCCGGTAGTCGTCGAGCTCCAGGTAGACTTCCTTATGTGGCAGTTGGGTCTGGTCGATGAACCTGACACGGTCGCCAAGCCACTCTATGGGCAGGTCATCTGTTTTTATCTACCTCACCCCCTTAATCCACCCCTCCGTTTTTCCCACCGCTCGCGTTTCAGTTCCATGAGCAGGAAGTCCTGGCCGTTGCGCTTCGTTTCTCCGCAGGGCGTAAAGCCGCATTTCCGGAAGCACTTCTGCGCCCGCAGGTTCCAGTCCAGCGTCTTCAGGTACAGGCGGTGGAGACCGGTCGTCAGGAAGACATGGTCGGTCATCGTGGAGACGGTGTCGGCCCCGTAACCCTTGTCCCAGTAATCACGGTCGCCAATCATAATGCCCAGCTGCGCCTCGCCCTTCTTTTTGCTGATATCATAACAGGTGCAGTTGCCGATGTGCCTGCTTTCCAGAGTCTCTATGGCCAGGGGATACCGGTTGGATTTCGGGTGCCGTAGCTCGGTGGCGTAGTCCAGCAGGTAGACGGAGAAGGGTATAATAAGCGTCCGCGTTGCATCCAGCCTGGCCAGCTCGGCGTCCGATTGCCATTGATAGTCGTTGCGGGCATCGGCGAGCTTTTTCACTCGGAGCCTGATCTTGCCCCCGGTAATCACGTCATCATCCAGGGGATTAAAATCTGCCGGGGCAGTATTCTTCAGAAAATTCATAGCTAAAGACGAACGTGACTTCTGCCTTATTCCTCGTCTTCCTCGTCCTCCTCGCCGCGTTCCCATATCGGCTCGGTAAAGTAATCTATATATTCTTCCATCGCTTGGGCGGCCACCTGCTTGATTCTCTCACCGGCCTCTACGGCCATCTTGGCCAGCTCCGCAAGGTCTATATTGACTTGCAGCATATCGGATAAAACCTTTAGAACGGCCAGCGCCGCCATGGGATTAGGCACGCGACCGGCGTAAACGGGCACCTCGCCAAGCAGGCAGGCGCCGTCGATTTCTCTCTCCTTGGCCACGCCCAGCAGCAGACCGTTAAGTCCCGCGATTTGCAGGTTACTGGAGCGCTCCAGGTTGTATTTCTCTAAATCAGGTGTGACGAGGTGGCTGGTGGCGACGCCCCAGACCTTGGGAGGTTCGGTGTGATGAATGCGTGTTATGGCCGCCGCGCAGGTATATATGCGCTCCACGCCGAAACGGTTCCCCACGTCGAGGATGCAGTTAGCCAGTTCGTAGGCCTTGGCGGCAGGCTGGTCGTCGCCGATGAACAATATAAGGTCGCTGCCTTCACCGTCGTTTTTCCAGTAGTAGAACTCGCTCTGGGGGAAGTTGGGCTCTTCTACCACGTTGTCCTTGACGGTTACGCCGATGGGGTCGAAGAAGTAGGAGGCCTCCAGGTAGCCGAGTTCCTTGAAATTGAGCTTGGCTTTGAGGTAGTTGGCGATAATCATGGCGACGTTGCCGATGCCGGGCCAGGCCGCCAGGAGGTTGGGTGTGCGGAGCTTGGGCCGGGCGGTTATTTTAATAATATCGTTCATATTGGTTCTCCTCTTTACCCCTCACTCTAACTCTCTCCCGCAAGGGGAGAGAGGAAATTCATTTAAAAGGGGCAAGCCCTTCTTGGACTCCCCAAATTGCTTTCTTGGCTGCTTCACTTGCTATATCTACAAGTATATCCCTTAAACCATCCGCCGCAACTTTTCCAGCTTTCGCAACAAGCTTTTTAAATCGGGTTGCTGCTACAGGAGTTTGAGGTGTGTCTCTTACAATATCATCAAGGCTCTTCTTCAAAGCTTCTCGTTCTTCTAGACTTAGTTCTACAAGCATGTCAGAAAATTCTTGTGCTGCTTTGAGTTTTGCTTCCGTCCAGGGATATGGTTTACCACATTCAGGGCAGAAGCTTGAAAGTGTTAATTCATTATAATAAATCGCCTTAATAACATGTTCTTGATGATATTCTCCTCTTATTGTTGCATTACAATTCTGACAGTTTGTTATTGTTGGTGCTCCACATTTATTGCAGAACTTTTTATTATGTTCTGGAAGTTTAACTGAACATGAATTTATTACGTGTCCATTAATACAAATCTGTGCAGTATCATACCAGTCGCCATTCATAATTTAACCTACCTCCTCTATCCCTTGCTCGAAACCGAAAGTCCCTTACAGTAAATGGGCGGGGTCTGGAGGAAGCTGCTTATCCACCGGCTCTCGCTGCCGACGGCGGCAATATCTTTGAGTATTTTATAGACATTACCGGAGACCATCGTATCCTTCACCCTCCCCACTATTTTACCATTTTCTACCTTATAGCCGAGCAGCACGTTGCCGGAGAAATCGCCGCCGAGGATGTTGCCCTGCTCCGCCCCCATGAGCTGCTCGACGACCAGGCCTTCTTTAATGTCGGCTATCATATCGTCGAATGACGTCCTGCCCGGCTTGACGATGAAGGCGCTGGGAGAAGGGGCGGGCAGGCCGCCGCGACCGCGACTGCCGTTGCCGGTGCTTCTGGTGCCGGCCAGCGCCGCCGTCTGTAAATCATAGAGGAATCCTTTTACAATACCCTTTTCAATGAGGGAGGTGCGACGACTGGGCACACCCTCGTCGTCGCAGGGTCGGCTCCCGGGGCGGTAGCCGATAGTAGGGTCGTCGTGCAGGCTGAACTTTGTATCGAATACTTTACTGCCGACCTTGTCGCCCACAGGCGAGGCCCCTTCCAGCACCATCTTGCCGTTAAGGGCGGACATCAGCGGCAGGATGAGGGCGCTGCCGACGCCGTTGGGGGTAAAGACCACCGGCAGCCGGCGGGTCGGCGCTTTGGCGCGGTTCTTCGCCAGGTCAAGCTGTCGCAGCACTAAATCCGTCACTTTTTTAGGGTCGGATAAGGGGTGGCAGGAGCTCTCGCTCTCGCCGACGAAAAGCATGTCCGTTTCTTCTATCAGATTGCCCTCGATATCGAGGCTGAAAAAGCTCTTGCGGTATTCCGCTTGGCCGCCGCGGGAGTTTATAATGCGTGTGGAGATAGTACCCCGGCTGGCCCCAGCCTCGCACATAATGTCCGGCGTATGGCCGGTAACGGCGGCAATCATTTCCTCGCCGAGACTAATCATTTGCCTGATGGACACGGACTCTACGGCGGGGTCGTAAACGTCCACCGACGGGTATTTCTTCGTATCGGGCAGCTGGAACCTGGCGACCGTGCCGAACCCGGCAGTCTCGACGGCGTTCCTGACCAGCTCATCGGCGTCGCCGGTGCCG
This sequence comes from Dehalococcoidales bacterium, assembly GCA_034430575.1. Classification (GTDB taxonomy): domain Bacteria; phylum Chloroflexota; class Dehalococcoidia; order Dehalococcoidales; family RBG-16-60-22; genus JAFGPF01. Next base: position 53,796 of record DAOUDZ010000044.1, read on the forward strand.
GTGGTGATGGCGTAGCCGATTCTGCCGTCCTTGATAATGCGCAGGGCAACGCTCGTGGTCTGGTTGGTCTGCAGCTGCTTCAGTCGGTTGGCCTCGAATCTGCCCTGTGTCTCCTCGGAGGAGACCTCAAAAATTTCCGCCTCCCCGGCGACCTTTTTAGCCCGGGCCAGGATTTCTTCCATTTACTTACCTCCGACCAGGCAGCGCCGGATGCGTATATGGGGACTGCCGTTGGAAACGGGGAGGGGTGACTGTCCCCCCTTGCCGCAGCCACCGCCCTGGTTCATGTCAAGGTCGTTGCCGATGGCGTCGATATTTTTCAGGGTGCTGAAAACGTTGCCGGTCAGCATGACCGGCCGTAGCGCCTCGGCGATTTTACCGTGGCGAATCATATACGCCTCGCCGGCGGAGAAGGTGAACATCTCCATGCTGGTCATGCCGCCGTACCAGTTCTTGGCGTATATTCCCTCTTTAATGTCCGCAATCATTTCATCGAATGACACGTTCCCCGGCTCAATGTAGGTATTGGTCATACGGACGATGGGCGGGTAGCGGTAGTTGATGGCACGGGCGTTGCCGGTGGGTTTTTCCTTCATTTTGGCGGCGGTTTCCCGCGAGTGCAGCCTGCCGACGAGTCTGCCTTCCCAGATGAGATAGGTCTTGACGGCGGGGACGCCCTCGTCGTCGTATTTATAGCTGCCGCGGAGTCCCGGCTCCGCCGCCGAGTCGACGACGTTAAGCTCTTTCGTGCCGAACTGCTTGCCCAGCTTCATAATATCGCGCAGGCGGTCGTTCTCGTAAACGAAGTCGGACTCGGACAGGTGGCCGAAGGCCTCGTGCACGAAGACACCTGCCAGGACGGGGTCGAGCACCACCGTATATTCGTCACCTTTTACCTGCGGCGCCGAGAGCAGTTCCACGGCGTGCCGGGCCATCTCGCTTATCTTATCATGGAGTCCTTCTATGGAAACGAAGTCACCCCGGCTCCCCAGGCTCAACCCTACCTGCTGCACCTCGCCATCTTTAGCCGCGATGGCCGTCAGCCGCAGGGAAACATCGGCTCTTTCCTGCGTGATGTAGCTGCCCTCCGAGTTCAGGAAAACTACCTTCTTACGACTGTCCGAGTAACCGATGGTCGAAGTCTGTATCTGCGGGATGCTCCAGATAATCTCGTTATATTCGTCGAGCAGCCGTTTCTTCTCCGCCAGAGGTATTTCTACGGGGTTTTTAGTCACCCCGCTCGGCACCTCGTCGACTGCCGGTTCTATTTTTGCCAGTTGGCTCTTACCGCTGCCGGCGGACTGCGCCTGCTCGACGGCAAGGTCGACGCGGTCGGAGAGCTTATCGAAGCTATTAAAGCTGGTAAATCCCCAGCCCCCTTTGGCCAGGGCGCGCACATTGCCGCCGCTGGCGGTGGCCCGGCCGATTGATTCCAGGCCTTTTCCCCGGTAGGTGATATGGCTGGTCTGGCTCTCCTCGAAGCGCGCCTCTAAATAATCGGCGCGGGGCTTTTTAATTTGTTCGGCCAGACTGCGGGCGGCAGCATCAATTTCCGGCATAGTTAATATCCTCGGCGGGGGTAAATGCGGTGGTCTACAATTAAATAAGTTTACCCAACGCCGGAGCGTATTGTCAATTTGGGTTAAAGAAACCCCGTAAGCCTCCAACCTTTAGGTCTTTAACCTTTAGGTCTTTAACCTTGACACTTACAGTCCAATTAGCTTAAACTAGTAATGGAATTTTCTTCTCAAATCCGGTCCCCATAGTCTCAACCAATGAGAACAGGTGCGCTATCCGAAACGTCCAAGAGAGTAGAGAGGAGATAATACCGTGGCTTACAAAACATTACTTTATGAGAAGGCCGATGGCATCGCCAGGGTTACCCTCAACCGCCCGGAATCGTTAAATGCTCTGAATAGTACGGTTTATTCAGAGCTTTATGATGTATTCGAGGCGATTGAACACGATGAGAGCGTGCGGGTGGTGATTCTGACCGGCAGCGGCGAAAAGGCCTTTGCCGCCGGCTCTGACGTCGTCGAAATGCAGAACATGAACACCCTGGATATCCAGAAGTTCGTGGCCACCATAAGGAAGGCGTCCGACCGTATTTATGCCCTCACCAAGCCGGTTATCGCCGCCATCAATGGTTACGCCCTCGGCGGCGGCTGCGAGCTGTCCATGTGCTGCGACCTGCGGATATGCTCGGAGAAAGCCAGGTTCGGCCAGCCGGAGATAAACCTGGGGCTGATTCCCGGCGCCTGCGGCACCCAGCGCCTCGCCCGCCTCATCGGCGTGGCCAAGGCCAAGGAGTTGATTTACCTCGGCGACATGATAAAGGCCGACGAAGCGTTTCGTCTGGGCCTTGTCAACAAGGTCGTCCCGCCGGAAAAGCTGATGGACGAAGCCATGGAGTGGGCTACCAAGCTGGCGAGCAAGAGCAGCCCGGTCCTGGCCATGGCCAAGATGGCTATCCAGACCGGCATAGATACCGATATTACCTCCGGTCTCAATATAGAGGCGCGGTGTGTGGCCCTCTGCTTCGCCACTGAAGACCAGAAAGAGGGCATGAAGGCATTCCTGGAGAAAAGGGAAGCGAAGTTTAAAAACAGGTAAGCTGCTCTACGCTGTCATTCCAGCCCCGTATCAAGTACGGGGTAAACTCCAGCTGGAATCCAGGTGAGGAGTGGCGGTCTGGATTGCCGGGTCAAGCCCGACAATGACATAAGTAAAAACAGGTAATTAACCAGAAGGAGGTTTGATACCGTGGCAATTAAAAACGTATTTGTTATTGGTGCCGGGACTATGGGTAACGGCATCGCCCAGGTCACTGCCCAGGCGGGCTACAACGTGACGATGTCCGATGTCAAGGACGAATTTATCAGCCGGGGCATGGCCGCCATCGAGAAAAGTCTCGACCGCGGGGTGAAAAAGGGCACGATGCAGGAGAGTGAAAAGACCGAGCTAATGGCCCGCATCAAGACCACCCTGGACATGAACGACGCCAGGGATGCCGACCTCGTTATCGAGGCGGCGCCGGAAGTTATCGATTTAAAGAAGAACATCTTCAAGCAGCTCGACGAGATATGCAAGGATGACGTTATCCTGGCTACTAACACCTCGTCCCTCCCCGTCGGGGAAATAGCCGCCGCTACCAAACGCCCCGAGAAGGTCGTCGGCATACACTTTATGAATCCGGTGCCGGTGATGAAGGGCGTCGAGATAATACCGGGCAGGCATACCTCTGACGATGTCCTCGAAGCCTCCAAGGAATACGTCAAGAGTATCGGCAAGGAGCCCTGCGAGGCCAGGGACTACGCCGGCTTCATCGTCTCGCGACTGGTAGACGCCCTGATGAACGAGGCTTTCTTCTGCGTCATGGACGGCAACAAGCCGGAAGAGGTCGATAAAGCGGTGAAGCTATGCCTCAACCACCCCATGGGCCCGCTGGAGCTATGCGACCTTGCCGGTGCCGATATCGTCCTGCACGGCCTGGAGACGATGTACGCCGATTTCGGCGAACGCCTGATGCCGGCTCCGCTTTTAAAGAACATGGTGCGTTCCGGCGACTTCGGGCGCAAGACCGGACGCGGTTTCTACGATTATACGCAGAAATAGCAATATTTTTTCATACGTAAGTCGATAGGTCGTTTTGATGTTGAATAAATTTGGATATCCGTCGCTCGCCCTGAGCTTGTCGAAGGGCAAACTACAAGGGACCGCTATGGTTCGACAGGCTCACCATGAGCGGTGGTCAAACGAACTCAACTCGAGTGAAGTTTAATAAAGGAAGGGTAAAAAATAATGGCAGATGCTAACGATGTTGTAATTGTAAGTGCGGTAAGGACGCCGTTCGGCAGATTCGGCGGTTCGCTGCGGGACTTCGATTATTACGAGCTGGGCGCTATCCCGATGCGGGAGGTGCTCAAGAGAGTG
>DAOUDZ010000045.1:0-15257 GCA_034430575.1 Dehalococcoidales bacterium
ATACCTCAAAAAACCCCCAGGCCTTGCCATTCTCGTTAATCTGGGTCTTCCAGCGGTGCGCCGCCTCGGCGGCAATACCGGCGCCGTATATCACCGGCAGGCATCCGTAGAGTCGCTGGGCCAGCTGCTTGGCGGGATTACTGGTTAGCGGCGATTTTTCTTCCAGTCTTGCCGACAGCCTTTCCAAGACCTGGACTGTCTCGGCAACATCCGCCGACTTGTCTTTCAGGAAGCCAAGTTTCTGCAAAACGCCGAGGGTCGGCAGGAAACTGAAGCCGAGGGCGGCGCGGGGCTGCGCCTTATATTCTATCTTGAAAACCGGGATATCATTCGCTTCCGCCATCTGTTGCAGCTTACCGCCGGTGGTCATGGCCAGCTTTTTGGCCTTTGTTTTCAGCGCCGGTTCGAAGCCGGAAAGCGTTTCTTCGGTATTGCCAGAATAGCTGGAGGCAATCACCAGCGTATTTTCATCGACAAAGGCCGGCAGACCGTAGTCGCGGTGGACAATGACAGGAATTCTGGACTCGGATTGCACCAGACTCCTGACAAGGTCGCCGCCGATGGCCGAGCCGCCCATGCCCAGGACGACCACTTTATCAACATCGTCATAACCAGCGGGCAGCTTGAAGCTCATGGCGGCCTGCCACGCCTGCCGGCACTGCATGGGTAGCTCTTTGATGCGCGCCAGCATACCTTCGGGGTCGTTCTGCTGATATATTTTAACGTCGTCGAGATTAATATTTTTCATTTCTACCTCTCACCCTTGATTTCAGTTAGGTAACCTATCCCCCTGGCCCCCTTCCCTTAGGTATTTGTGAAGGGAAGGGGGAATAATGATTTCGAAGGGGCTTTCGCCCCTTCGAGCTTCCCCACTTATCTTATTTAGGCTTCGCCCCTCTTAGACTCACCTTATTTAGACTCCGGCGATTTCCCGACCGAGCTTGAGCAGCCGCTCTACGCGCTCCAGCGAATCCGTTTCCGTATAGACACGCAGCAGAGGCTCGGTGCCGGAAAACCTGATGAGCAGCCAGGTGTTGTCCTCCAGATTGAAGCGAAAGCCATCTGTCATATCAATCTTCAGCACCCTGACATTATCTATAAATTCGGGGCTGTAACTCCTCACACGTTCGGTTATCGACTTTCGTCTTTTTTCGTCAAACTTTATGTCAACACGCCTGTAGTGATGGGGCCCTACCTTGCTGTAGAGGTAGTCGATAAGCTCGGACGGCTTTTTACCCGTCTTCACCATGAGGTCGAGGAAATAGAGGTTGGCAAGGATACCGTCGCGCTCGGCGACATGCCCGCGGAATCCGTATCCGCCGCTCTCCTCCCCGCCGAAAAGGGCGTTTTCCTTCATCATCAGCGGCGCTATGTATTTGAAGCCTACCTGTGTCTCATATACCGGTACGTTATACAGCTCGCCGAGCCGATATGCCATGCTGGTTGTTGTTAGCGTTTTAACGATGGGGCCGCGCTCGCCGCGCACTTCCAGCAGATAGAGGCAGAGCAGGGCGAATACCTGGAGCTGGGTAATGAAATTGCCCTTCTCGTCAAGGATGCCCATGCGGTCGGCATCGCCGTCGGTGGCCAGGCCGGCATCCGCCTTTTGCTCTCTAACGACCGCCGATAATCCGTCCAGATTGGGGGGAATAGGCTCCGGACGAATGCCGGGGAAGAGCGGGTTCCTTTCACCGTTAATTTCAGTGAATTTCGTGGCGCCTCCGCCCAATGCCTTCGCCAGATAGCCGGCGCCAGCGCCGTACATGGGGTCGATGACCAGATTCAGCCCGGCGTTGCGCAACCCGTCAAGGTCTATTAATTTAGATATTTGCGTAAAATATACCGACTCAAGGTCGGTATCCAATACCAGCCCCTGATTTTTAGCGTCGTCGAGGGGCAGCCGGCTGAAATTACCGGCATCGTACGACTTCGAGAGATACGCTACTATTTTAGAAGTAACTTCGTCCGGGGCGCTGGAGCCGTGCTCGTTTTTATACTTGAAGCCGTTCCAGGTGCCCGGGTTGTGGCTGGCAGTGATGATAATAGCGCCGCCGGCCTTTTTAGCCAGGACGCCGTAGCTGATGACAGGAGTCGGGGCGGCTTTCGGGCAGAGGTAGACCTTGATGCCGTTACCGGCAATTACCTCGGCGGCGGCGGCGGCGAAGTCTTCGGAGGCAAAGCGCGTGTCATAGCCGATAACCAGTCCACGCCCGGCAAGCTTGGCCCCTTTGAGGTAATCGGCCACGCCCTGGGCGCAGTAGCGTACATTATCGAAGGTAAATTCCTCGCCGATAATGGCCCGCCAGCCATCCGTGCCGAATTTTATGGGATTTTCTTTCTTTATCTACCTTACCCCCTAGACTATTTTACATCCACTATATCACATCTATATGGGTAGTGGGGAGGAGGAGTATTGAGGGGATACCCCAATTTTTTCTACCTCACCCCCCATGCCCCCCCTCGTTTCTTATCTTTTCCCACCCAAGCCACCCTCGTATCTCCTGCGGCTTAGGCCGTGAGTTTACCCCACCCCACCTAAAATCCCTCTCAATCTCCCCTTACGAAGGGGAGACGACCCATCGTGCACTTTCTGTCTCCCCCTTTGTAAAAGGGGGACTAAGGGGGATTTTAATCATACACCCCTTTTGAACTCCCCCTATTTCCCCAGTCCCTCTTTCCTTAAAATATCAGCCTTGTCCGTCTTTTCCCAGGGCAGGTCGAGGTCATCGCGGCCGAAGTGACCGTAGGCGGCGGTCTGGCGGTAGATGGGACGCCGCAGGTCTAAGTACTGGATGATAGCCCCCGGCCGCAGGTCAAAGTGCTTGCCAATCAGGTCTTTAATCACCTGGTTATCCACCTTACCGGTGCCGAAGGCCTCGATGGAGACGGAAAGCGGGTGTGCCTTGCCGATGACATAGGCGACCTGTATTTCCAGGCGGTCGGCCAGTCCGGCCGCTACCACGTTCTTGGCGATGTACCGCGCCATGTAAGACGCCGAGCGGTCCACCTTGGTGCAGTCCTTGCCGGAGAAGGCCCCGCCGCCGTGCCGGGCGGCGCCCCCATAGGTATCGACGATTATTTTGCGTCCGGTGAAACCGGTATCCGATACCGGCCCGCCGATGACGAAGCGGCCGGTGCCGTTCACGTAATACCTGGTATCACCGTTAATCAACTGTGCCGGAAGCACCTCTTTAATCACATTTTTGACAATATCTTTCTCAATCTGGTCGAGGCCGACGTTATCATCGTGCTGGGCGCCGATAACGACGTTCACGATTCGCTTCGGAACGCCCTTGCTGTATTCCACGGTTACCTGCGACTTACCATCGGGGCGGAGGTACTTTATAATTTTCTCTTTCCTGACCTGCGCCAACCGACGGCAGAGCTTGTGGGCCAGGGAAATGGGGAGGGGCATCAGCTCCGGGGTCTCGTTGCAGGCGAATCCTACCATCATGCCCTGGTCGCCGGCGCCTATTTTATCGAGGTCACCGGCGTCCCCGCCTTCCTTAGACTCCTGCGATTTACTGACACCCTGGTCAATATCAGCGGACTGTTCTTTGATGGATACCATTACGCCCGCAGACTCGCAGTCGAACCCGTATTCGGGTCGGGTATAGCCGATATCGCGGACTACGTCCCTTACTATCTGCGGTACGTCAACATAGCAACCGGTGGTAATTTCCCCCATAACGATAACCAGTCCGGTGGTGGTGGCAACCTCACAGGCCACCCTGCCGAACGGGTCTTCGCGCATAATAGTATCCAGAATGGCATCCGATATCTGGTCGCACATCTTGTCCGGGTGCCCTTCGGTAACCGACTCCGACGTTAGCATAAAATTCGGTGAAGTGGCAAAACTATTGGACATCTTGTTCCTCCGTTCTTAACATGTCATTGCGAGGAGTATAACGACTAATCAATCTTTAACCCCGGTGACAGAGATTTCTTCGCTTCGCTCGCCATGAAAACTATTTTTAAACTACGCCGTACAACAAATTCTATAATTTTTATGTCCCTTCTTTCCAGCTGGACAGGTATTTTCGCTGTTCTTCCGTGAGAGCATCGATGGCCACGCCCATCGCCTTGAGCTTAAGCCGGGCTACCTCTTTATCGATTTCCTCGGGGACCGGGTGAACCTTAATCTCCAGTTTCCCTTTATTTTTAACTATATATTCCGCGCACATCGCCTGGTTGGCGAAACTCATATCCATCACGCTGGCCGGGTGCCCCTCCGCCGCCGCCAGATTTATCAGCCTCCCCTCCCCCAGCAGGTAAAGGCAGCGACCGCCCTCAAGAGAGTACTCCTCGACAAAAGCGCGGATGGTGCGTTTCTTTTTGGTCATGGCCTCCAGGGCCGGGATATCTATTTCCGCGTTAAAATGTCCGCTGTTGGCCAGGATAGCACCGTCTTTCATTACCTGGAAATGCGCTTCGTCGATGACGCTCTTGTCTCCGGTAACGGTAATAAAGATATCGCCCACCCTGGCGGCTTCCAGCAGAGGCATGACCTGAAATCCGTCCATGACCGCCTCCAGGGCGCGTACTGGCTCCACCTCCACGATGATAACGTGTGAACCCAGGCCCTTGGCCCGCATGGCGACGCCGTGCCCGCACCAGCCGTAGCCGCAGACCACCACTTTTTTACCAGCCCAGAGAATATTGGTGGCGCGGGTAATCCCATCGATGGTGCTCTGGCCGGTACCGTAGCGGTTATCGAAGAGGTGCTTTGTCTGGGCATCATTCACCGCAATCATAGGATACTTCAACTGCCCGTCGTTATGCATGCTGCGCAGGCGGATAATGCCGGTAGTGGTCTCCTCGGCGCCGCCGATAACATCGGCAATAAGGTCGCTGCGCTTGGTGTGAATCGTAGTGACGAGGTCGGCGCCGTCATCAACGGTAATATGAGGTTTGCTATCCAGAGCGGAATTGATATGCTTATAGTAAGTATTATCATCCTCGCCCTTGATGGCATTTGTCGGAATGCCGTATTCCACCAGCGCCGCCGCCACGTCGTCCTGCGTGCTAAGCGGATTCGACGCGCATAGAGTCAGCTCGGCCCCGCCCGCTTTCAGGGTAAGCCCCAGGTTGGCAGTTTCCGTGGTGATGTGGAGACACCCGGCAATGCGAATGCCCTTTAGAGGTTTCTCCGCCGTAAATCTTTCCCTGATAAGACGAACCACCGGCATCTCCCGCGAAGCCCATTCAATGCGCTGCCGGCCGGCTCCCGCCAGCGACATGTCTTTAACATCATAATTTTTGGTTGTGGTCATCTACTACTCCTTTTCTAAAGGGGACTTTACCTTATTTTTACTTCCCTTCGGTCGGCCACCCTTGTGAAGGCGGGGATTTTCCGCAGGACACTTCTCCAGCGGCACCGGGCAACCCAGACACGTCTCCCTCCCGTATTCCTTACACCCGTCCAGCCAGGGCACGTTACCGTTAAACTGCCCGGATAGCGGGTGCTTCTTCTCTTCCTCCTTGGACGGTCTGCCTGCTTTACCCACTTTTCAACTACCACCCACACTCAAGATATCCCCGGCTTGACTCAATATCGTACCATAAGCCGGAAAGGAAAATTCGGCGGAATAATTGCAGGTGGTTATGAGTCACTCCTTCTGTGTTGATTAGTCATGATACATTATATTCGCGAGATAATTCAAACAGGTATTTTGGACAGATGTCACGCTTTTCCTGTATATAATACGCCGTTGCGAGCGATTGATTCATTCGGGTCTGGTTCTACATACTGCAATACATGATACAACAGATGGCTGGCTAATACAAGTCCACTAATTGGACTTTTGTCTTGTTGCACGCAGAAACCGGTCAGGCAATTCCCCAATCACGGTATCCCTGCCGTATAATCTCCCCGTATTTTTCCGAAGGCGGGGACTCCTCCAGCTGCCCTGACTTGATATAGGTTACCGCCTGGTGCGGCTCATTGTCCTCATCGAACACGGTTACGTTCAACTTCTCGTAGCCGGCTTCAAATTTATCCAGCTGCCGGAGACAGGCCTCGCTCACTTCATAGATTGCGCCCCGCACCTTCTCTCCCCGTAACGACCTTACGGTGGCTTTGCCGCCGCGCCATTCCCGCGACCAGCCGGTGAATACTATCCTGTAGTTGGGTAAAACAGCCACGAACACGGGCTTGCTGTCCGGGCAGCGCGCCGCCATCTGTTTTTTACTAAGGCTACTGGCATAGGCAAAATAATACACTTTTATACCTCGGGCTGGTTTCGCTTCAATTATAGTACAACACAGTCGCTAATGGAACTGAACGGCAGTATAATTTGCACATAGTTGACATCTTGGATAAATACATATAACATGATTAAGCCGCCGTATATAAACTTTAAACAAACAGGGGAAAGATATGCACAGGTTGCTGGCTGTTATTCTGGCGGGTGGTTTGGGGGAGCGCCTTAGCATCCTGTCTCAAGAACGCGCTAAACCGGCAGTCCCGTTCGCAGGAAAATACCGCATCATAGATTTCTCTCTTAGTAATTGCGTCAACTCGGGCATTTACAATGTCATCGTTCTCACCCAGTACCAGCCTGTCTCCCTCACCGAACATATCGGCATAGGCGCGCCCTGGGGTCTGGTGCCCCCGGACAGAAATATACGGCTGCTGCAGCCCTACCTGGCGCGCGAAGAAGGCCGGGACTGGTATAAAGGTACGGCCGATGCCGTCTTCCAGAACCTCGACCGCATCGAAGCAGAGGATATTGACGAGGTACTCATACTTAGCGGCGACCATGTTTACAAGATGGACTACTCCGCCATGCTCGAATTTCACCGGGGAAACGGCGCAGATGTTACCCTGGCTGTCACGCGCATGCCGGAAGAAGAACTTTACCGGTTCGGCACCGTGATTACAGATGAAAAAGGGCAAATAAACCGCTTTCAGGAAAAGGTCAAGAATCCGCAGAGCAATATGGTATCCATGGGCGTATATATCTTCAATACTAATACTCTCCGGCAATGTTTGAATGAAAGGACAGGGCATGATTTCGGGAGAAACATTTTTCCCAAGATGGCAAATAAAAGCCGGATGTTCGCCTATACTTACAACGGCTACTGGCGCGATATCGGCACCGTGGAAAGCCTCTGGCAGTCCAATATGGAGGTGCTGGCAATGTCTCAACCGTTCCTGTCCGATATCGACTGGCCACTATATACGAGGGAAGTGGAAACCTCCCCGACCAAGCTCGGCGATAACGCCATCGTCACCAATTGCCTGCTTTCCGGAGGCTGTAAAATAGAAGGACGCATAGAACACTCCATCATATCACCGGGTGTTCAGGTGGCCGAGGGTGCCGTTATAAAAGATTCGATTATTATGGATAACACCTGTATCGGCCCCAACAGTGTTATCGACCATTCCATACTGGACAAGGAAATAACCGTAGAAGCCGACTGCCATATCGGCTTCGGTGAGGATTACCAAATCAACCGCGTCAATCCCCAGGTTCTCAACACCGGACTGACTATTGTCGGCAAGCGGTCCACAATCCCTCACGGACACAAGATAGGCCGTAACTGCATCATTTATGACAGCGTCGCAGAAGGCGACTTCACCGATACCGAGGTGAAAAGCGGCGAGACTATCAGACCGAAACGCAAGCCGATCCGTATAAAGGCGTAGGCGCTTTAAAGGGCCGGCGTTTATCCCTGGATTTACCCGTAAAAAGGGGGCGAATGTCTGAATTAAGGCAGGATATCACCACCAAAGAGTGGGTAATAGTAGCCCCGGAAAGGGGCAAACGCCCCCAGGGCAGGTCGAAGGCAAAAGCCGCCGCCGCTGATGAGCTTCCCGACCGGGATGCAGAGTGTCCTTTCTGCCCCGGCAATGAATCAAAAACGCCGACTGAAGTCTTCAGAATACCGAATCCTGACAAACCCTCCGATTGGTCAGTGAGAGTAATACCCAACCGGTTCGCCGCGCTCGTGCCCGAGGGAGACACCACCAGGAAGGAGGAGGGTCCGTTCTTTCGCAAGATGATCGGCTACGGCATACACGAGGTTATCATCGATAGTCCGTCCCACAATACACCCCTGGCGCTGATGCCTTACGAACAGGTTGAGCGGGTGCTGACGGCATATCAGGAGAGGTATAACGTTATAAAGAAAGACCGGGAAATCAATCATATTACGATATTTAAAAATGTCGGATGGACGGCCGGGACCTCTCTGGCACATCCGCACTCGCAGCTGGTGGCCACGCCCATAATGACAATTTACTACCACCGCAAATTCGATGTCGCCCTTGATTATTATGCAGATATGGGGAGATGCCTCTATTGCGATTTAATAAAATATAATCTAGAGAAGGGGCGGAACCGGGTCATAGCCGAGACAGCAGAATTTATCGTCGTCCATCCCTACGCCTCGCGCGTACCCTATGAGACATGGATTTTCCCCAAGATGCACTGCGCTTCATTCGGCCTGTTTCCGGATACCTACTTTACCGAACTGGCCCAGGTGCTTAAGGACGTGGCTTTCTGCCTGTACCAGGCACTGGACAATCCCGATTATAATCTGGTCATCGATAGCACGACGACGCATGACGAAGACGACCCCTACTACCACTGGCACATCAGGATAATTCCCAGGCTATCGACTATCGCCGGTTTTGAGATGGGCTCGGGTATCTATATTACCCCGGCTCGCCCGGAAGACACTGCCGAACACATGAAGCAGGTAGCCGGGTCCTGCCCCGACGATATGTGTATCGCTTTTAGTAAATAAGCGATTGCCTGCTTTAGCCATTCAGATAAGAGGGAGACTATTTACCATGAACGAGACTATCAAGACAATAAAAAACAGAAGGAGCATCAGGCAATATAAAGCGGAGCAGATAGGCGACGCTGAAATCCAGGCAATAATGGAAGCCGCCATACATGCCCCCAGCGCCATGAACCAGCAGAAATGGCATTTCACGGTGATACAGAACCCCGCAACACTGGCTAAAATGGCCGAGGGGGTAAGGCAGAGCATGTTGAAGTCCGGCGTCGAGTTTCTCGCTGAAAGAGCCAAAAGCACCGATTTTAACGTCTTTTACAACGCCCCTACCGTGGTCCTGGTGACGGCAGATGAAAAGGCCCACTTTACGGAATTTGATTGCGGGGCCGCGGCGGAGAACATCGCCGTGGCGGCGGAATCGCTGAACATCGGCTCATGCGTCATCGGTTTGTCCTCATTTCTGTTCGAATCAGACGAGGCCTCCGAGATTAAGAAGGAACTGGGAATCCCGGAAGGATACAAATTTATCATAACGATAGCCCTCGGCTCTAAAGACGCGAACCCGCCGGTGCCCCCGAAAAACAAAGACGTAATAAACTACATCAAATAGATAACTTGTTATTATCTCAATTCAAGTAAGCGAGATAGGAATTCTTCCACTTCAGTAGTTGAATTCAGAAAATAGCCGGCGGCGGATGACGGGTTCTCCCGCCCCACGTATACGCTCCACCCTTCCGGACGGTGCAGAACTCTAAAGGCGTCTTCATCGGTGGTATCGTCGCCCAGATAGATGGTCAATACACGTTCCAGCTTGAGGAGGGACATAATCTCGCGTCTGATGGACTCCACGGCTTTTCCTTTATCCCAGTCAATCGGCGGTCTGACCTCAAAAACCTTCTTACCCGAGGTGATTTTTATTTCCCCGGCATCAGCTAAAGGCGATATCACCCGTTTAAAGGTAACGGCCGCATCATCCTGTTCCTCTTCTTTGACCAGCCGATAGTGAACGCTCAAGCTCAAGCCCTTATCTTCGACGATAACCCCGGCAATGTTTCCCAGCGCCGCCGCCAGCTGACCGGCCAGGTCTTTAATCATCGCCTGACCGAGTTCAGCATCCGGGCTGGTATAGTCGAGAGCGGGACCCTCAATTTCCAGTCCGTGGTTCCCGGCATAGTAAATGCCTTCGATGGCCGCCATGTATCTTAGTTCCACCAAGGAACGCCCGCTGATGATACCTACGCTGAAGTCGGGTTTCCGCGCCAAGGCAGAGAGCTTGTCCCTGACCGCAGGCGAGAGTACGGCATCCCGTGGTCGACCTACAATTGGAGTCAGCGTTCCATCATAGTCGGAGAGGAGCAGGACGTGGGACGCCGCCCGAAAATCGTCCGAGAAAACCTGCCATGATTTAAAAAGGTGTTCCATTATACCCCCGCTATCGAGATAAGCCTGGAGACCATCGAGCCACCCCAGCGGTAGATGTTATTGCCGGCCACGATTTCACGCATGGCCTTCATGCGGCGCCGCCTCTCGGCTTCCGGCATCTCTATAGCCTCTTTAATTATCGCGGCGAACTCGTTGATGGCATAGGGGTTGATGAGAAGGGCATCCTGCATTTCTACCGCCGCGCCGGTAAACCTGCTTAAAATTAATACACCGTCGCCGTCCACCCTGGCCGCGACGAACTCCTTGGCCACCAGGTTCATGCCATCGTGGAGGGAACTGACCACGCAGAAACGCGCCAGGCGGCGTAGGGCGTTCAGGGTCTCGCGGGAAAGCTGCCGCGTCATCGGAATAACCGGCTGCCAGGCATCGGTGCCGTACTTTTTATTGATTCCGTCCATGAGGCCGTCGATTCTCTTTCCTGTGTCCTGGTAGGTATCAATCTGCGTGCGACTCGGCATGCCCGCCTGGATAAATACCACCCTGCCGTGGTATTCGGGGTTGTCTTCCAAGAATTTATCCAGCGCCATGAGCCGTTCCGGTATGCCCTTGGTATAGTCCATGCGGTCCATACCGACGCCGAGGTATTTGCCCTCCAAGTTGTATTCCCGGGTAAGGTTCGCCATTTCTTTTTTGACGGCTTCCGTATCCGCCTCCGCGGAAAGGCCGTCGTAGTCCACGCTGATGGGGAAAGGCTCGACGATAGTCGTGTTGCCCTGACGGACTATAGCCGAGTTTTCACGGTCGGTCATGGCTTCCAGACTGCGTTCCACCGAATCTATGAAGTTATCGCAGAACGAACGGGTATGAAAGCCCATAAGGTCGTTACCGAGCATTCCGGTGAGTATTTCCTGGTGCCAGGGACAGGTGCGTAATATCTCGTAGGCGGGCCAGGGAATATGCCAGAACTGCCCCACGGTAAGGTCGGGATTGCGCTCCTTGAGATAGCCGGAAAGCAGGGCGAAGTGATAGTCCTGCACCAGCACCACCGCCTGGCGGTTGCCTATTTCATCCATCACGGCGTCGGCGAAAATTTCATTGACTTTCTTATAGGTATTCCACCAGTCCTCGCGGAATTCGGGCGGCGTGAAGGTAACGTGACACAGCGGCCAGAGCGCCTGGTTGGCAAAGCCGAGATAGAATCCGGCCACCTCGTCTTCCGTCAGCCACACTCTCCGCAGGGTATATTCGGGCTTTTCCGGCGGCACCGCTATCCGGTTACGTTCGTCCACTACTTTTTTATCGGCGTCACCGGTGCCCTGGGCCACCCAGGTGCCGCCGGCGGCGCGCATGACGGGGTCGAGGGCCTCGGTAAGCCCCCCGACCGGACGGGTGCATTTTATCTCGCCGCCGCTCATCGTATGTACGTAGGGCTCGCGGTTGGAGACGACGATGAACAGGCTGTCGCCCAGCTTCGACTGAACGAGCTTATACAGACTGTCCCTGTTCCACTGAAGCTCTGCCATTACGCCTCACCTCCCCGGTTCGCTCTTGTTTAGAGTAATTCAAGCACGTCCGGCTGTCAAGCGCCGGAACATGTTGACAGCGCCAGCCAATACGGATAACATATTTATCATCTGGACCTATGAACAACCCGAAGCTAAATAGAAAAGAAATCGCATTAACAAACGGAACGGTGTCTTTACGTCCCTATCGTAAGAACGACGCCGACGAGCTTTATAAAGCCGTCCGGGAATCCCTGGCCGAGCTTTCGGTCTGGATGTCCTGGGCGCACGATGACTATTCCATCAGGGAGAGCCGCGACTGGCTCAAGAAAAAGCCCGACGAGTGGAAGTACGGCTTTTCCTACGACTTCGCCATTTTTAACTCTAAAGACGGCTCGTACCTGGGCGGGTGCGGCCTTAACCGCATCGACCATGAGAACCGGACGGCCAACCTAGGCTACTGGGTGAGGACGGGTCGCACTTCGCAGGGGGCGGCCACCGCGGCCACGGCGCTCTTAGCCGGTTTCGGCTTTAAAGAGCTAGGGCTCAACCGCATCGAGATTATGGTGGCTGCCGCCAACAAGCGCAGCCTGCGGGTGGCGGAGAAAGCGGGCGCCCAACGTGAAGGCGTCCTGCGAAACCGCATACTGGTGCGGGAAAAAGTCCACGACGCCGTCATGTTCTCGCTGATACCGGGGGACGTGAAATAGGCCGGCCTTTTGCCCCCTTTCCCTTCCCCTGTCATTACGAGCGCAGCGAAACAATCCCGCTATTTGACATCTTACGTAGAAAAAAGGATAATAGTTTGCAATGAAACCCCTTAAGAAATAGCGGGGATTAAGCATGGCAAGCTATAAAGTGGAAAGGTCTGTAAATATACAAACTTAGCGGGAGTGAAAGCTAGAGCAATACCTAATTAAAGGAGAAGAAAAATGGCGAAAAAAAAGGCTGAACTTAAGTACGAAAAATATTTCCTCAAGGACGTGATAAATGACGGCCTGAAAAAGGAATGGGGGGGACAGGCGATATCGGCCGGCCGGGGACACGAGGATATCATCCCGGCGGATGCCAGGGCGCTCCCGGCAATAACAGTGATTAGAAAACCGTACATGTTCCACGAGCCGAGCCATAAACATATGTTCACGGAGTACTTTCTCTTCTTCGGCTCAAACCCGATGGACATGCATGAATTCGATGCCGAAGTAGAGTATACCTTCGGGCCGGAGCGGGAAAAACACGTCATCAACCGACCCACCATCGTGGTCGCCGCGCCGGGGGTGTACCACTGCCCCCTGAACTACGCCAAAGTTAACAAGCCCTTTTACTGCCTGGAAATGTTCATGACCAACGGATATTCGGGAGTAGATTTGGGAGAAGACCTGAAAGAAATAAGAGTCACCGAACCTGATTACAACAGGTATTTCATAAGAGACGTCATCAAAGACAACAAGTGGGGCGGAGAAGGAATGGGGCTGGCCGCGGTACCGGAGCATATCATCCCCGCCGGCGCCAGAATAAGCATGGGACTAACGGCGGTGAGGAAACCGTACATGTTCCACGAGCCTACCCATAAGCACAATTTCACGGAATATTTCTACTTCTTCGGCTCAAACCCGATGGACATGAAGGAATTTGAGGCGGAAGTGGAGTTCTACTTCGGTGAAGAAAAAGAAAAACATGTAATCAACAGCCCCACCGTCGTTGTTATACCGCCCGGGGTATACCACTGCCCCCTGAACTACGCAAAAGTAGATAAACCCTTCTACTGCCTGGAAGTGTTCATGACGCCCAAGTACTCCGGGACGGACTTAATGCCAGCGATATTTTGAGCAGATATACTCTCTAAACCAAAAAGACCCGCCTTAATACAGCGGGTCTCTCTTTTTATCTATTATCTAATACCAACCTTGAAACAGGTCAAGCCCGCTGGTAAAGAATTAATAATCTTTCTGTGCTATCATATAAGCAGAGGTGGCTAAAATGAAATACACCGTTATTATTGAAAAAGGGCGGGAATCGGGCTACGTGGCTTATGCCCCGGCATTGAAAGGCTGTGTATCACAGGGTAAGACCAAGGCCGAAGCCCAAAAGAACCTCAAGGAGGCTATGGAGGCCTATGTTGAAGCCCTCATTGAGGATGGAATTCCCCTGCCTACAGAAGTGGGCCGGGACACTATTGAGCTTGAGGTTGCCGCCAGGTGAGCAAGCTACCCAGGGGATTATCCGGTAAAGCAGTCGTCAGGGCACTGGGTAACGCCGGGTTTTACTTTAAACGCCGCAAGGGCAGCCATATCGTGCTAAGAAGGGACAGCCCTTTCGCTCAGGTAGTCGTTCCCGACCATAAGAGTATTGATACCGGCACATTGGATTCTATTATTGACGGTGCCAATTTATCGATGGATGAGTTTATCAGACTTCTTAAGTAATCTACCTTCAAAACAAAAAGAGGGGCTGGCGCCCCTCTCCGCAGGCTACTCCCTGTTTAAATCTCCCTTAATCCCTCCTTACGAAGGAGGGAAAGATTAGCTTATAGCCAAGATATACGGTTTGTACAGTCATCCTCTCCCCTTCGTAAGGGGAGAGTTAGAGAGGGATTTTCCCTAGGGCGGCCAGGGTGGGAAAAGATGAGAAACGAGGGGGGTGGGATTGAGGAGTAGTTTGACAATTTTACCTAATGATGAAATAGTAAGGGAAATAATATCATCAGAGGACATCAAATGTCTGATTTAGTTTTAGGAGCACTCATCGGAATAGCTGGTGCTATAGTAGGTGCTATCATCACAGCTATTGTTGCCTATATTAACACCAACTCACAACTAAAGTTACGCATGTATGAATTACGAACTGACAGACTGATAAAAGCACGAGAACATGTACTATTACCTCTTAGAGAAGCAATAAATATGTCATTGGAATATTCAAATAAAGAAATGACATTAATGGTACAAATGGGTGAAGCTAATAAAAAAGAAGATAAGCCACAATTGAGCGAAGCAATAAAGCGCTGGGAAGAAGCCACTGGAAAACGCGATGAAGCTCGATTTAACCTTGAAGTACTTATTGGACAACTAAGCGATTCGCAACTTCTACAGATGATTAAAGAAGTAAAGGCCGCTCAGACAAAAGAGAATTCAAAAGCAATAGAGGTAACATTACTTGCGCATAAACCTGAAAGCATGAATGTTGATACCCTGACAAAATTGAATGAAGAATTTGAATATTTTCACAATATCACTTTAAGCAAATTATTACCTTTGAATAAAAGGATCGAAGAACTACTAAGTGGAGAACCGTCCAATTAATCTGTGTTGTATATTAAAAAGAGGGACATTTCTATCCCTCTTTCTTTTTAACTCTATCTAATACCAATCCTGAAGCAGGTCAAGCCCTCGACCATTAGTACGGCTTAGCTCAATACATTACTGCACTTACACACGCCGCCTATCAAACAGGTAGTCTACCTGCGGTCTTACCCCTCCCCCCGAAAGGGGAGGATGGGAGATCTTATCTTGGGGTAGGCTTCTCACTTAGATGCTTTCAGCGATTATCCCTTCCAGACGTAGCTACCCAGCAATGCTCCTGGCGGAACAACTGGCACACCAGAGGTCTGTCCCTCTCGGTCCT
>DAOUDZ010000046.1:0-12070 GCA_034430575.1 Dehalococcoidales bacterium
CTGGGATAGAACTCGATTGGGAACAGTTTACCCCTCTCACCAGTTACTTTACCCCGCAGGTAGGCAAGGAAATTTCTGATGAGTTTGACCTCTACAGCTTCTCCTATCGCGATATCCTCCACAACGGCACCTATACCATGGAAATGCCCTGGCTCGACGAGGTCAGCCGGCTCAACCCCTATACCTATAATATCACCATGAACACGGCTATGGCCGAGAAGAAGGGACTGAAAGACGGCGACCTTATCTGCCTGGAATCGCCCTACGGCCGCAAGACCACCGGTACCCTCAAGACAATGCAGGGCCAGCACCCCCAGACGGTGGCGATATCCGCCTGCTCCGGCGCCTGGGCAAAGGGTGCCCCTATTGCCTACGGCAAGGGTACCAACTTCAATATTCTACTTGAATCAGACTTCAAGCATGCCTGCCCGGTATGCTGGAGCCAGGAAACGGCGGCTACCGTTAAAGTCTATAAGATTGACCACAGAATTGAATTCGACGGAGCCGGAGGTGACAAACTATGAGATGGGGAATGGCCATAGAGCAAAAAAGATGCATCGGGTGCTACGAGTGCGTCCTTGCCTGCAAGGCGGAGCACTTCCTGCCGCCGGACATCTTCTGGAACAGGGTCCTGATTGGCGAGAGCGGCAAGTATCCCGCCGTTACCAAGCTCATATATAACGTGCGCTGTAATCATTGCGCCGACGCGCCCTGCGTCAAGGTCTGCCCTACGGGGGCCACACAGCAGCGTGAAGACGGCATTGTCTGGGTTGACGAGGACAAGTGCGTGGGCTGCCGGTACTGCATGATTGCCTGCCCCTACCAGATGCGCACGATGTACGAAGACGGCAAGGCGCAGTATTTCCCGGGTCAGGAACTGACCGAGCATGAGAAGGTAGGTAAGGACCTTTATCCTCACCAGCCGGGTGTCGTGCAGAAATGCGTCTTCTGCAAGGAGAGGATTGATTCCGGTATGGCGGCGGGATTGACGCCCGGCGTCGACCGTGAAGCGACCCCCGCCTGCGTTAACAGCTGCCCGACCAAGGCGATACACTTTGGTGACCTGGATGACCCCAATAGCGAGATTAACCGCGTTATCAAGGAAAAGCACGGTCATCCTTTCCATCCCGAGTTTGACACGGACCCGTCGATATACTATATTGACTAACCGAGAAATTAAAGGGGAGGCATACGGAAATGATTCAGATGAAACCATATGAATTTATGGTGAAGTACACGCAGCAGAAAGACTGGATAGATGGCCGGGGAAACTTTATTGCGTTTGCTTTTTTCCTGGGGGGTATCAGCGGCGGCCTGTACCTGGCGGCTGCCTACTTCGATAGCCTGTTGGGCATGTTCGTGGCCTGGCTGCTTGCCCTCTGCATGGGTGTATCTTATATGATGCACCTTAGCCACCCGATGCGGTTCTGGCGGATGTTTATGAAGCCGGGAACGTCCTGGATAGCCCGCGGCTTCATATTCATAATGCTGTTCATCGGCTTTACCACGATTCAGCTTATCCTGTCCCAGTGGGTCCCGGGAGCGACCGGCGCCATTACCGCGCTTACGGTGCTCGCCGGGATATTCGCCTTCGCCCAGTCCATCTATACCGGCTTCGCCGTCAGCTACGTCAGTGCCATTAAGGTCTGGAATTCGGCAATCGTACCCGTGCTATTCGTTACCTGCGGTATTACCGGAGGGCTGGCCATACTACTGGCAATCACCATGGCCGGCGACCATGCCCAGCTTATCGCGCTGGAGAACGTCACCCGCGTCGTGCTGATTGCTCTGGCTATTATCATCGGCGTTTACCTCTGGAATACCACTTACAGTAGCACGGCGGCCAAGGCCGCCGTTAAGAGGCTCGTAGGCGGCAGTCTGGCACCGCTCTTCTGGATTGGCGTTTTCCTGTTCGGCATAGCCATACCGATTATTATATCCATCACCACCTATTTCGTCGGTGAGGCTTCATCCGGACTGCTGATTACTGCCGTTGTCAGCGAGATAATCGGCGGCCTGGCGTTAAGGTTCGCCATCCTGAAAGCGGGTATGTACACCCCGCTCTTGCCGGCTGAATAGCGGAAAAAGGAATAAGGAAAACCGGAGGACCATCGTGGCGGTATCTGCCGCCCGGTGGTTCTCTTTTTTGGTATTCGCTCTGCCGGTTGGGGTATAATATTTTCAAAGTCTGGGGGAGGGAAATAATGCCCTCTGAAGCCAATTTATACATCGGCACCTCGGGATGGTCTTACCCTAAAGGCGAAGGCACCTGGAAAGGCTATTTCTACCCCGCCGGCAAGATAATCGAGCTGGAGTATTACAGCCAGTTCTTCAATACCGTGGAAATCAACAGCTCGTTCTACCGTCCCCCCGCCCCCGCCTACGTGGAAAACTGGGTGCGGCGTACCCCGCCGGGGTTCCTGTTCGCGGTCAAGCTGTGGCAGAAATTCACCCACCCCAAAATGTATAAAGAAGCTTATGGCGAAGAGGCGGTTATTTCACAGCGTGACGTTGACGATTTCAACCGCAGCCTGGAGCCACTCGTCAAGCGCGGCAGGCTCGGGGCCTTGCTGGCCCAGTTTCCGCCCAGCTTCAAAAACGATGGTTATAGCCGGCAATTAATCGACGCGATAACTAGGGCCTTCCCCATGTGCCCCCTCGCCGTAGAGCTGCGGCACCGCAGCTGGAGCGATGATGCCGGCACTACCCGGTTCCTCCGGGAACATAATACGGCCTGGGTGCAGATTGACGAGCCGAAATTTCAATCCTCGGTGGCGGCTGATATACCGCTTACGGCGGATACCGCTTACTTCCGCTTTCACGGCCGGAACGCCAGAGAATGGTGGACGGGCGATAGCGAAACGCGTTACCGGTATCTCTACTCTCCGGAGGAAATCGACGGACTGGCCGAGAGGGTCAGAACCGCCGGAGAAAAATCGAAGCTGCTCTTCGCCTTCTTCAATAACCACTGGCAGGCCTACGCGCCCCGTAACGCCAACGACCTTAAACGGGCGTTGCAGCTGCCCTTTCAGGAGATACCGGTAAATCTTGAATTTGCGCTGGATAAAAAGGAAACTGTCGGCAAAGAGGAAGACGGATAAAGAATGCTGGATGAACTGACTGTAAAAGGTTTCGGCATTATCGAGGCGATAACCTGGGAGCCCGCCGCGGGGCTGAACGTCATCACCGGGGAGACCGGCGCCGGTAAGTCGCTGGTGGTGGATGCCGTGGAGTCCCTCCTCTCCGGCCAGGTGCGGGAAGAAGACATCCGCCACGGCTCTGACGAAGCCCGGGTCGAGGGCGCTTTCCATGTGGAACGCGACGAAAGAGATAAGTCGCTCCGGGCTTTGCTGACGGAGAAAGGGCTGGAAGCCGATGACGATGCCATGCTCCTCGCCTGCGATTTTCGACGGCAGGGACGCACCACGCCGCGGGTTAACCGGCAGGCGGTATCACGCTCCCTGCTGCGGGACATCGGCGCGGCCTTGGTCGATATTCACGGTCAGAGCCAGCACCTTTCGCTGCTGGACAAAGACAGGCACCTGGATTTCCTGGATGCCTACGCGCATACCGGGGGGATGAGACACAATTTCAGCGCCATGGCTGCGGAACTGCATCAAATAGAACGTGACATTAAGGCGTTATCCCGTGACGAGCAGGAACTGGCCCGGCAGAAAGAACTGCTTGCTTTTCAAATTGACGAAATAGGAAAGGCGGAGCTGCGGGAAGGAGAAGATGAAGAACTGGAAAAGGAGCTGACCCTCCTGGCCTCCGCGGAAAAGCTTAAGGCGGCTTCCTATAATATTTACCGGATAATATACGGCGAAGACGGTGTCTCCGCTTCTTCCTCGGCGGTGGATAGAGTCAGCGAAGCTCTCCCCGTGCTCAAGAATGTCGTTGAGGCAGACCCCTCTTTACAGGCGAAACTCGGCTATCTCGAGGAGTTGGTGCACGGGCTCGAAGAGCTGGCGCGTGAAGTCCGCTCCTACGGCGATAGTTTGAACTATGACCCGTCGCGCCTCGAGGAAGTGCAGACCAGGCTCGAACTCCTCCGGAGTCTCAAGAGGAAGTACGGAGGTTCCATAGGAGCGGCGCTGGACTACCTGGCAAAGGCGGAAGCCGAACTGGAGGGGCTGACTTCTTCCGGCGAGCGGCGCGAGCGGCTGGAAGCGCGGCGGGCGCAGCTTAAAAAGGAGATGGGTGCCCTTGCGGCGCGGCTTTCCGCGCAGCGCCGTCAGGCCGCTGAAAAACTGGCCGCGGCGGTGAAGAAAGAGCTTGCCGACCTTTCTATGGCGCAGGTGGAATTTGATGTGTCCATCCGGCAGGAGTCCTCTCCGGAAGGAATACCTTTTCCCGATGGCGCGAGCTACCGGTTCGACTCCACCGGTGTTGACGATGTGATATTCATGGCGTCGACGAATCCCGGCGAGCCCATGAAACCACTGGACAGGATTGCCTCGACCGGTGAAATCTCGCGCTTCATGCTGGCCTTGAAGAGTGCCCTGGCCGGGGCGGATACGATTCCAGTACTCATCTTCGATGAAATAGATATCGGTATCGGCGGACGGAGTGGTGAAGTCATCGGCAGGAAGCTCTGGAACCTTTCGAGGAACCATCAGGTAATCTGCGTGACCCACCTGCCCCAGATTGCCGCCTTCGCCGACGCTCACTACAGGGTCGCCAAACGGGCGGTGGGCGAGCGTACCATCAGCAGCATCGAAACCCTTGATGATGATTCGCGACTGAACGAGCTGGCGGTGATGATCGGCGGCTCGCGCTACACGCCGGCCGCCCAAAAAACCGCCGGGGAGCTTATGCAGAAGGCCGGGGACTGGAAAAGCGGCGTATCTTAACGGGAAATCACGCGGTAAACAGTCTATACTTATGCCTGTAACGCCTTCTTACCCGTAACCTGCTGTTTCTGGTACCATTTTTTCACTGCGCCTACCACGTCTTTAGGGGAGTCGAAGACGCGCAACAGGTCGAAGTCTTCCTCGGATATTGCGCCGCAGTCCAGCACCGTCTTTTTCAACCAGTCGAGAAAGCCGCGCCAGTATTCGGTGGAAAACAGTATTACCGGGAAGGGCTTTATCTTCTCCGTTTGTATCAGCGTCAGCACCTCGGTTACTTCGTCCAGGGTGCCCAGTCCGCCGGGCATGATGATAAAGGCCGTGGCGTATTTCACCAGCATGACCTTCCTTACGAAGAAGTGGTGGAACGTAATCGACTTGGTAGCGTAATCGTTGCATACCTGTTCCTGGGGCAGCTTGATGTTCAGTCCAACTGATTTTACTCCCGCCCGGGCCGCCCCCTTGTTGGCGGCCTCCATGACGCCGGGCCCGCCGCCGGTCATGATATTGAATCCGGCCTTGCCGAGCAGGTAAGCGACTTCTTCAGTCTGTGAATAAAGCTCGTTTTCAGGTTGAAGGCGGGCGGAACCGTATACCGTCACGGCCGGTTCGATATCGGCCAGGCTGTCGAATCCCTCCACCATCTCCCCGATGATACGGAACATCCGCCAGGACTCTTCTTTTTCAAGTTTATTGATTTCGTATTCGTCGTGCATGGTCCCTCCCTGAATAATGCGGACGCAATTATTCCAGCCGTACTCTGGTGCCGTACGCCGGCACCGATGTCTCGTAGCCGGTTTTTTCCCGTAGAAATGCGCTGAAATGCTCGGCGGCGGTTTTCTCTCCGTGGGTTATGAAAACATGTTTGGGCTCCGCCGAAAGCTTGGAGAGCCATTTCATGAGGTCACCGCGGTCGGCATGGGCCGAGAAGCCGTGTATCTGGGCTATTCTGGCACGGATGGCTCGCGGTTGCCCGAAGATTCTGGCCCTCTTCGCGCCGTCGACTATACGTCTGCCCAGTGTGCCTTCCGCCTGGTAGCCGATGAATAATATCGTGCTTTCCGGCCGCGATATATTATTGACCAGGTGGTGCTTTATCCGGCCGCCGGTGCACATCCCCGAGCCGGCAATAATCATATGCGTGCCCTTGAGGTAGTTCAGGGCCTTGGAGTCTTCCACGGACTCCACCATTTTCAGACCGGAAAAGTCGAAAGGCGACTGCCGGTTTTGCAGCAGCTTCTTCATCTCCCGGTCGAAAAGCTCGTGGTAGCGCTTGAATACCCCGGTGATTCTTATCGCCATCGGGCTGTCGAGATAGACATCCAAGGCCGGAATGCGTTTTTCCAGAATCAGGACGTTGAGGTAGTACATAATTTCCTGGGCGCGCTGCAGGGCGAAGCTGGGGACGATGATATTGCCGCCTGATTCAAAGGCCGCGTTTACTATTTCCGCAAGGTCCTCGTCTATTTCATTCTTCCCCTCGTGTTCCCGGTCGCCGTAGGTCGACTCCATCACGATGTAGTCCGTCTTGCGGAAGAAACTCGGGTCCTGCAGCATCGGACGGTCCCACCTGCCGATATCCCCGGAAAAGACGATGCTCCTTTTTTCTTCCCCCTGGCTGATTAACAGCTTTATCATAGAGGAGCCGAGCACGTGTCCGGCATCATGAAAGGTGGCCTCGATACCATCGCCGATGTTTACCGGCTCTCCGTAATCTACGGTATCGAACAGCGGGAATGTTGTCTCTGCATCGGCGATTGTGTAGAGCGGGATTTCGGGATAGGGGACCTGTCTGCCTTCGCGGATATGCCTCTTTTTCTTATACGCGGCGTCTTCTTCCTGTATCTTGGCGGAGTCCAGGAGAATGATTCTGGTGATGTCGGCGGTAGCCGGCGTGCAGATTATCCTGCCCCGGAACCCCTCGCTGACCAGCTTGGGGAGCAGACCGCAATGGTCTAAATGGGCGTGCGTCACCAGGACGGCGTCGATTTCTTTCGGCGGGACCTTAAACGGCTCCCAGTTTCTGTACTGTAATTTCCTCTCCTGGTAAAGGCCGCAGTCTACCAGCAGTTTTAAATTGTTGACCTCTAGCAGGTACCGCGAGCCGGTCACGCCGCGGGCGGCGCCCATAAATGTCAAATTTGCGTTCATTATAAATTACTTCGCTGTTTATCATCATAGCATCTGGACAGATGACGCGCTAGTTCACCTTAGCAGTAGACTGACCGTCACGTAATTTTGTATGATTTAAAGTATCATGCCGGATATTATTGAGATAGTCCTGCCCACGTTCTTTGCTATTTTCCTGGGATACCTGGTAGGTAGATTTACCAGAATCAACATTACTCCCGTTGTCGATATTACTCTATATATCGGCGTGCCCGCCCTGGTACTGGTGAGTCTGCTCAACAAAGAAATCGTATTAACAGACGCGGCTAAAATGTGGGCGTCCTCCCTCATTATTATGCTCGGCTGTCTGGTAATCGCCTGGCTGGTCTTCAAGCTTATCAGGCAGAAGCATTCCGGGCTTTATATCTCTATATCGATGATGAATACGGTTAACATTCCGTTTCCCGTAATATATCTGGCGTACGGGGTGGAAGGGCTTGTGGGCGCGACGTTGTTCTATATACCGAACGTTGCATTAATGTACACTCTGGGAATATATGTCATGGCGGGGAAGCGGTGGAAGGAAAATATGAAAGAGATGCTCCGGCAGCCGGTTATCTATGCGGCCGTTATAGGCCTGTTACTGAATTTCCTGAATGTCAGGGTGCCCGGGCTAATAGTCGACTCGCTGGATTTTGTCTCAATGATGGCCATCCCTCTCGTGTTACTCGTCCTGGGGCACAATCTCTCCAGGGTTAGAATAAAGTCTTTCCCGACGACTGTATTGGCCTGTTTCCTGCGGATGGGAGTCGGGCTGGCGATAGGACTGGGAATAGTCAGCGCGCTCAACATCACCGGCATATACCGTTCGGTAGTTATCCTGGACTCGGCCATGCCGGCGGCGGCAGCATCGACAATACTGGCGACCAAGTACCGGAGCGAGGCGGAGATGGTTTCCAGCGTGGTATTTCTCACCACGCTGGTCAGCCTGGCCAGCATCCCTTTCCTGCTGCACATACTCGGCTAGATGAAACGAACCTGTTTTAAATAGCCGCCCGGTTAGGAAAAACCCCCACCCATATTCCGGGAGTAACCCTGGCAATATACCATTGACTTTCTCATAATTATAGTTTATAATGTAAACTATATAGTATATATACATTTCAACAAATATATTATTAAGTATCTATACTAACATCCTGAAAAAGATGACAGGAGGAAAGCTCTTATGAGCAGCGAATATTTAGGACACGTTGCCGTGGATTTACTCTCCATACCGCCGCTTATTTTCAGGATTATACGCCGTAAACTGATTAACGTTACCCTGGCGGATATCGATGTGGACATTAAGTTCCCCCATTTTGAAATTATGATAGTGCTGAAAGAAGAAGGCACCCTGCATCCTGCTGAAATCGGTAAAAAGCTGCTTATAGCCAAGGCTCAAATGACCCACCTCATTGACAAACTGGTGGAGTTGAATCTGGTTGAAAGGGAGATGGACTCCGCCGATAGACGTACTCTGAACATTGCCCTTACCGGCAAGGGCAAGAAATTCCTGGTAATACATCAAAATAATATACTCAACGCCGTACGGGAATATATATCCTGCCTCAATGATGCAGAAATTGAAGCCTTATCTCATTCATTACGAACTCTGCGGGATACGCTGTTGAAACTACAGTAAACGGGACGAATATCCTTCTGGTACGGTAATACCCTCAAGGAAGTGTGAAGAATATCTATGCAAAATCAACCTCCAAATCATAATATACTCGATACAGACCGTATTGGCTGGCTGTTGCTCAAACTGTCCGCGCCGGCCTTTTTCGGGATGTTCGTCCAGGCGTTGTACAACGTTGTAAATACCATCTTTATCGGTCAATTCGTCGGTACGCTCGCCATCGCCGGACTTTCCATCGCCTTCCCGCTTCAGATGCTGGTCATGGGTCTCTCCATGATGGTGGGCATGGGCGGCGCCTCGCTGGTCTCCAGGCTCCTCGGGTCCGGTGATAAAGAAGGGGCGGAGCTGGCCCTCGGCAACGGCATCAGTCTCAGCATCTTACTGGGCGTACTGGCCATGGTCGCCATTCTGCCCTTTATCGATTTCTGGCTCAAGCTGATTGGCGCCTCCGAGGCAGTCCTCCCTTATGCCCGGGAATACCTGTTTATCATCATCATCGGCTCGGTTTTCAATATTTTAGCCATGGCATTGCTCAACTACGCCCGGGCCGAGGGTAATGCCCGTGTCGGGATGACAGCCATGATTCTCGGAGCCGGTTTGAACATCATCCTCGATGCCATTTTCATCGTCTGGCTGAAAATGGGAGTCAGGGGAGCCGCCATGGGTACCGTTATCGGGCAGACGGTTTCAATGGTATACCTCCTGGCTTACTATTTATCCGGCAGCAGCTACCTGAAAATCCGCCTGCGCAACCTTCGTCCGGATTTATCGATACTGAAACGTATGTTCTCTGTAGGTATGGCTTCGTTCGCCCAGACGGTAGCCGGCAGTCTTTCCGCGATGCTGTTGATTAACATGGTGTCCACCTACGGCGGCGATATCGCCCTGGGGGCATTCGGCATCATCCAGCGAGTCATGATGTTCGCCATAATGCCGGGTATAGTCATCGGGCAGGGCCTCCAGCCGATACTCGGCTATAACTACGGGGCCGGGCGCTATAATCTCGCCCTTAAGTCGATAAAAATAGCCGCTATTGTTGCTACGTCGTTGAGTTTATTCGCGTTTCTGGTGCTTTATTTCAGCCCGCAGATTTTTATTCAGGTATTCAGTAAAGACCCAGAGCTGATTTCCATAGGGATTTATACGGCCAAGCTCGTATTTCTATCCATGCCCTTTATGGGTCTCATCATGGTCGGTCAGCTGATATTCCAGGCAATAGGTAAGGGCATGCAGGCTTTTATTACGGCCATTGTCAGGCCGGTGGTGTTTTTAATACCGATGGTATTGATACTATCTCACTTCTGGCAGCTGGGCGGCGTCTTCCTCTCTTTCCCGGCCTCTGACGCACTCACTTTCTTGTTGGTCGTCTGCTTGATTTCGCCCGTTATAAGCCAGTTCCGTAAAGCAGCCGCAATGCAGGAACGGGATGGCCTGGATACGTTGCCGTCAGATAAACTGCTGGAAACCGCGGAGAGCAGCCGGGTTGTTAAATAAACCGGGCAAACACATATAGAAATATGGATAATCGCAGTAAAAACGTACTTGATGACGACCAGATAGGCGGACTGCTGATAAAACTGACCCTCCCCGCCTTCCTCGGGATGTTCGTAATGACATTGTACAATGTCGTCGATACCATATTTATCGGTCATTACGTCGGCCCGCTGGGTATCGCGGGACTTTCCATAGTCTTCCCCATCCAAATGCTCTCGATGGGCATCGGGCAGATGATGGGTATGGGCGGCGCGTCGCTCATTTCCAGATTAATCGGAGCTAATAATATCCCCAGAGCGCAACATGCCCTCGGCAACGCCTTTAGCGGCACCATTATACTGTCCGCCGTAGTCATGATTATCGGTCTTTCCAATGTTGACTTCTGGCTTCGGCTCATGGGCGCGTCGGATACTATCCTTCCCTATGCCCACGACTATATGACGATTATCCTCTACGGAATGTTTTTCCAGACCTTCGCCATGTCCATGAATACCCTCATCAGAGCCGAGGGAAACGCTCGCGTCCCCATGATAGGCATGATTATCGGCGCCGGACTTAACATAGCGTTCGATGCCGTGTTAATTATACCCCTGGACATGGGAGTCAGGGGGGCTGCCCTGGCAACGGTGGTAGCCCAGTTTATCTCCAGCATCTACTTCTTGAGCTATCATATTTCCGGAAAGAGCTTTTTGAAGCTGCTTCCCAAGAACCTGATTATTCAATGGCAGATAATGAGAGATATCCTTGCCATCGGGATTTCCGCGCTGGCCATGACGGTCGCGGGGAGCGTGGCTTCCATTTTCGTCAACAGGCTGCTCGTTTCCTACGGGGGAGACCTTCACATATCGGCCTTCGGGATTATCCACCGTATTATGATGTTCGCCCTGATGCCGGGCATGGTCATCGGGCAGGGACTCCAGCCGATACTCGGTTTCAATTATGGCGCCAGGCGCTTTGACAGGGCTTTAAAAGCAATCAGGCTGGCCGTTACTTACGCGAGTGCCATAAGCACTCTGGCCTTTCTCATTCTCTATTTCTCCCCGGAGCCGTTCCTCCGCGTCTTCACCGATGACGCCGGGCTTATCGAGGTGAGCGTTTACGCCTCCAAGCGTGTCTTCGCCGTGATGCCCGTCATAGGCTTGATGATGGTCGGTCAGCTCATCTTTCAGGCAATCGGCAAGGTGATTCAGGCGATTGTTGCCTCGCTGGCGAGGTCGGCCCTGTTCCTGCTTCCCACGGTTCTGATATTCCCCCAATTATGGGGGATAGACGGCGTGTGGATGGCGTTCCCGGTTACCGACGTGCTGACATTGTTGTTAACCGTGGGACTGGCTATACCGATTTTGCTCGACTTCAAGAGAAGAAGCAAGTTGCCGGCTCCGGAACCGGTGAAGTTTAACCTGCCTCCCCCGCCCGTCAGGCTGGGTTAGGTCGTAAGATGTTTCACGCGCCCCGGCGATAACCACCTGTTAAAGAGCTGCCCGCTATTCGTATTTAGGGGTAGTTGCGGCGATAAAGTGGAATATCGGCCTTTTCACGTTCCTGATGATTAACGGCCCGTGCTGTACGCCCGCCGGCACGAAAGACGCAAAGCTCTTGTCTATCTTGTATGTCTTGTTATCGACGGTGAACTCTATCTCCGCGCCCAGGTCCTGGATGTCGTCGTAGTTAAAGCCGAAGCAGCCGATTAGCTCCCCGAAGTCGTGCGTGTGCGATTCTACCTCCCGGATTTCCTCTTTGGAACCGGGCAATATCCACTTGGCCTCGCTGTAGAACTCGGCGTCGGGCACGGTATCGGGGCCTACGTGGACTATCCTTTTAACGAATTCAGGGTCCATCTTTAGGCGGTGCGCCGGGAGTTCCCCGAAGGGTTTATCGTAATCGACAACATACTTGGCATTTTTCTTTTCTGCCATTTCCGTTACCTCTTTCTTAA
>DAOUDZ010000047.1:0-3577 GCA_034430575.1 Dehalococcoidales bacterium
AAAGAGACAAGATTTCGTCCGTCCCCCGATGCACCAAAGCCAGACTCAGGGCTTTGGCTTCCGCCGAAAGTCGCCGTTGAGCCTCATCAAGATCACTGACGGTCGATGGCGCCGGCGCTTGAGTCAGATCAGACGCCGGCGGCAGTGAAATAACCGGATGATGCCGACGACCAGGCACAATACCCGGTCGTTTTCCCCAAATCACATTAGCCACTGATTTGACCTTCAAATTCCGTCATAGTCCGAAATACCTTGCTGCCGTGTAAAACGAGCTGCACCTCGGTAGCCGTAGCAACGTTGTTGACGAAAGTCACGACCACTCCTGTGTTTCGGGCAAAGACGCGCGGCGGATCGAACGGATAGGGCAACTGGCCCGACCCCTGAAACGCCTGAACGACCGTGTTAATGTTAAACAGGTCACGTGCCACGCCGGAATCGTTAATCTGCACGCTACCGCCCCAGTTGGTAACAAGAACATTCGCCTGCTTGACGGCGATCGTCATGTACCGAGCCATGAAATTGGCATCAGCCCCAATTGAGAGCGTGGCATTACCAACCGCTCCAGCGGCCGCCGCCAGAGTTATCCAGCCGGTCGAGTAACAAAAGTATTGCAGGTAAGTCTTTTCGTTAGGCATATAGCACCCCTTTTTGTGCCCGGGCCGGTTGCTGATTGGCCCGGGCTTTTTACCAAATCCGTTCCCCACATAGGGAATGGTGTATTATCGTACCGGCCTGGTCTGTTCACCCCAGAAGGTGAAGGTCACATCCGTCACGGCGGCAATCGTACCGCCAATAAACAGGTCGACTTGAATGCTTTCCTGGTCTTCCAGAATGATCGGACTGTTCAGGCGGTACATGTTAGCAACCGAACTCAGACCATGACCCATCTTATATTCAGTCGCGGCGGCCGCAATGTTCGAGAAATACTGCGTTTCCTGCGCCCCGGCAGGTACATGAGTACACGGCAGGTGATTGAAAGAAACGTTACCGATCAAGAAATTCAGGTGCCCGGTATCGTAGATCAACAGGTAATCAGCCAGAGTCACCCGTGCGCCACCGGTCGCAGTGTCACGGACAGCGAGGGTAAATCCCTCGATAATCATGTTGATACCTTTCTCGAGCCGACCGGCCTGAATCAGATTAGTATGGGCATAAGTCTTGTTAACGGCGCCGGCCAGGACTCCGTTAAGAGGCACCGAAAAGAAATTGACCGTTTGACCGACAGCAGCAGCCAGTTGAACAGTGTCATAAATCGGCTGAGTCAACTGGTTTTCAACTTTTGCATATCGCATTTTTTAGCTCCCTTTTTAATTCTTTCTTGCTTCGATTATCTAAATTTGAAGGACCTCATCTACGCTTGAAGGACCTCATCAACCATCCTCTGACCTGGCTGATAGCCGGACAGACGAGCGTTGGGCACACGATAACCGGACAGGCCCATTCCCCGAAGATCGCCTTCGGTGACATAGCTATTATAGCCTATTCCGGAAAGACCGACCGCCGGCAACAGGTATTGATCGGCCAGCTCATAGAGCATGTAGCCGATTCCTCCGGCCACGATTCCGGCCGTGACGCGATTATAGCGAGCTCCCAGCAAACTTCTCATGCCAAAAGCAACCATAAGCACACCACCCAGACGTACCGCCATGCCGGGTAGACCGACCCGAGGTACACCGGGCCAGACTTTGGCGATCAAACCAGGCGTCAACCGACTGACGACAATGCCGCCCGCTACGGAAGCGGCGGTGGAGAGATCGAGCATCGAGGTCAGACCGCCCAGGA
Organism: Dehalococcoidales bacterium; assembly: GCA_034430575.1. GTDB lineage: Bacteria > Chloroflexota > Dehalococcoidia > Dehalococcoidales > RBG-16-60-22 > JAFGPF01. Next base: position 1,783 of record DAOUDZ010000047.1, read on the forward strand.
AAGGATTGCGGCGCCGTTTGTAAGAGTAATGTCGCCGATAGGTTTTGTAGGTCGTATAGCTACGGCGGCGGCGAGTACGGGGATTGGACAGAGTAGCCAAAGCCGGATTTCGCCGGCGAGAACGAGATCGAGAACGAGCTCGAGGTCGGCGCATAGATCGCTTACCACCGAAACCGGCTGCCCTTTGCTTGGCGCTGTAACTTCTTCTACGCCTGGATCGGCGCGGGTTTTCGACTACCGGAACTTTCATATAAACCTCCTTATCAACCGGTAATGCCTTCCGGCTGAATCTTGAATTTGCCTTTTATTATCAAAAGATTTTCACCGTTTTTCTGAGACGGCACACCCGCGAAGAGCGTTACCTTGCCGTTAAAACGATGATAGTATTCTCGCATTTTACCGTCCGTCTTGTCAGAGACATAGCTTACCTGCGAACATAAGCCAAGACAGGTAAGAGACTTCGGCCAATGAACATCTATGCTTTTGATCTTGCGGGGATCGAAACCGTAGAACTTTCGAGACAACTTGACAGCCTTAGACACAATTCTTTCGAGCGGTGGATTGGAGTATTTCTTGCGTAGAGCAATGACCTTGTTGGGCAATTCCTTGATCGTTTTAGTCAAGAAAGTATTACCGGTAACGAGATCGGTCCAGGTATACATCGGAGATCTGCCCTTGGTCATTTCCTGCATACCATCGAACCGAACGCCGTAGAGATGGCCTTTGAATTCAGCAGCTTTTATCTGTTGGGACGTGATTTTCATTTTTTAAACACCTGAGGCAAGACGAGCGCGGCCACGATGGCGATCGCGACCCATTTTGCAAAATTACCCAGTCCGGCAAACATGCCACCGGATTGTTCTTGTTCGATGGCCTGGCGCAGTACATCCTCACTGACGCGACCGGCCACGACCTCATCGATAATGCCGGAGATGTTAGCCTGCTTTTTAACGTAGCCGATAGCCCAAATAGCCCCGGCCACGCCTAAAAGACCGGCAATCAGAACGCCGGCAATGATTATAATCGGAACCGCTCCCAGTCCCGAATCGACAGTTTCGGATTTCAGCCTAGCAACAAAGTTGTCAGCTTTGCCTACAATCGGTGAGACGCGAGATAATGATGTTCCTTCGGGCGTCATAACAAAATTGGGGCGGATTGTCTCCCATAGGCGAGGAAACTCAGAGAACCAGTCGAGGATCTGGTCCTGCTGATCGATCAGTTCAGGAGGAAGCACATAAGGCACCCGCGGGGTAAAGACACCAACTTTTACGGCCACCTTATACTTGGCCCAATCTTCGATCGCACGATCGAGAATAACGGGGAAATCAGAAACGACTGAGCGAATTTGTTCAGCTTCGCTGGCTGAAAACAGACTCATTTTTTTCTACCTCAACGTCTGCGACGCCTCCGCGAAATTGATTTACGGCGTCTCCTAGGAGGCTGAGACTTGACAAAGCTGTCATAGAATATGTAAGCACCCAGACCCAGCAGGGCGTATTTTAGCCAGGGACTCGTTTCGGCGGCGGCCGCTTCTATAAAAGTTGGGATTTCCTCCCCGGCGACAGCTTGTTCAGAGTCAGGGTAAGCCGGCATTCCGATATCGGGCAGCTCGAGAGATTCAGCCGCAGTGTTGTATGTAGGAACAGCAGGGAATGAAGGGGTAGTTACATCTTCTGCGGCCTGAGCTGCGGCTTGAGCCGGTTTCCACACGTTCTGAATCCAATCATGCAGCTTCTGCCAGTACGGAGAACCCGAACCCCACGTTTGGAAAGCCCAGGCAGCCGCAGCTTTAATA
>DAOUDZ010000048.1:0-20455 GCA_034430575.1 Dehalococcoidales bacterium
CTGACCAAGGAACAGATACGCCAGATAGTCGATTTAATGCTGGTGAACGTTACCAAGCAGTTGCTTGAGAAGGACATCAACCTGGATGTAACCAATACAGCCAAAGATTTTCTGGGTGAAAAGGGTTACAACGAGGAATACGGGGCGCGGCCGCTGCGCCGGATCATTCAGAGCATGGTGGAAGATAAGCTCTCGGAAGCCGTTCTGCGCGAGGAATTCAAGGTCTTTGACAGGATTTTTGAGATAGCAGCAACTATCAAGAATCAGGATATAATCGATGACGTACTTAGAGTTGTTAAAGAAATCCCCGTTACCCTGCCGGCAGAGCAGGTGGAAGATAACTTAATAATAACTCCCGAAATTCTCATGGCCGAGCGAGACGGAGACATGCTCAAGATATTTTCGACAAAAAGCATTAAATTTAAGGTCGAGAATATCATCAAAGAGCAGCTGAAGGAAGTGTCCAAGGACAAGCCGGAACGCAGAATAAAAGATACCTCCGAGTTTAAAGTCCAGGAAGACTCTTACGTCTCTTATGTCGTCGTGGACCTGAAAGACGGCGAGATGGTCATAGAATCTAAGGATAATTTCTCGCTTCCGAATATAGCGGTCGGTGCCGCTAAATAGTCCTGCGTGACTTGTAAAACCGATTCCAGTATAATGGGGCGGCGAGTTCAGAGAGTTGAGCCCACCGCCCTTTTGAATTATGGGGGCAATCAGAAAGGAGCTTGAGAATTGGCAAGAGAGACCGTAGAAGTTCCTATTACCGGGAAGATAATAAGCGTTGATGTTAAGGTGGGTGATGCCGTTAAAGAGGGCGATACCATCTGCGTGCTGGAGTCCATGAAAATGGAAAACCCGATACTGGCGCCGGTGGACGGCACGATAACCGAGATAAAGGTCGCCGTCGACCAGGTGGTCAAGCCCGGTGATACGATTGCCGTTATCGAGTATTGAGGATAGCAACGGATTGCTTCGCTTCGTTTATCCTGAGCGCAGCGTGAGGACTCGCAATGACATAATAGGCCGGAGGCGAAGAGGTCCTTAAATAACAAGATAAACAGCAGGTTATTATGGAATTTCATCCCTGGATATTCGCTTTGATAACCTACGGCGTGGCTGCCATTATCGCCGTGTGCGTGGCCTTCATCGTCAAGATTATCGCGCGTATCGTCCATAGAAAAAACAGCACCGCGGAAGAAGGCGCCAAGCCGGAGAGTTGAAGACGATAATAATCGTTGAAGACAGAAATAACCGTTGAGGGCGGTATTAACCGATGTTCTTTTTAGAGTTTTTCCAGGGTATCTACACCTTCTTCATCATGGAGCCTTCGATTGCCCTCGGCAGGCTGCTGCTGGTGGCGCTGGGGCTGGTATTCATCTACCTCGCCTATAAGAAGGTCCTGGAAGCCCTGATAATGCTGCCGCTGGGGATAGGGATGATAGCCGTCAACGGCGGCCTGATGGTGCTGGAGGCCAGCCAGGTGGGCGGGCTGATAATGACGGAGGCGGGGCCGGTGGGGACTCTCTTCGTCAATCCGCTGGCGGGAAACCTGCAAGAGCTGATGTATTTCCTGCAGGTGGACTTCCTGCAGCCGGTCTACACTTTCATGTTCAGCAACGGGCTAATCGCCTGCCTCGTTTTCATGGGCATCGGGGCGATAACCGATATCGATATCCTGCTGGCCAGGCCGGGCATGAGCCTTTTCCTGGCGATATTCGCCGAGCTGGGGACGATAGCGACCCTGCCCATCGCCATGTCCATGGGGCTACTGCCGAACGAGGCGGCCTCGATAGCGCTGGTGGGCGGGGCGGACGGACCGATGGTGCTGTACGGCTCACTGATGATGGCGAAAGACCTTTTCGTGCCGATAACCGTGGTGGCTTATGTCTACCTGGGCGTAATTTACGCGGGCTACCCGTTCCTGGTGAGGATAATACCGCGGAGAATGCGGGAGACGGAGATGGACTGGCGCACGATACCGAAGGTCCCAGCCGGAGCCAAGTTCGCCTTCTGCATCGCCACGCTTACCCTGCTGTGCTTCCTCTTCCCGGTGGCGGCACCGCTGTTCGCCTCTTTCTTTCTGGGACTGTCCATCAAGGAAGCTGGCATCACGCGTTTTGTCGAGTTTCTCTCCGGTCCGCTCCTTTACGGCTCGACGCTTTTCCTCGGCTTCACGCTGGGGGCGCTGCTGGGAGTCGATATCATCCTGAACTCCAAGGTGCTGCTGCTGCTGGCGCTGGGGGTGATTGCCCTGCTGCTTTCGGGGCTTGGGGGAATCGCCGGTGGCCTGATATTCCGCAAGATTTCCAAGGAGCCTTTTAATCCGTTGCTGGGCATCGCCGCCGTGTCCTGCATTCCGACCACGGCCAAGGTGGCGCAAAAATGCGCCATGGCGGTGAACAAGAAGGCCATGATTCTCCCGTTCGCGATGGGGCCGTGCGTGGCGGGGGTGATTACCACGGCCATCATTACGGGCGTCTACATCAGCGGTCTTAAGTTCCTGGGGGGATAGGCGCTTAATTAATCCCCCTTAATCCCCCTTTTTCAAAGGGGGGAAACTGTCGGCAGAAATCTACGGGATAAGCCGAAGATGGTGCGAGGGAGGTTTGGGTGGGATTAGATAACATACGAGGGGCGGGGTGGCAAAGAAATAAAATACCGTTAAAAACTCCCTCCCTTGCCTTCTTCCTGTAAATCCCGCAAACTCACGCTCAAATCATGGCGGCAGGACAAAATCCTCTTTCTTTTCTGCCTTGTCTGCTCTATACTATTAACAGTTCATCCTGAGCCTGTCGAAGGGCTTACCATAACTCTAAAAACGAATACCCGGTTTTTGAAGCTAACTTAACATATAACGAAAAACGAACACCCGTAGCTGTTTACATTCGGAATTTGCAAATTTATTTTAAAAACGAATAACGAATATTTCCCTACCGTCTCCCTTGCCTAATTCAATCAAATCCTGTAAAGTTATTCGTTAAGCGAGTAGGGAGGTGAACCATGGATGTAGAAGTACAGGGTTATTGCGACGATAAGTTTACCGCGGTGAAGGAAGCGTTCCGGAAAAACTTCGAGGATGATTTGGAAGTGGGGGCATCGTTCGCGGCAACGGTGGACGGCAAGTTCGTGGTGGATATCTGGGGAGGCTACGCCGACGCCGCCCGGACTCGCCCGTGGGAAAAAGAAACCATCGTCAACGTCTTTTCAACGACCAAGGTGATGACGGCTATATGCGCTCATATGCTTATTGACCGGGGGCAACTCGACCCGGACGCACCGGTGAGCAAGTACTGGCCGGAGTTCGCGCAGGCCGGAAAAGAGAAAATACCGGTGAGGTATATTTTAAGCCACCAGGCCGGACTAGCCGTTTTTGACGAACCGATTCCGGTAGAAGCGCTCTATGACTGGGAACGCATAATTAAAATGCTGGAAAAGCAGAAGCCAGAGTGGGAACCCGGCAAACACTGCGGCTACCATGCCCTCACCTTCGGTTACCTCATAGGCGAAGTGGTACGGCGTATCACAGGTAAGACACTGGGAACATTTTTCCGGGAAGAGGTCGCCGCGCCTCTGAACGCCGACTTTCACATAGGCGTTCCTGAAGAGCATGACTACCGCGTGGGTGAGATCATACCGCCACCGGTACTGAAGCCGGGAGATCCCGGCTACGTTGACATCAATGATATCAATCCCGATTCATTAATTGGGAAATACATGTCGAATCCCCCAGTCACTGATTACAATAAGGGAAGGGCATGGCGGGCTGCTGAGATTCCGGCAGGGAACGGACACGGCAACGCGCGGGCGATGGCAAGGGTAGGGGCTGCCATGGCCTGTGGCGGCGAACTGGACAGCGTACGCCTGATGGGGCTGCCGACCATCGAGAAAGCAATCGAGGAGCAATGCTACGACACCGACCTGGTAATGAACATGCCCGTCCGTTATGGGCTGGGATTCGGTCTTGTGAGTAAGGACGTACCGATAGGTCCGAACCCTCGGACTTTCTACTGGGGCGGAGCGGGCGGTTCATTGATGGTAGTCGACCTTGATGCCAGGCTGAGCTGGTCTTACGTTATGAACAAGATGGTTATGGTTCCTGGCGACATGCGCGCCGGGCAAATGGCTAATGCCCTGTATGCCTTCCTTGCCTAAATACATAAAATCCTGTAAAGTCATTTTGTGAGTAAGTCGGATAAAGTCATGTTCGTGTGCCAGGAGTGCGGTAAAGAGAGCGCAAAATGGCTGGGGCGCTGCCCGGACTGCCAGCAGTGGAACACCTTCGTGGAGATGACGGTCAGGACATCCCCGGCAGCGAACCGTCCGCTTAATCCCCTCTCCCCTCCCCAGGAGCTATCACAGGTGGTCATTAAAGACGCCGACCGTTCCCCTTTACCCCTCCCCGAATTCAACCGGGTGCTGGGCGGCGGTCTTGTAGCCGGTTCCCTGGTGCTCATCAGCGGCGACCCCGGAATCGGCAAATCGACGCTTTTATTACAAGCATCGGCATCCATGGCCCACAAGCACAGTCGGGTGGTCTACGTCACCGGCGAGGAAACGGTGCACCAGATAAAGCTCCGGGCGGAGAGATTGAACCTCGACGGCGCGGGGCTTTTCATCATGGCGGAGACCGACCTCGAGGCGGTGCTGGAGCAGGCGGAGCAGGTGGGGCCGGGGCTGCTCGTGGTAGATTCCATCCAGACGGTATTCGTCGCGGGAATGGAGTCGGCGGCGGGGAGCATCGGGCAGGTGCGCGAGTGCACCATGAGGCTGATGCAGTGGGGCAAGCTCAAAGGCGTGCCGGTCTTTATCACCGGGCACGTCACCAAAGAGGGCGCCATCGCCGGCCCGCGCGTGCTGGAGCACATCGTCGACGTCGTCCTGTACCTGGAAGGCGAGCCTTTCAGCGCCTACCGTCTCCTGCGCTGCGTGAAAAATAGATACGGTTCCACCAACGAGGTGGGCGTGTTCGAGATGAAAGAGCAGGGCATGATAGAGGTGGAAAACCCCTCGCGGGCTTTCCTGGCACAGCGCGGGGCGGAGGCGATAGGCTCGGCGGTGGTGCCCACGATAGAGGGCAGCCGGCCTTTGCTGGTAGAGATACAGGCCCTGACGACGACCACCGCTTTCGGGATGCCGCGGCGCACCGCCAACGGCGTGGACTTCAATCGACTGCTGCTGGTGACGGCGGTGCTGACGAAGCGGGCGGGCTTGAAGCTGGGCAACCAGGATATCATGGTCAACGTGACCGGCGGGCTGCGGGTAGGCGAGCCGGCGGCGGACCTGGGCATGGCACTGGCGATTGCCTCCAGCTACCGCGACATGGAGGTCAAGCCACAGACGGCGGCGGTGGGTGAGGTGGGGCTGAGCGGAGAGCTGAGGGCGGCCTCACAGTTGGAGCGCCGACTCAACGAAGCGGCGCGGCTGGGCTTTAAAAGATGTATAGTACCTAAAGTGGGGGCCAAGAGCGCGCCCGCTAAAGATATTGAAATAGTGGCGGTGGGGAGCTTGAGGGAGGCGATAAACGAGGGACTGGTGGGGAGGAGAGGAGAAAATCTCCCTTAATCCCTCCTTACGAAGGAGGGAGACAGATTGGGTTAAGGCATTGATATTAGAGCTTGTGCGGTCATCCTCTCCCTTTCGTAAAGGGAGAGTTAGAGAGGGATTTTGGGGCGGGGCAAACTGCGGGATAAGCCGCCGATGGTGCGATGGCGGTTTGCGTGGGAATAGATGAGAACGGAAAAAAGGAGGGTAGAATGGGCGCAATTAAACTTATAAGTGACAATGGTAAGTACGTTCCTATACTGTTCTGTGAGAAGTGCAATAAGCCAATAGTATCTGTATTGGAGGCAATGCTTTTTAATGATGAAGAAGGCAGATCAATGGTGTGTCATAAAGTAACTTGTGACCCAGGCTGGGAAGGAAGTATTGAGTTGAGAGATATTTTAGCTCAGATTATTAGCAATTATATGGGTATTGATATGAAAATTGATGAGGAAGGTTTCTCACACGTGGGAATAAAACCTCTGCAGGGCTTTCAGAAATTTGTAGAAAAACTTTGAATGTAACAATTCGTGGATGCAAAGACAAATTGAGGTCTTGCCCTTTGTTACAGGTAGGGAGATAAGGAAGTGAGGTAGAAAAGAACTGGATTCCCGCCTGAGCGGGAATGACAAAATGATAACGGGGATTAATTATGAACATTAAAAAGCAAAAAGTAGCAGCAATCATCGTGGCGGCGGGGGAGGGGGCAAAATCCTCCTTAATCCCCCTTTACGAAAGGGGGACAAAAGACCAGGTAGCAAATGATGATACTAAAAGAAGAAGACATCGTCTCCCTTTGTTAAAGGGAGAGTGAGAAGGATTCAGTGATTCCGTATAACAAGAATCTAAAGGAATTATCAAAAAGTCTCCGAGGCAAGATGACGGAAGCTGAAAGACGTTTATGGACAAGAATTCGGTTGAAACACCTCGGTTACGTGTTTTACCGTCAAAAACCAGTCGGGGATTACATCGTTGATTTCTACTGTCCAAAAGCAAAGCTGGTGGTTGAAGTTGACGGCAGCCAACATTTTACGGAGAATACGGCCAGCAATGACAGGGTTCGAGACGAATACATGCGGAGCCTCGGCCTGACGGTATTAAGATTTTCTAATTCCGAGGTATTGAAAAACACCGATAGTGTCGCAGAAAAAATATATGAGCTTTTGGGCAAAATCCATACCTGCAAGTGAAACAGAGGCTTTCAGGAGCATAATATATGAGCACTAAAAAACAAAAAGTCGCCGCTATAATAGTTGCCGCCGGGGAGGGGAAAAGGATGGGGGGCGTGGATAAAGTCTTCGCGCCGCTCGGCGGCGTGCCCGTCCTGCTCCGGGCTACGCGTCCCTTCCAGGAGTCCCCCCTCGTCGACCAGATAGTGGTGGTGGTGAGTGGGGACAAAGAAAACCGGTGCCGCGCGCTGGTAACCGGCCCGGAATGGTCGAAGGTGAGCGACATCTGCCTGGGGGGGGAGCGGCGGCAGGACTCGGCGGCGGCGGGGCTAAAGCGGCTCAACGACTTCGACTGGGTCATTATCCATGACGGCGCCCGTCCGCTGGTAACGGTGGACTTAATCGAGCGGGGGCTGGAGGTGGCTAAAGAAACGGGCGCGGCTGCGGCGGCCGTGCCGGTGACGGACACCATCAAGGTCGTGGGGCCGGGCGAGATAGTGCACCAGACGCCGCCACGTCAAAATCTAAGGTCGGTACAGACTCCACAGGTCTTCCGCTTCGATGTTATCCAGATAGCCCACAAACAGGACGCCCGCGACGTTACCGACGACGCCTCCCTGGTGGAGCGGCTGGGACATAAAGTTAAGCTCTACACGGGCTCATATGATAATATAAAGATAACCACGCCCGACGACCTCGCGCTGGCGGAAATTTTACTAAAGAAACGTGAAAAATAACATGAGGATAGGAACCGGCTACGACACGCACCCCCTCGTACCGGGGCGGAAACTGGTGCTGGGGGGAGTACACATACCTTTCGACGAAGGACTGGAAGGCTGGAGCGACGGCGACGCCCTCACCCATGCCATCATCGACGCATTGCTGGGGGCGGCGGCGCTGGGGGATATCGGGCAGCACTTCCCGCCGGGCGAGCCACAGTATAAAGATATCTCCAGCCTGGTACTGCTCGAAGAAGTAAAAGGAAAACTGGCGGCGAAGGGTTGGCAGGTGGTCAATATCGACGCTACCATCGTGGTGGAAAGGCCCCGACTCCGCGAGTATATTGACGATATGCGCGCAACGCTGGGCAAGACGCTCAGTATAAAAATCGAGCAGGTCAGTGTCAAGGCCAGCAGTAATAACGGGCTGGGGTCAATCGGGCGGGGGGAAGGCATCGCGGTGTACGCCGTAGCTCTGATAGAAGGCGGTAAAGATGAAGGTATTTAACACTCTCTCCGGTAAAAAAGAGGAGTTTCAGCCCCAGGGCGAAGTGGTGACGATGTATGTCTGCGGCGTGACCCCCTACGATGACGCCCACCTCGGGCACGCCATGAGCTACATTATCTTTGATGTCATCCGGCGCTACCTCAAATACCGCGGCTACAAGGTCAGGTTCGTGCAGAATGTTACCGACATTGACGACAAGATTATAGAACGGGCTAACCAGCGCGGTGTGTCCACGCGAGAACTAGCGGAGAAATTTACCGCCAGCTATGTAGAGGACATGGAATTACTGAATATTGAGCCACCCGATAAAAACCCCTATGCCACCGATGTAATACCAGACATGATTGAAGTGATACAGGGTTTAATAGACAAGGGGTATGCCTATCCGGCCAGGGGCAGCGTCTATTTCCGGGTGAGAAACGTGCCCGACTACGGTAAGCTGTCTCACCGCAACCTGGACTCCATGAGGTCCGGGACAACCTGTGAAATCGGGGGGGGTAAGGAAGACCCCATGGACTTTGTCCTCTGGAAGGCGGCCAAGCCGGGGGAACCGGAATGGCCCAGCCCCTGGGGCAAGGGAAGACCAGGGTGGCACATCGAGTGCAGCACCATGTCGCTGAAATACCTGGGACAGACCATTGACATCCACGGCGGCGGGCAGGACCTGGTCTTTCCCCACCATGAAAACGAAATCGCTCAATCCGAGAGCTTTACCGGGAAGAAGCCATTTGCCAAATACTGGCTGCACAACGGCCTGGTGCAACTGGGCGCCGACAAAATGAGTAAGAGCCTGGGGAACCTGATAACGATACGGGAAGCCCTGCAAAAGTATGGCGCCGACGCCATACGGATTTTCATTTTAAGCTCGTACTACCGCAGCCCGCTGACCTACACGGAAGAGGCGCTGGAGGCGGCGGAGCGGGGGGCCGAGAGGCTGCGGCAGGCGGTTACGCGGGATGACGCCGGGGGTAAAGGGGAGGCGCTGGATGCCATGCTCTACCGGAAAAGGTTTGAAGAAGCTATGGATGACGACTTCAACACCTCGCAGGCGCTCGGTCTCCTGTTTGACTTAGCCAGGGAGATAAACCAAGCTGGAGACGCGGGTATTAGTATTACTGAGGCTCAAAACTCTCTCGTATCGCTGGCACGAGAAGTACTAGGATTAAAAATTCCACGAGTATTTAATGTAAAACTCTCAGCGAAGATTGGATTAAAGGCTACTATAAAAGCTACAGTCATACCAGAAAAGGTGAAAGCTCGGGTTACTCGCCTTATTGATGAGCGTTTGGAATGCCGCAAAGCAAAGAACTGGCAGCGGGCCGATGAAATACGAAACAATCTGAGTGAACTTGGGGTTATAATCGAAGACAATAAATCAGGCACAAACATTTCATTTAAGAGTGTTCCCTCTGAAGAATCTCTTGACAGTATTATGAAAGAACTTGGTATAAATTTATAAGATACGGCGGCAGGCACGGTCTGGAAGAGGAAACGTTAAATATAAAAAAGGCACAGCGTACGCCGTGCCCCCCCATTCAGACCCTGCACATAACCTCCTACAGCAGCTAACCACAGTCGTCCACAAGTTCTCATAACGTCACACACCTGCCGACGGGTAACCTGCTATATGGGAGTCACCAAAATTATGCCGATTCTGGTTACTATATTTTTATTGGAGGAGCGCCGCAGGAGTATTAGCCTTTGCCGATACGAAACACCTTGGTGCCACAGCCGGGGCATACACCTTGAGTCGCCGGGCGTCCATTCTTGAGGGTAACCGATTGGGGATTTTTAATCTCTACCTTTTTCCTGCACTTCATGCAATAAGCCTGCATCTCCGCACCTCCTTAGTTATCCTGCCAAGCAGAGTAGCAAACCCGCTCGTATTTGTCAATAGCGGTTAGCCTGAAAACGGTACTATTTCTTAACGAACGGCTTTTATTTTTACCTCGTCACCTATTCCAGCATCGAGGAAGGCGCCGGCATCACCGTCTTTCAACGATATTTCCAGGTGGTCGCTGCTGCCAATTAAGGCCAGCAGACCCTCGGCCTCTCCATAGGTAATGCTCATCCCATGAATTACCTCGCCGCCGACTTCTATTGTAATCTCACCGGGCTCCCCGGGAAGGTCGCCGCTTTTGATACTGGTTATCAGGTTGCCGAAATTATCAATGTGCAGGATATTGCCGACCAGCGCGCCATCCGGCGCGCGGCGGGGGCGGGGCAGCGGCAGCACCACCAGGGAACCTACGGGGTCGCCGAAAGCGGACGGGGGCGTTCCCAGAGAGAGGTGGGCGGCGACGGGGGCGAAGATATCACGTCCGTGGAAGGTAGGACTGACCGGCGATCTCCAGAAGCGCGACTCGGTAATGGCGAAAGCCTCCGCGTCCGACAGTCTCTGATGACCGTCAACAGCCTTTCCGGATGCATACTTTTGAATGATATAAGTCAGGACGCCGTTGTCCGGCGCCACGAAGTCGGCTTCGGGCGTTCTTAAAATAACCGCCCTCCTTTCGGTGCCGACGCCGGGGTCGACCACTACCAGGTGGACAGTGCGGGTGGGAAAGAACCCGCAGGCCGTACTCAAGACAAAAGCAGCCTGTGAGATATTCTGTGGTTTGACAGAGTGGCATATATCAACCAGCCGCGCCCCGGGGTTGATATCCAGCACCACGCCTTTCATGGCGGCGACATAGGCATCAGCCAGACCGAAATCAGAGGTAAAGGTTACTATAGCATCCATGGATTCTACCGCGAATCAGGAACCTACCCGGAGCGATACTATGGAGAGGACGAGGAAAATTACCACCAGGGCGATGGTAAGCTGGAAGAGCGTTTTTTCCACGCCGCGCTTGGTGCGAAATACCGTATCCGCCTGGCCGAAGATACCACCCAGGCCACCACCCCGCACCTGAAGCATGGCGACCATTATCAGGGCCACGGCGACGACAATCTGCGCTATATATAAATAAGTTGACATTCTTCATTCTCCAGTTGCCGGATTTCAGGCTTCAGCAAGTTTCTGCTTCAGCACTTCGTTAACCAACTGCGGGTTAGCACGACCCTTTGTTGCCTTCATTACCTGACCAACCAAAAATTTCAGGGCCGTTTCTTTCCCGGCTTTAAAGTCGGCAACAGGCTGTACATTAGAGTTTATCACTTCGGCGACTATTTTCTCAAGCTCTTGAGTATCACTAATCTGGCTAAGGCCGCTTTCTTTGATGATTTCATCGGCGGTCCTGCCGGTTTTGAACATATCTTCGAGAACCGTTTTAGCCGTGGCCGCGTTAACGGCGCCGTGGGAGCTCAATATCAGCCCGAAAAGCATCGGTGGGTTTACCTTTTTTCTAAACCCGTCAATATCTATATTATCGGCATTGATGATACGGCTAACTTCGCCGAGGAGCCAGTTGCTCACCTCTTTCGGCGATACTTCCTGACTGACGCCGGCGCCTTCTTCGTAATATTCCGCCATGGCTTTGGAGCCGGTGAGTAAATCGGCATCGTAACGCGGCAGGGCGTATTCGGCCATAAAGCGATCACGCCGTGCCTCGGGTAGCTCGGGGAGCTTTTTTCTGACCTCTTCCACCCAGTCGCGCCCGATAATCAGTGGAGGGAGGTCCGGCTCGGGGAAGTAACGGTAGTCGTGGGCGTATTCCTTGCTGCGCTGGGAGACGGTCTTGCCCTTGCCCTTGTCCTCCACCCAGCCCCGCGTTTCCTGTACGAGTTTCTTCCCCTCGGCGACAGCCTTGCGTTGTCGTTTGGCTTCATACTCCATGGCCAGGTAAACCGCCTTAAAGCTGTTCATGTTCTTGACTTCCACCTTGGGGGTATATTCTTTACCGCCTTCCGGGAGGAGGCTGATATTAGCATCGCAGCGGAAGCTGCCCTCCTCCATGTTGCCGGTGGAGACGCCCAGGTACTGCAGAATGGTGCGCAGCTTGATGAGGTACTGGCGGGCTTCTTCCGGGGAGCGCAGGTCCGGCTCGCCGACGATTTCCATGAGGGGACAACCGGAGCGGTTGATATCCACCAAGCTGTAGTCTTCTCCATCCGGGGAGCTGCGGTGCATCAGCTTGGCGGTATCTTCTTCAAGGTGAACGCGGGTAATGCCTATCTTCTTCGTCTGGCCGTCGACTTCTATGGTGAGCCAGCCTTTCTGACCGATGGGGGCGTCGTACTGGGAAATCTGGTAGCCTTTCATAAGGTCAGGATAGGGGTAATTTTTACGGTCGAACTTGGTGAATTCAGAGATGGGGGAGTTGAGGGCGAGGGCTGTCATCATGGTGTATTCGACAGCCTGGCGGTTGATGACGGGGAGGACGCCGGGCATACCCATACACACCGGGCAGACGTGGGTATTGGGGGGCGTGCTGGCGTAGTCGGTGCTGCAGCGGCAGAACATTTTACTCTTAGTTAATAGCTGGGCATGGACTTCCAGTCCGATAATGGTCTCGTAATTCATAGTTACCCCGTCTTGAAAAACAACATTTCCAGTATAGCAACAATGCGCGTGGGTGACAAGGAAGGGGGTGGCGGCAGGTATATAAAGTGTTCCCAGGATATGCTATAATTTTGAGGTCAGCGCGGGGCCGTAGTTCAATCGGGAGAACGCCTGCTTTGCAAGCAGGAGGTAGGGGGTTCGAATCCCCCCGGCTCCACCACCGTTAATTTTCTAAGAGAGGAAGCTGATTTACATTCCCAATTTGCAGAATAGTGATTTTTAATATATAATGTATACATAGTTCAAGTTTTGGCTAATACAAACTTCTTAATAGTTCTAATAGATTTATATCAAGTATTGGATGGCCCAAGCTCTAACTAAATGATTGAGAGAGGAGGTCATCCAATGACTTTTGAGGACAAGACCCTCCAGTGTTCCGATTGCGGTAATTCTTTTACTTTTAGCGCCGAGGAACAGGAGCAATTCCAGTCGAGAGGCTACACCAACGAGCCCAAACGCTGTCCCGAATGCCGTCAGGCAAGGAAGGCCGAGCGCTACGGGAACAGAGGTAACAGCTACGGTTACAGGCCTCGACAGATGTTCCCCGCGGTGTGCGCCGATTGCGGTAAGGAAACTGAAGTACCCTTCGAACCCAGCCAGGGCAGACCGGTGTATTGCAGTGATTGCTTCCGTAAAGTAAGAGATAGCAGGTAAGTTCAATTTAATCTGCGAAACGCACATGGGCTGAGGATATCTTCAGCCCATGTTTGTCTCTAGACAATCAGGATTGATTAATCAGTAAAATTTAATCCTCCGGTTACTTAACCAAAATTCTCATTTGATGGCACTACGGAATATGTAATATATTCTTTCGTATTCTTTTCAGCCCGTGCCGACGATTCCTCCCTGCGTGGTAAAGGCAGTCACCAGCTCCCACCCTTGTTTATCAAACTTACCCAGCTCCTCCCCAAAAATTATCCTGTTAAGGTGTCTTTCCTTCGGCCCCTGGACAACCTTATAATCCCAAGCCATATGAATATCTCCTTAATGCGGTTTCCCATTTGCCCATATTCCATTACTCTTTTGAGTTAATCAGGTAAAGTTTTAATTCTTGACACCGTGTCTGTTAATGCTATAATACTAATGTGCAAAAAAGCAACAATTATTTCATGCTACGAAACTTATTCTCGGATTCTAACCGGAAACCGACGGCCATAAAGGCCGTCTACCGTGCCGTAAACATACTCTTCTGTTTGACCAACGCTATCAACACCGTGACGGATATCGCCAATAGCTGTGAACTTTCCAAACCTACGGTCTACAGGTTACTTAAAACACTGGAGGAAATGCTGCTGGTAACGCAGGACCCGGTTACCCACAAGTATTATCTGGGGCCATTGATTAACCGGATTGCATCCAATCCGCAGGCAAACCATCATTACCTGATTAACTGTGCCCTGGAGGAGCTAAGGCGTTTATGGGATTTCTCGGGAGAGACCGTGGAGCTGAACATCATGGTCGGTCTTCAGTATATCCGTCTCTATGAAATCCAGAGTAAGTTCGAGTTAAAGGTCGTTGCCGGGCCCGACCCCGTAGGGTCGGTATATGTCGGAGCGACGGCTAAAGTGCTGCTATCCCAGCTTGACGATGACGAGTTGCAGACAGCTTTGAATAATATCAAAATCAGCCGGGTGACCGAGCATTCTATTGTCGATAAAGAGGAGCTGATGGCACAGGCAAAGGAGATAAGACGGCAGGGATATGCCGTCAGCTACGGGGAGAGGATTCCCGAAGCTTTGTGCATATCCGCCCCAATCAAAAACTACCTCTCGCCGGTCGCTCTAAGCCTTGTAGGTCCGGTAAGTCGTCTGGAGCCGAGAATTGATGAAACGATAAGAGAAGTCGCGGCAGGTTCCAACCGCATTACCGATAGTATTACAGAATTTTTCCGGGCAAAGGGGGTGATAGCTAACGCACAGGTAATAAGATGAAGCAAAACTATCTAAAACCTTTAAAAGGAGAGGAAGGAAAAATGAAAAAACTACTAATGATATTGATTGCCATGGCCCTCATTTTAATGGCGGTCGGGAGCTTCGTATCCTGCGCCGAACCGGAACCCGAACCAGCACCGGCGCCAGCACCCGAACCAGCTCCCGCGCCTGAACCGGCTCCCGCGCCTGAACCGGTAGTCCTGAAGATGGCCAGCGCCGCTACGATGGAATATATCGATGTCGAGGTGGCCTTCGTAGATGCGTTCAACGCGCGTTGCGGCCCGGATTACACTATCGAGTATTACGGGGCGGAACAGATGCTCTCATTTATGGAGCTTCTCGATGGGGTGAGGACCGGAGCAGCCGACATAGGTGCGGTTACCCCTAACTTTCACTCTTTTGACGAGCCGAAGCTGGGCATAGTGGAAATGCCCTTCCTGTTTAATAACCTTGACGCACATATCGAGGCGGTGCCGGGTCTATACCCGCTATACGGCGAAATACTGGAAAACCAGTTCAACCAGAAGCTGCTCTGTCTCCATAACTATACCGGGATGGCACTTTCATCCACCAAGCCGGTTAAAACACTGGAGGACTGGGACGGACTGCTGGTGCAGGCTATCTCTCCATCAATCGCGTCCATGGTAGAAGCACTGGGCGGTGCCCCGGTAACCGGCGTGCCGTACACCGATTCCTATTCGCTGATGGAGAAGGGAACGGTAGATGCGGTGATAACGGCACCGGCAGCCATACGCATATTCATGCTAACCGATGTCGGTAAATATATGACATCAGCTTATATGGTCCCGGCTGTCCACGGATTTTCCGTCAACCTGAATACCTGGAACAGTCTGCCCAAGGACGTCCAGGACATAATGCTTGAAGAAGCGCAGAAGCAATCGACCGTCATCGACGAGTGGCTAAGAGGCGAATGGGTTAAAGATTTCGAACTGATAACCGCTGCCGGGGTAGAGATATATGAAGTGCCCGCAGCAGAGGTAGACAGGTGGAAAGACGCCTGCCAGGGAATCATCGACGAACAGATGGCTATTTACGGTGACTTTGGCGTGAAGGTAATGGCAATCGTTGATGCGGCAAACGCCAAGTTTCCCCGTTAAATGAGAAGAGAGGGTGATATACGCCCGCGGCTCCGGAGTCGCGGGCGGTTACTCTGCGTGCAACAAGCGTTAATTCCAACCTGGAGTGATAAATTTGTTTATAAGAGTGATGCAGAAACTGGATCACTGGATTGGCCGTGTCAGTCAACTGCTCCTGATGGTGAGCGGTACGCTGATACTGCTGATGGCATGGGTGGAAACCTACGGCGTGGTCAAGCGATATGCATTCCATGCTCCCGACCCCTTTGCCTATGAGCTAAGCACCATGTTTCTCCTGTTCTGCGGCGTGCTGGCCGTAGCCGGCGTAGAGAAGCTGGACCAGAACGTTAGGAACGACCTTCTCGCCTCCCGTTTTCCCTCCACGATGAAATTGATTGTTATCAACACTATTTTCCCGCTAATGGCGCTCGTTTTCTGCGGCGTACTTACCTGGAAGAGCCTGGGCAACGCGCTCTACGCGCTGGAAATCGGCCAGGTCAGCCAGTCGACGTGGCGGCTACCGCTGGCACCTATTAAATTCGTTATACCTTTCGGCTATACCCTGCTTTGCATCATTCTCATAGGGAAATTCTTCAGAGGCGTTTACCTGTTGTGCAGCGGTAAAAGACAGGAACAGACGTGATACCGCTCCGGTAAATATTAATAGAGGTATTTATGGACTTTACTACAGGGGCCATTGTATGTGTAGCGGGCATGCTCTTTCTCATGCTGATGGGGATGCCGGTTATCTTCGCCCTGGGATTTACCGCTCTGCTTGTCGCCTACTTCACCTACGGTGCTTTCAGCCTGGAGAAAGTAGGCTGGACCACGTTCAATACCCTCTACAACATCAACTGGACGCCTCTGCCCCTGTTCGTCCTCATCGCCTGTCTTATCGCCGAAACGAAAATAGGCGAAGATATATACGAGGCCGCCCGGAACTGGTTATCACGTATTCCCGGCGGTCTCATCGTTACCAGCATCTGGGGAGAAGCCGCCATGGCCGCCGCCATAGGTACCAGCACCGCTACTATCCTGGCGGTGGGCAAAGTGGCCGAACCGGAATTTAAGAGGTACGGTTATGACAAGGGGCTGGCCATGGGCGGACTGTGCTGCGGCGGCGTTCTCGGACCCTTAATCCCGCCCAGCGCCGGTATGATTATCTATGGCGTCCTCTCGGAGACATCCATAGGCCATCTCTTCATGGCCGGTATGGTGCCGGGCGTTATTTTAGCTTTTATGCTGGCAGCGGTGGCCGTAATAATATGCTGGCATAATCCGAAGCTCGGCCCCCCCGTAGGCGGTATTACCTGGAAAAAGCGTTTCTCTTCACTCAAGCGGGTCTGGCCGATAGTGGTGGTGATGCTCTCTATCCTGGGCTCTATTTACATGGGTATAGCCTCCCCCACCGAAGCAGCGGGCGTAGGTTGCGTGGTGGTGCTGATTATAGGAGTCACCGTTTTTCGCCTTCGCTGGGAAGGGTTGAAGCGGGCGTTAAAAGAAACGGCGATAATTAACGGCATGATTCTATTCATGATGATAGGAGCCTGGCTGTTTTCTTACGTAATCGGCAGTTCCGGCGTGGTCAAGACGATAACCGGTTTCGTCACCTCCGGAGGACTATCTCCCTGGCTGGTGATTATCAGCATAAATATCCTGCTTTTAATCCTGGGCTGCTTTATCGACGCCATAACCATTATGCTGCTGACAGTGCCAATCTTCGTTCCCGTGATTTTATCCCTGGGGTTTGACCCGATATGGTTCGGCGTTCTCTACGTGGTCAACATGCAGATAGGCCTGATTACGCCGCCGATGGGCCTGGAACTGTTCATGATGAGAACCGCCTTTGACATCCCGGTGGACAAGCTTCTCCGCGGGGTGCTGCCATTCCTGATAGCCCTGTTTATCTTCCTGGCCCTCCTGATAGCCGTTCCCCAGATAAGCCTCTGGCTCCCCGGTATGATGAGAGGCGGATAGCTATATAATACGGGGTATTGACATATCTCAAATAGAAAGTATGCCCGTTAGACACTTCGCCCTGTCTGCTTCAGATAGCGACGAGCGAATTATCATTATCGATGAAGGAGGTAAAGTGTGATGTCCACTCCGAGAGACTACTCCGCGCTGGAAAAACTTAATCTGGAAAGGAAACCCGTAGGCGTTAAGTTCCTGCCAACCAGACCCGAGGGTATCGAGAGGATAAAAGAAAAACGGGCTTTCTGCGAGATGTTCAAAGAAGCGCAGGAAACAGACCCTTTTTACGTGCAGGAAGAAGATTTTATATGCGTCGAGCCGATGCTGCTGGGCATGAGAGACCCCGAACCGGCCCTGGTCAGCGGGGCGGCCGGGGGAGGGGCGGGGCTCTTTAAAGAGCCGCGCGCCAACCGGAAGCTCTACCAGTACGCCCCCAGGATGCTGAAAGGCACGGTCAATTATGTCGCTTTCTCCGCCGTAGACCAGCTGACCTTCGACCCCGATGTCGTCGTAATCGCGGCCAACGTGGGGCAGGCGCGGTCGATATTAAGGGCAGACAGCTATACTTCCGGTGATTGCTGGTCCTGTAAGGGAACGCCGGTTCTGGCGTGTGCCTGGATGTATATTTATCCCGTCATAAGCGGCAAAATGAACTTTACGGTCACCGGCCTTAGCCTGGGCATGCAGGCGATAAACATGGATTTCCCGGAAGGCGTGTTTCTCATATCCATACCGTGGAACATGATGCCTACCGTACTTGAAAACCTGCAGGATGCCAACTTATACCGCAGCTGGCGTTCTTCAGGCAGGGAAGAGCACTTTAAGAGATTCGAAGTCCGTCTGAACGAACTCCGACAGGAAATGCCCAACTACCGGGACGGGCCATAATTAAGGAGGCAGCTATGGAGTCGAACAAGCGAGACTATTCCGTATTTGATAAATTCAACTTCGAGAGAAAGCCCGTGGGCATCAAGTTCCTGCTGAATAGACCGGACGGCATAAAAAAGCTGGATACGGGGCTAGCCTTTTGCGAGATGTTCCGGAAAGCCCAGGAATCGGCCCCGTTCTACGCCGAAAAAGATAACTTTGCCTGCATGGGGTCACTGCTGCTGGGCATGAAAGACCCGGAGCCGTTTTTTGAGAGCGGGGAAATAGGCGCGGCGGACGGAATTTATCAGGAAGCGCGCGCCAACCGGAGGATATACCAGTACATCCCCAAGCTGGCCAGGGATACCGTTAGATACGTCGCATTCTCCCCCGCGGATAAACTATCGTTCGAGCCCGATATCATCGTATTCACGGCCAGCGTAAGCCAGGCGGAGATTTTACTAAGGGCTTTGAGCTACTCCACGGGCAAGCTATTGACCACCCGGACCACCCCGGCGATAATGTGCGCCTGGCTGTTCGTCCATCCTTTCGTAAGCGGCGAGGCGAACTATTCCGTTACCGGCCTCGGTTACGGCATGAAGGCCAGAAAGGTCTTCCCGGAAGGACTGATGCTGGTATCCGTACCTTATGACCTGCTCCCCGCACTAAGGGTAAATTTGCAGGAGATGCAATGGGAGCTCCCCGCATATAAATTAAACGACGACGAAAGAAATAACTATTTTAAGAAAGCCACCGAGGAAATAATACGGCGCTATCAGGATAGCTGACGGATAAGAAGCTGTCCCCCGCCGCAACCGGATAAATATCTTACAGGGAGGTTAAGATGAGCAACTATAAAACCGATTTATCCGTCTTCAGCAAGCTCGACCTTGAGTATCCACCGGTAGGCGTCAAGTTTCTGATATCCCGACCGGAAGGTATGGAACAACTGGATAAAACCATGGCCCTGTGCGAAATGGTCAGGGAGGCCCAAGACAGGGAGAAACCTTTTTACATCAATAAAGACAACGAGGACTGCGGCGGGAGGGCGACACTGGGGTTCGAAGACCCTTCGCCAATCGCCGAAAGCGGGCAGGTGGGGATAAAATACGGTATCTTCCAGGAACCGCGCGCTAACGGCAAAATGAACCGGCAATCCCCCACGTTTTCCAGGGGAGTGGTCAACTACGTCGCCTTTGCCAGATTGAACGAGCTGACATTCCAGCCGGACCTGCTGTTCTTCATCGCCGCCCCCGCCCAGACCGAAATTTTATTGAGGGCCGCCAGCTATTCCACGGGCGAAATATGGTCGAGCAAGGTGTCCATGGTGGGAGCCTGTGCCTGGCTCTTTACGTACCCGTTCCAGAGCGGCAATATCAACTACGTGCCCACCGGCCTGACCTTCGGCATGAAATCGCGGAAAGTATATCCGGAGGGGCTGATTTTATTATCCGTACCGTACAACTGGCTCCCGGTTATCGCCCGGAACCTGAACCAGATGGAATGGGCGCTTCCCTCTTTCATGGACACCCGTGAAGAGTTTCTCGCCCGGCACGATAAGATAATGGGAGAGCTGTTCGCAGAATTCCAGAAACCGTGAACGACTCCGCTAGCAAGCGAATCCACAGATAATTATACGAGGGCATAAGCCTGCCAAAAAGCTCTACCTGTCGGCACCCCGGCTTACTCCTTTCCCGACCCTGCACTATGACTCCATTATTAGCATAATCCAGGGTCAGGGTTTATAATAGTACCGGAGAAAGGAGGCGCTACAATGGCAGAATCTAAATACGGTAAATACATTTGCACGGAGCTCAAACAGGGCGTGGTTATGCCCGGCTTCAAAGGCGACCAGAAGATAGGCCAGGGATACCGCGACGGCTACCGCATGCCGCTGGAGCACGTTATCTGGATGGATGAAGATGTTATCCCGGGCGCCATCTACGCGGAGTGCACCTGGCAGTGGCCTTCTACAATGAAGGACCAGAGGCAGATGATAATTACGCCGGAGATGGCGGAAAGGATGAAGAAGGAAGGGGTCGGAATCACGCCGCATTCACATCCTTTTATTGAAATCTTCTGCTGTTTCGGGACCAACATGGATGACCCGAGCGACCTCGGCGCCGAGATAGAGTTCTGGCT